>NZ_JCAMOR010000051.1:0-54790 GCF_059512385.1 Bradyrhizobium sp. Crot121 | reverse complement strand
GAGATTTGTTGGGCATACGTTCTCCGTTAGAGAACTGTCCCTAATTTCCCGTGTCTCACTTTTGGGGGGCACTCCAGTAGACGTAGATGGAGGTGTCCCGGGTTACGCTTGCGCTCCACCCGGGCTACGCAGTCGTTAACCCGCCCCGAACAAGAGCGGCAGCGCGCGGGGGCCGCGGACGGTGCCTTCCGACCACGCCACCTTGCCGGCCGGATCGAGCCGGAAGTCGGGAATCCGCTTCAGCCATTCCTCGATCGCGACCATCATCTCCATGCGTGCGAGGTTCGAGCCGACGCAGCGATGGATGCCGAGGCCGAAGGCGGCGTGACGATTCTCCTTGCGATCGATCACGACCTTGTCGGCGTCCGCGAACATCGCAGGGTCGCGATTGGCGGCGGGGAAGGACAACAGCACCATGTTGCCGGGCTTGACGGGGCAGCCGCTGACCGTGGTCTCCTTCACCACTTCGCGCGCCATCGTCACCGGGGAATAGGCGCGCAGGAACTCCTCGATCGCAGTCGGCAACAATTCCGGCTGAGCAACCAGCCGCTCGCGATCCGCGGGCGTCTTCGCGAGGTGCCAGAGCGAGGAGCCGATCGCGCTCCAGGTGGTATCGATGCCGGCGACCAGGAGCAGTCGCAGCGAGCCAAGCACATGGGCGTCCGACAACGGCTTGCCGTCCTTGTCGCGCGCGTTCATCAGCGTCGTGATCAGATCGTCGGTCGGCTTGCCCTTGCGTTCGGCGATATGGCCCGCGAAATACGCACTCATCTCGTGGAGCGCGCGCATCAAGATGTCCTGATCCTTGATGCCGAGCTCGAGGATTTCGTGGATCCACTTGATGAAGAGGTCGCCATCCTTCTCGGGTATACCCAGCATATGGGCGATGGCGCGCACCGGAATATGCTTCGTGTAGCGCTCGGCGGCGTCGCATTTTCCGTCATCGATGAACTCGTCGATCAGCTCGTTGCAGATCGCGCGGACCCGGGGCTCGAGCTTCTTCATCGCGTCGGGCGTGAACGGCGGCAGCAGCAACTGCTTGGCCGGCTTATGTTCGGGTGGATCGGAGGTGATCGGCGGCGCCGGCTGCGTGACCTCCGGCCGCACGTCGCGCACAATGATGCGACGAGACGAAAAATGCTCGGTGTCGTAGGCGACCTGCTTTACCGCCTCATAGGTGGTCGGCATATAGCAGCCGAGGAAGCGCTCGGTGTGAACGACCGGCGAGGCCGCACGCAACTGCTCCCAGATCGGAAATGGATTCTCGGTCCAGGCCGGATCGGTGTGGTCGAAATCACGGATCCAGTCGGTCACCGGCGGGTGTTCGGGCATCATGCTGACGGAATCGGACATCGGCAGTTTCCTTCCGCTGTGTTCGTTCAGATCAAGTGTGGATGAAGGTGCGGTTCGACCGCGCGCCTCACTCCTCGATGACTTCGATCGCGAATTCGGGGCAGTTGGTCTGGGCGAGATAGGCCTTGTCCTCGAGGCCTTCAGGCACACGGCCTTCGCCGTGCTCATGCGCATTGCCGTATTCGTCGAGGTCGAACAGTTCGGGCGCGAGGGCCTTGCAGCGCGCGTGTCCCTGGCACCTGTCCTGGTCGACGTGAATCTTCAGCTTTCCGGACATGGGCGCTTCCCTGTGCCGCGCGCAGCATCGATGCCCGTGGCTCGACGCGCGGACTGGCGTTTCCTCTGCTTCTCGGCGGACGCGGCTTGCTTCGGCCACGTCTCAAATTAGAGCTATTACATTCGCGGTCCGGTTGTGCTGTCAAGCGAAAAGTTATAGCCTATCACATTAGGATGGGAACACGCCTCGCCCGCAAGCCGCAGAATGCCTATCACCATGGCGATCTCCGCGACGCCCTGGTGCACGCTGCACTGCGGGAAGCGGAACTCGGCGGCCCCGAAGCCATCAGCATCAGCGCCCTCGCCAAGAAGCTCCGCGTCTCGCAGCCCGCACCCTATCGGCATTTCGCCGACCGCGAGGCGCTGCTGACGGCCGTCGCGGCGGAAGCGTTTCGCCAATTCAACACGATGCTGCGCGACGCCATCGACGGACCGTCGAAGCGGACAAAAATCTCGCGCTTCGCGCAAGCCGCCCTCGCCTTCGGCCAGCGCCGCCACGGCATCTACCGCCTGATGTTCGCCTCGCGCGTGATGGCCTGCTCGCCAAAGGACAGCGAGCTGCACAGCGCTGCGATGGAGACATTCGGCCTGCTTCTCGAAGCGCTGGAGTCGCCGGCGGTCGCCCTCCTGCGCGAGCGCCACGCGCTGCAGATCTGGGCCGCGCTGCACGGCGTCGTCATGCTCGCCGAGCAAGGCCTGCTCACCGGCCAGCTCGCCGAAACCACGCGCGAAGAACTGCTCGACGACATGGTCGCGCAGATCAAGCTGAGCCTATCACTCGCGATCAAGGCGGCGGAAAGAGGCCGCTAGTTTAGAGATATCTCTCCTCGTCATTCCGGGGCGCGCAAAGCGCGAACGCGGAATCCATTAGGCGGCCTACTCTGCGGTTGGATCGATTCCGGGCTCGATGCTAACGCATCGCCCCGGAATGACGGCCTCCGTCATGCGAGCGCACCGAAGCAATCCATGCCTCCGCTTGCCGCGCTATGGATTGCTTCGCTTCGCTCGCAATGACGTCGAGAGAGCATGCCGAGCGCGCAGGTGCCGTAGGGTGGGCAAAGCGGACCACATTCACCGGTGCTCGAACAAGCACAGGCGCAAGCGTGCCCACCGTCACGAGCGCGATGCTTGATGGTGGGCACGCTTCGCTTTGCCCTCCCTACGGCACTTCCCTCACCTCGCCGCTTCAAACCCGCCGAGCACCGCGGTCAGATTGTCGCCGAGGATGTCGGAGAGATAGCCGCCTTCCTGCACGAGCACGGTGGGCAGGCCGATCCGCGCGATCGCGGCGCCGATGCGGCGGAATCCTTCCGTGGTGACGGCAAGCCCGGCCAGCGGATCGTGCTCGGAGGCATCGAGACCGAGGGCAATGACAAGCGCGCCGGGCGCGAAGGCCTCGATCGTCTTCTGCGCCGTCGCAAGTGCCGCGAGGTAGCCGTCGTCGCCGGTTCCGATCGGCAGCGGGATGTTGAGATTGGTGCCGAGCCCGGGACCCGCGCCGCGCTCATGCGCATAACCCCAGACAAACGGATAGAACGAGGCCGGATCCGCATGGATCGACACTGTCAGCACATCGGCCCGCTCGTAGAAAATGCCCTGCGTGCCATTGCCGTGATGGACATCGACGTCGAGGATGGCGACGCGCTCATGTTTCAGCCGCAGATGCGCTGCCGCAACCGCACTGTTGTTGAGGAAGCAGAAGCCGCCGGCGATATCGCGATAGGCATGATGACCGGGCGGACGGCACAGCGCGTAGACGGCGTCTTCGCCCTCCAACACCATCTGCGCGGCGGTCGCTGCGACGTCGGTCGCAGCACAAGCGGCGGCCCAGGTGCCCGGCCCGATCGGCGCAGCGGTGTCCGCCGTGTGCCAGCCGAGCCGGCCGACGATATGGGTCGGATAGGTGGCGGCGTTGCGCACCGGATGGATGTTGGCAATCATCTCGGAACCGGAATCGCCGAGCGCCGACCAGGCGTCCCAGGCTTCCGCGAGGAAGCTCAGATATTCGGCGCTGTGCACCCGCGCCCGCGGCCCCTGCCCGAACACGGTCGGCTCGACCAGTTGATGCTTGCCCGCCTTCAGCCCTGCCAGCAGGCGGTCGGCGCGCTCGGGCTGTTCGGTGGTGCGCTTGACGACGCCGCGGACCAGGAAGAATTGCGGATCATGGCTGCGATGCAGTTCGGTATAGACGGCCTTCACAAACAGGCTCCCATCATTGGCGACAGGAACATCCCTTGCATAGAACCGCTGGAATCGCAAAGCGCCCCGGTCGCGAAAAGGATCTCCATGCGGCTGTTCATTCCTTAAGCGCCGACTGCCGAGAGTTTAACCTTGCCCCTCCAGGTCAGACCCGTTGAATCGACAGCGATGACCGCCTCCTTGGCACACGGCTGTGTCATCTCCCGAACGAGCTGAAAGGTTCCGATGCTCGGATTCATCGCGCAACGAATTATGAAGGCGATCGTCGTGCTGCTTGCGATCGTCGTCTTGAACTTCTTCCTGATCCGCCTGGCGCCCGGCGACCCCGCGGTGGTGATGGCCGGCGAAGCCGGCGCCAGCGATCAACTCTTCGTCGCGCAGCTCCGCGAGAAATTCGGGCTCGACCAGCCATTGCCCGTGCAGCTCTATCGATATGTGAAGGGCATCGCCACCCTGGACCTCGGTTTCTCCTTCCGCCAGCAAGCGCCGGTGTCGCAATTAATCCTGGAGCGACTACCGGCAACGCTGCTGCTGACCGGCACGGCGTTTGCGATCTCGCTGCTATCAGGCGTGCTGTTCGGAACCTTGGCAGCGCGCCGCGCAGGCAGTTGGGCCGATACCGCGATCACGATAATGGCGCTGATCTTCTACGCCACGCCGCTGTTCTGGGTGGCGCTGATGGCGATCCTGTTGTTCTCGGTTGCGATGGATTGGCTGCCGAGCTTCGGCTACGAGACGGTGGGCGCCAACTACACCGGTTTCGCTCATGTGCTCGACGTCGGTGCGCACCTGATCCTGCCAGCGATGACGATCGGCCTGTTCTTCATGGCCACATACACCCGCATGACGCGCGCCTCGATGCTGGAGGTGAAGCGGCTCGATTTCGTCAAGACCGCGCGCGCCAAGGGCTTGCGTGACGCGGTGATCCAGCGCCGCCACGTCCTGCGCAACGCATTGCTGCCGGTGGTGACACTTGCGGGCCTGCAGGCGGGCACGCTGGTCGGTGGCGCCGTGCTGACCGAGACCGTGTTTGCCTGGCCCGGCATCGGCCGGCTGATGTACGAGGCGCTACTGCAGCGCGACTATAACCTCTTGCTCGGCGTCTTCGTCGTCTGCTCGGCGATGGTGCTGGCGTTCAACCTGATCACCGATCTGATCTACCGCTCGGTCGATCCGCGCATCGAGGTTGCGGCATGAAGCGGTTCTGGAAGCTATTGCTGCGCAATCCCGGCGGATTGATCGGCTCGATCATTCTCCTGATCGCGATCGCGGTCGCGCTGTTCGGGCCGATGATCTTCCCGAATTCACCCTGGCGCATGGTGCAGCGGCCGTTCCTGCCGCCGTTCACGACATCAGGCCTGCCGCTCGGTACCGACGCGCTCGGCCGCGATGTGTTCGCGGGCATCATCTATGGCGCCCGTGTCTCGCTATTGGTCGGTCTGGTCTCGACGCTCGCTGCGCTTGCCGTCGGTATTCCTGTCGGCGCCCTCGCCGGCTATTTCGGCGGCCGGATCGGCGATGCCCTGATGCGCTTCACCGAATTCTTCCAGACCGTGCCCAGCTTTGCGCTCGCGATCGTGCTGGTGGCGATCATGCAACCATCGATCGTTTCGATCGTGCTGGCGATCGCGATCGTAAGCTGGCCGCCGGTGGCGCGGCTAGTGCGCGGCGAAGTGCTGTCGCTGCGCACCCGCGAATATGTCCAGGCCGCGATCGTCACCGGCCAGACCCATAGCTGGATCATCTGGCGCGAGATCCTGCCCAACGCGCTTTCGCCCGTCATCGTGCTGGCCTCGCTGATGGTGGCGACCGCAATCCTGCTGGAGTCCTCGCTCTCGTTCCTCGGCCTCGGCGATCCCAATTTGATGTCGTGGGGCTACATGGTCGGCGCCGGCCGCACCGTGATCCGGCAGGCCTGGTGGATCACGGTGTTTCCCGGCATCGCCATCCTGGTTTCGGTGCTGGCGCTGAACCTGATCGGCGAAGGCCTCAACGACGCGCTCAATCCGCGCCTCAACAAGGATGGGCGCTGAGCAATGTCCGAGAGCAAAGCCGTCGTCGTCATCAAGGACCTCAAGCTGGCACTGCCGCCCGGCGCCGACCGCGCCTACGCTGTCGACGGCGTGTCGCTTGATCTCGTCCCCGGCAAGATCCTTTGCGTGGTCGGCGAGTCCGGCTCCGGCAAATCGATGTGCGCCCACGCGTTGATGGGCCTCCTTCCCGACACGATCGGCCGCGAGGCCGGCGAGATCCTGTTCGAGAGGCAGAACCTGCTGCGGCTCGACGACGACCAATGGCTCGGCCTGCGCGGCCGGCACATCGCCATGGTGTTCCAGGAGCCGATGACGGCGCTCAATCCCTTGATGCGGATCGGCGACCAGATCGCCGAGATGTTCGAGGCGCACAATCTGCTGACGCCGAAGCAGCGCCGGCAGAAGGCGCTCAACCTCTTGCGCGAGGTCGGCCTGCCCGACCCCGAACGCACCGTGCGCGCCTATCCGCACCAATTGTCCGGCGGCCAGCGCCAGCGCGCGATGATCGCGATGGCGCTCGCGCTCGAGCCGGCGGTGCTGGTCGCGGACGAACCGACCACCGCGCTCGACGTCACCACGCAGGCGCAGATTTTGAAACTGATCCGCGACCTGCAGCGCCGCCGCAACATGGCGGTGATGTTCATCACCCATGATTTCGGCGTCGTCGCAGATATCGCCGACCGCGTGGTCGTGCTTCAGCACGGCAAGGTGGTCGAACAGGGTTCGGCCGATGACGTGCTGCAACGTCCGCAGCATCCCTACACACGCGCACTGCTCGCCGCAGTGCCATCGATGGAACCTCCGCAACGCGCTCCCCTCGTCGACCGTCCCAAGGCAGTCGAGGTGATCGGCCTTGACAAGACCTATGTCTCCGGTGGCGGCTGGTTCCAGCCGGAGCGCCGCGTGCAGGCAGCCAAAGCCATCAACTTCAACATCCTGCAGGGCGAGACGCTCGGCCTGGTCGGGGAATCCGGTTCCGGAAAATCCTCGGTCGCGCGCCTTGTCATGCGCCTGATCGAACCGGACCAGGGCACGGTCCGCCTCGGCGATACCGACTTCACCGCGATCAGCGGCAAGGAGCTGCGCAAGGAGCGGAGCCGCATCCAGATGATCTTCCAGGATCCCTTTGCCTCGCTCAATCCGCGCCGCAAGGTCGGCAACATCATCGCGGATGGGCCGATCGCACATGGCACCGATCCTGATGCGGCGCGGCAGCGCGCTCGCGATCTGCTCGGCATGGTCGGCCTCAATGCCAATGCGATGGAGCGTTTTCCGCACGAATTCTCCGGCGGCCAGCGCCAGCGCATCGGCATCGCCCGCGCGCTGGCGCTCGAGCCCGAAATCCTGGTCGCAGACGAAGCGGTCTCCGCGCTCGATGTCTCCGTGCAGGCGCAGGTTCTCAATCTGCTCGAAGACCTCAAGGCGCGGCTCGGGCTATCAATGCTGTTCATCACCCACGATCTGCGCGTCGCCGCGCAAATCTGCGACCGCATCGCGGTGATGCAACGGGGCGAGATCGTGGAGCTCAGGCCTGCGGCCGCGCTGTTCGCGGCGCCCGAGCATCCCTACACGCGCGAGCTGCTCGCCGCCGTGCCCGGCCGGACATCACCGAGCGAGGAGCCTGCCCGTCCTTATGCCACCGCGTGATAGTCCGGTGCTGAAGCAAGGAAGCGCGCATAGGCATCGGCATCCGGCGGCGTGAATTTTTCGGCGAGCGGATTGCGCCGGCGGACGGTCGTACCGATATCCGCCAGCAACTCGTCGAAGTGACGGTAATGATAGGGCGCAACGCAAAGCCCGCCATAGACGCCCGCTGCCGGCCGTTCGACACGTTTGAAGTGAAGCATCATCGCGATGTTCTCCTTCATCTCCGCGGCGGTCGGCTGGCGCGCAAGCTGGCCGTCGGCGTAGCGCACCAGCCAATTGGCGGCCAGCTCGGCGCAAAGCACCGTGGCGAAGCTGGAATTGAATCCGACGAACCCCATATCCGGCAGATCCGGATTGGCGATCAGGCGATAGAGCCGATACTGCCCGTCCGGCTCGACCAGCTTGCTGCGATAGCTTTCGGCAAGGAACGGAACGCCAAGCTTGTAGCCGATCGCAAGCACCGCCACATCGGCCGCCACCCGCTCGCCCCCGCTCATCACGATGCTGTCGCCATCATAATGATCGAAGGTGCCGCGGATCGCCTTGATGCGGCCATCGGCCACCATCGGATAGAAGCCGGGCGTTGCGATCGGCACCGAACAATTGACGCCGTCCTCGATCGGCTGCTTCGGCACCATGTCGCATTGCTTCAGCTTGAGCTGGACCTTCAGAAGGCTCTCGAGCCCGCGCCAGTTCGCCCACACCAGCGGCCTGGCCAGCACATGCGCGAGCCGCGACAGCGGGCCGATGCCCCAGCCCGGGAACATCTCTTCCTGGGCGCGGATATAGAGGATGCGCTTGAAGTTGACCAAGCCGCCGACGAAATAGGGAATGCGCCACACCGGCTCGCGATAGACGATGGTGACTTCGGCAGCGCCCGAATTGACAGCGTTGACAGCAATGTCGGTCGCCGATTTCGAGCCGCCGAGCACCACCACCCTACGCCCCTTGGCCATTGCCGCGTCGTTGTATTGCGAAGAGTGCAGGACCTTGCCGCCCTGCGCCTTGAACGCATCCTCGCCGGGAAGGCTGAGGGTTTGCGGCTCGTTGAACTGGCCGGTGCAGACTGCGACGAAATCGAAATCCTCAGGGGTCACGCTGCCGTCCCTGGTGCGAAGTGTGAGGGTCCAGCCCGGCTTGCCATCGGCGCGGCGATCCATCGCCACGACAGTGATGTTGAAGCGCAGGGCATCGTCGAGCCCATGCTCGTGCGCGTAGTCGCGCAAATATGCGTAGACCTGCGGTCCCTTCGGCCACTCCGGATAGGAGTTCGGCATCGCCTTGTCGGTGTAGCGATAGAGATCCTTCGGGCTCTGGGTCTGGACCTCCGGATAGGACCGCGCCGGCTCCCAGACGCCGCCGAGATCGCCGCTGCGCTCGACGATGGTCACCCTGTGTCCTCGTTCGGAAAACGCCTTGGCTGCGGCAAGCCCGGAAACGCCGGCGCCGATGATGCAAACATGCTTCTGCTTGACCATGTGGATGCTCCGGAAAATCACCATCCCGTTCGAGTGTACGCGCACGCCATTGTCATCGCCGGACACGATCCCGGCAATTCCACTGCCTCCGCTGCTGGACCCGTTACCGGGACAAGGTCAGTCGTTGGCTTCCGGCGGCAGAAAATTCACCTCGTGCTCGGCGGAAATGCGCACCACCTCGGCCGGATCCTGCAGATTGTGCAGTTTGTCGAACAGCGCCTCGAGCTTCTGCATCGGCGAGACCCAGAACAGAGCGCGCGCCGGCTTGTCCGACTTGTTGAAATAGCCGTGGGGGATGCCGCGTGGCATGCGCACGAGGTCGCCGGCCTCCGCCTTCACCCAGACGCCGTCCAGCTTGAGGTCGAGCGTGCCCTCCTGCACCAGGATGAACTCGTCCTGGGTCGGATGGATGTGCACCGGCACGTACTGGCCGGGATCGCTGTTGGTCTCGAATGCGAAGGTCGAGTCGGTGACCGCCTTGGGAAAATAGACCTGGCCCAGAATATTCCAGGTCTTGCCGCCGTAACCCGTGCCGTTCCGCGTAATGCCTTTCTCGAGCGCACCCATTCCGCCACCTCCCTGTCTGGACTGCACCGCGCCCGTGAGGCTGTCGTCGGAGTGGCAGCTTGTCTAGCCGATAAACGAATCCCGCGGCCCCGACGCTCATGTTGCGCTGCAGGAAGAGCTGCCGTAGCCCAAGCGCACGGCAAGGGCCCGCATAACGATCGGGCACGCTGCGCGCCGAAACCGCGTTTCCCCGCACCGAGAGATGCATTAGGCTCCCGATATTTTAAACCTCAAGCAACTCCGCGGCGGTTGCGATGAATGCAGGTGCCTTGGCCAACATGCGGCTTGCGGATTTCGCCCGCGTCTCGACCGCCAGTGTCGATGACGCCGCCGAGGCGATCGGACGGATTTTCTGCCCGCATGAATTGAAGCCGATCGGCCATTTCGAGAACGACTTCAGCGCCCAGCACAACTGCGCAGCCTTCGACGGGTTTTCGGTGAACTATGTCGCCTATGGCGGATCGGTCTCGATCGATCCCGGCTGTCTCGATCGGTTTTTCCTGTTGCAGATCCCGCTGCAGGGTTGCGCGGAGATACGGACAGCGGCGCGCGAGGTGTTGACTGCGCGTGGCGCTGCGGCATCGCTGCTGTCGCCGACCATGCCGACGCAGATGACGTGGCGACAGGATTGCGCCCAGCTCATCCTGCTGCTCGACCGAAAGCTGGTGGAACATCGCGCGGCTGCGCTGGCGGGAACGTCCACGAGAGCGGTGGAGTTCGATCCATCGGTCGACCTCACCGCTCCGTTTGGACGTGCGCTTCAGGCAGAAATCTGCGATCTCGTCGGTCTCGCCGAGCGTCTTGGTCCGGTAAAACGCCTTTCACCCCTGGCGGCAGCCGATTGGCGGCAACGATTGCTGAGCGCGCTGCTCAACGGCCAGCATCATAGTTTGAGCCGGGCGATCGCCGTCTTCAAAGGCCGCGTCGAGACACAGCCGGCAGCGCTGAAGCGGGCACGCGCCTGGCTGGAGGCCCAGGCCGATGAGCCGCTCGATCTCATGCAGCTTGCCGATGCCGCGGGCATCGGCATTCGCGCATTACAGCTCGGCTTTCGCCGTCATTTCGGGACGACCGTTTCAGCGATGCTGCAGGACATCCGGCTCGCCCGGCTCAATAGCCGGCTGAAAGACGCGCGGCCGGACGAGCGCGTCGTCGACATCGCCTTCGATCTTGGCTTCACCCATCTGAGCCGGATGGCAAGTGCTTATCGCGCAAAGTTCGGCGAGAGTCCTTCGGGGACGTTGCGGCGCCTGAGCTGACCTCAACCGAGCGAATGACTATGCGGGAAATCTGCCGAGTCGATCCGAATGCGGTCAGCGTGCAGCGACCAGTCACACAGCGCCTGCGCCTCGCAGAATTTCTGCTTGGCCATTTCCGCGGCTTGACCTTCGTTCGAGGCATTAATCTCCAGCGAACTCTGGCAAACCTCCCGTTCGCGACCATTGTCACCAAGCACGTCCTTCATGAAGCTAACGACAAATCGGGACATGGGAGCCTCCTGCTACACGGGTAGCGTCGGAATTTGGATACTAGCATCCTGGAAAAAAGATTTGAGGGAAATCAAGCCCGATGGCCGCCAATCGTGCCGCGATCCTGCGCGCCGGCGAACGGCACGCCGGCAACCTCGATCCGGCGCGGTTCCACGTCTTCCGCTGCCTGTGCATTCGGCAGTGGATTTGACCAAAATCAGCATGTCCCTATTTCGGCGCAAACCCGAACGTCCGTTCAAACCGCCTGGCGTAAACCGGCCAGACTTCGGGATTGATGATCCGCAGCGGCCGCCTGCCGTCGAGCGCGTCCAGGACCTGTTCGGCGGCGATCCGACCCATGTTCTCGCGCGCCTCCACGGTGACGCCGGCCGTATGCGGACTGGCAAGCACATTGTCGAACTGCAGCAGCGGATGCTCCGGCGGCGGCGGTTCCTTGGCCCAGACGTCGAGGCCGGCGCCGGCGATGCGCTTGTTGCGCAGCGCGTCCTCCAGCGCGTCCTCGTCGTGGATGAAGCCGCGCGCGGTGGTGATGAAGAACGCGTGCGGCTGCATCAGCGCGAATTCGCGCCCGCCGATCATGCCGCGGCTCTCCTTCGTCAGCGGGCAACTGACCGAGACATAATCGGCACGGCGCAGGAGCTCGTCCAGCTCGACCTTCTCGCCTCCCCGCTTGCCCATCTCCTCGGCGGTCAGATAGGGATCGTAGGCGATCACCTTCATGTGCAGCAGCCCCCTGCAGAGCTCGGCGATCCGGCGGCCGACATTGCCGAGACCGATGATGCCGATGGTCTTGCCCTGCGCCTCGTTGCCGATCAGCGCGTTGCGGTTGACGTCCCGCTGGCGCCGCAGCACGCGGTCGGATTCGATGATCCGCTTCGACAAAGTGAGCAGCATCCCCAGCGCGTGCTCGGCGACGGAATTGGCGTTGCCGCCGGATTGATTGACCACCAGCACGCCCGCCGCGGTGCAGGCGTCGACGTCGACGGGATCGAAACCCGCACCGTTGGAGGAGACGATCAGGAGGTTCGGCGTGCGGCGAAGCAGATCCTGGTCGACATGGAAGTGCCTGGCCAGCTCGTCGCGCGCCGCGCCGATCTGGTAGGCATGCGCCGCTTCGAGGATGGGTGCCGCGACCTCATCGGGGCTCTCATTCTCCAGCCGGTCCAGCCGCACGTCGGGGCGGCCCTTGAGGATTTCCGCATAGATGTTGTGGGCGAGATATTTGACGTAGAAGACGCGCTTGTTGTTGACGGTCATGTCCTTCTGCAACTTTCAGTTCGGGTCCTGGAATATGAAGGGGCCTGGCTGGAAACGGCCGTGGAGGACATAACCGCCGCAATGGCGGCCCGCCTGAACCGGGTGGCCATGACATTCCTCCCACTGCTCTCGTCTTATTGTCGTTGCCGTCTGTATCGCACGGCGGACCGGTGTCCGCACCAGCGGAAACCGCAGGTCACGTTGCGACTGCGACATGTTGACAATCGCGCCGGTCGGGTGAAGTTTTGCCGCAAGAAAGCGGCCGCAGCGTCGCGGGATGTGAGGGAGAGCAAGGATGGCGCTCGCGGAGGATGAAAGCTCGCTCAAGACCGCAGCCGAGAAGAGCTGGCACGGCATCGTGCTGCAGACGCTCAAGCGAAACGAGGTTCGCCTCGTGCCCTATGTGCCGGATCGCGTGCTGACGCCGCTGATCAAGAACCTGCACGCCGATCCCTTCTTCACGACGTTTCCCACCGCGCGCGAGGAGGAAGCGGTCGGAATCGTCTCCGGTGCCTGGATGGGCGGCGTGCGCGGTGCGGTGCTGATGCAGACCTCCGGTTTTGCGACGCTTGCGAATGCCCTCGCCTCGCTCGCGATCCCCTACCAGATCCCAGTGATCATGTTCGTCTCCGAGCGCGGCACGCTCGGCGAATTCAACTATGGTCAGGCGCTGGTCTGCCGCACCATGCGGCCGGTGCTCGACTCGCTTGCGATGGAGCATCACACGGCAACCCGGCTCGACGAGTTCGAGTTCATCGTCGACCGCTCGATCAAGCAGGCCGTCACCACGCAGGCGCCGGTGGCGCTGATCCTCTCGCCGCTGCTCACCGGCGGCAAGGTCTTTGACAAGTGAGCGGTCCCATGAACACGCCAAGCAAGACGACTACCCGCAACACCAAGGTGATGAACCGGTTCGATCTCACCTCGCGCCTTGTGGAAAAGCTGAGGAACGAAGAGGCTGTGGTCGGCGGCATCGGCAACACCAATTTCGACCTGTGGGCCGCCGGCCATCGCCCGCAGAACTTTTACATGCTGGGAAGCATGGGGCTCGCATTTCCGATCGCGCTAGGGGTGGCGCTGGCGCAACCCGAGCGGCGCGTGTTCGCGCTGGAGGGAGACGGCTCGCTCCTGATGCAGCTCGGCTCTCTCTCGACGATCGCCACGCTGGCGCCGAAGAACCTCACCATGGTCGTGATGGACAACGGCATCTACCAGATCACCGGCGCGCAGCCAACGCCAGCAGCGGCGGCCTCCGATCTTGTCGCCATCGCGGTGGCGAGCGGTCTTCCGAACAGCTCCTGGGCCGCCGATGAGGATGACTTCGAGCGCCTGATCGATCAGTCGCTCGCCTCGGACGGACCGACATTGATCGGCGTGCGCATCGACGACAAGCCCGGCACCGGCGCGACCCGCCGTGATCCCGTGCAGATCAGGGAACGCTTCATGCTCGGCCTCGGCGTGCGGCAGCCGTTGTAAACGTACAAGACAATCCCCGCAGGTAAGGCGCCTGCGAGGATCAAGGCGCGTGTCGGTCTTCATTAATCGATGATCTTGACCACCCTGCGGGTACGCGGCTCGACGATCACCCGGCGGTCATTGACGATGGCGTAGCGATACTCCGTATGCCTCGGCACCGTACGCAATTCGACGGTGGACGGCAGCGGCTCGCCGACCACGACGCGCTCACGCACCACGACCGAGGGCTCGTCGCGCGGGATCGAGGTGATCACGGCGTTCGGAATTTCCAATCCGGCGCCGACCGCGGCCCCCACGGTGCCGCCGACAATCTCGCCCACGGGACCGGCGATTTCGCCGCCCGCGCGGGCGCCGTTCGCCGCGCCTTCCACCGTGGTGGATTGCGCGAACGCCGCGCCGGACGCAAGCAGCGACGCGGCAATGACAGAGATAGCAACACGCTTCGTCATCATTCTCCTCCAGTGGAATTGACGATGCGCCTTCAACCATCCTGCACGATAGTTGTTCCGGTTCCATGATGGCGGCCGCGGAGAACCGATGTGGCATTCGGCGGTTCCCGATTTGCGTATCAGGCCGCGCCGATCTCGTGATTTCCCATCATTTCGAGCGCCCGCACCATCGCCGAATGATCCCACGCCTTGCCGCCGTGCGCGGTGCAGGAACTGAACAGTTGCTGCGCAATCGCCGTGCTCGGCAGCGAAAGTCCAAGCGCGCGAGCGCCTTCGAGCGCAAGGTTGAGATCCTTCTGATGCAATTCGATACGAAAGCCCGGATCGAAATTGCGCTTCACCATGCGATCACCATGCACTTCCAGAATCCGCGACGACGCGAAGCCGCCCATCAGCGCTTGCCGCACCAGCGCGGGATCGGCACCGGCTTTCGAAGCAAACAGCAACGCTTCACCGACCGCCCCGATCGTCAGCGCAACGATGATCTGGTTGGCGACCTTCGTCGTTTGCCCGTCGCCGTTGCCGCCGACCCGCGTGATGTTCTTGCCCATCTTCTCGAACACCGGCTTCATCGTGTTGAACGCAGCCTCCGGCCCGCCCACCATGATGGTCAGGCTCGCCGCCTTGGCGCCAACCTCGCCACCGGACACCGGCGCATCGAGATAGTCTGCGCCGAGCGCCTCGATCTTCTTCGCGAATTCCTTCGTCGCAAGCGGCGAGATCGAGCTCATGTCGACGACGATTTTGCCTTTCGACAGTCCTTCGGCGACCCCGCCGGGACCGAACAGCACCGCCTCCACATGCGGCGTATCCGGCACCATGATGATGACGGCTTCCGCTTCCTGGGCGACGTCCCTGCCCGATTTGCAGACGACACCGCCGCCCGAGACCAGCTCCGGCGGGATCGGCCCGACGTCATGCAGAAACAGGCGATGGCCGGCTTCTTGAAGGTGACCCGCCATCGGACGTCCCATGGTGCCGAGTCCGATGAATCCAATCTTTGCCATTGCGATATTCCCCCTCCAAATCAGGTGACGAGCGTGAGCGCCGCGTGCCAGCCGAGGCCGTCAACGGTCGTCGTCCGCGGCTTGTATTCGCATCCGACCCAGCCGCGATAACTAATCGCGTCGAGATGACGGAACAGGAAGGGGTAGTTGATCTCACCGGTGCCCGGCTCGTTGCGACCGGGATTGTCAGCGAGCTGAATATGCGCGATGCGCGCCAGGTGTTTTTGCACGGTACGGCCGATGTCACCCTCCATCACCTGCATGTGGTAGATATCATACTGGATGAAGAGATTGCTCGAGCCCACGTCGGCGATGAGCTGCGCCGCCTGCTCGGTGCGGTTCAGGAAGAAGCCGGGGATATCGAGCGTGTTGATCGGCTCGACCAGGAGCTTGATTTGCTCCTTGGCGAGCGCGTTGGCGGCAAAGCGCAGATTCTTGACTAGCACCTCGTTCAATTCGAGCGGATCGGCGTCGCGTGGTGCGATACCGACCAGGCAGTTCAATTGCCGGCAATCGAGCGCCTTGGCGTAATCAATGGCGCGGAAGACACCGTCGCGGAACTCCTCGACACGATCGGAAAAGATCGCGATGCCGCGCTCGCCTGCCGCCCAATCGCCGGCGGGGAGATTGTGCAGGACCTGGATCAACCCGTGCTTATCAAGCTGCTCGCGCAGCTCGGCTCTATCGAAGTCATAGGGGAACAGATATTCGACGCCATTAAAACCGGCGGCTTTGGCGGCGGCGAAGCGCTCGAGAAACGGCAATTCCCCGAACAGCATCGTGAGATTGGCAGCAAATTTCGGCACAATCAAACTCCTTACTCGGCGGGCAACAATTTGCCGGGCTGACGTGCGTCAACGCGCGGCGGCACCTCGTCCAGCGGCAGATCGAGCAGTTCCTCGAATTCCACGACGTTGTCGATCTCCGTGCCCATCGAGATATTGGTGACACGCTCGAGGATGAACTCCACCACCACCGGCACGCGATACTTCGCCATCCATTCGCGCGCGGTCGCGAACGCCGCCTGCGCATCATTCGGATCGGTGACTCGGATCGCCTTGCAGCCGAGGCCTTCGGCGACCGCGACATGGTCGACGCCGTAAGAGCCGATCTCCGGCGCGTTGATGTTCTCGAACGACAATTGCACCTGGTAGTCCATGTCGAAGCCGCGCTGCGCCTGGCGGATCAGGCCGAGATAGGAATTGTTCACGACGACATGGATGTACGGCAATTTGAATTGCGCGCCGACCGCGAGCTCCTCGATCAGGAACTGGAAATCATAATCGCCCGAGAGCGCGACGATTTCGCGCTCCGGATCAGCGGCGCGCACGCCGAGCGCGGCGGGGAGCGTCCAGCCCAAGGGGCCCGCTTGACCGGCATTGATCCAGTTGCGCGGGTGATAGACACGCAGGAATTGCGCGCCAGCGATCTGCGACAGTCCGATCACGGTGACGTAGCAGGTGTCGCGGCCGAAGGTGCGGTTCATCTCCTGATAAACGCGCTGCGGCTTGATCGGCAGATCGTCGAAGTGGCTCCTGCGCAGCATCGTGCGCTTGCGGTCCTGGCATGAGGCCGGCCACGCCTGCCGCTCGCGGAGCTTTCCGGCTTTCCGCCATTCCTTCGCAACGCTCACGAACAGCTCAAGCGCTGCCTTGGCGTCGGAGACGATCCCAAGGTCCGGATTGAACACGCGGCCGATCTGCGTCGGCTCGATATCGACATGCACGAAGGTGCGGCCCTTGGTGTAAGTTTCAATCGAGCCGGTGTGCCGGTTGGCCCAGCGGTTGCCGATGCCGAGCACGAAATCCGATTGCAGCATGGTGGCATTGCCGTAGCGGTGGCTGGTCTGCAGCCCGACCATCCCGGCCATCAACACGTGATCGTCGGGAATTGCGCCCCAGCCCATCAGCGTCGGCACCACCGGCACGTTAATGGTCTCCGCGAAGTTCACCAGCAGTTCGGATGCATCAGCGTTGATAACGCCGCCGCCGGCCACGATCAGCGGCCGCTCGGCCATGTTCAGCATTTCCAGCGCGCGCTCGATCTGCGCGCGCGTCGCGGTCGGCTTGTAGACCGGCAGCGGCGCATAGGTCTCATCGTCGAATTCGATCTCGGCGAGCTGCACGTCGAGCGGCAGATCGATCAGCACGGGACCCGGACGCCCCGAGCGCATCAGGTGAAACGCCTGGCTGAACACGCGCGGCACGAGGCCGGGCTCGCGCACCGTGACCGCCCATTTCGTCACCGGCTTTGCGATCGACTCGATATCGATGGCCTGGAAATCTTCCTTGTAGAGCCGCGCCCGCGGCGCCTGTCCGGTAATGCAGAGGATTGGAATGGAATCGGCGATCGCCGAATAAAGCCCGGTGATCATATCAGTGCCCGCGGGCCCCGACGTGCCGATGCAGACGCCGATATTGCCGCATTTGGCGCGGGTATAGCCCTCCGCCATGTGGGAGGCGCCCTCGACGTGGCGCGCAAGGATATGCCGGATTGAGCCGCGCTTCTTCAGCGCCGAATAGAGCGGATTGATCGCCGCGCCGGGAACGCCGAACGCGCAATTGACCCCTTCCTTCTCCAGAATACGCACCGCCGCATCGACCGCCCGCATCTTCGCCATCTCGCGCCTCGCTGATGTTGCATCGGCGCGATGATCACGGGAGCGCTCGACGATCTCAACGACGCTGATTTTGTTTCCCACGATACGGAATGAACGGTGAAAAACCGCGCCAGATCAAACGATTGGATCGCCGATGGAATGAAAGCATGCGACAGCAGCGGAAAGAATGCCAATTTGGGGGAACGATTCAATCCCATTGTCAACTTGCCTCACTATGTTGATCCATCTTGCTGGAAGATGGCCGGGCCGGAGCAAAGCCCGGATGTCGTCGTACGCACACGCATCCTCGCTGTTATCGATTATCTGAGCCGTATTCAGCAAAAGTAGCAACCGACGAGCATCAGATTACTTGCTCCCGGCCGAGAGCTCGTTCGTTCGACGACGGTGATTTAAGAGCGCTGAAGTCAAACTCAAAAGCGAATACCGCCTTCCAACCACCGCATCTATTCGCTTCGCTGGCCCCCGTTCTTGATAGCGAGCGAGGTTTCGCACCATTTGGCGATCCGCAGCAGCTTCAGGTTTTCGCCGAATGGCGCGACAAGCTGGATGCCCATGGGCAGGCCGTTCGGCCCGATGCCAGCGGGCAATGCGATCGCCGGAACCCCGAGAGTTGTCCAAGGCACGCACAGGCCAGGGTCGCCGGTATCAGACAATCCTTCCGGCGCTTCGCCAGTTGCTGCGGTCGTGAGAACAGCGTCAAAACCTGCGAGCGCGCGGGTAAAGTCGGCGCGCAGCGCAAGCTGCTTGGCGCGGGCGGAAATATACTCGGTCGCGGAAATCGGCGCGCCGCGTTCGACAAGGGCCTGAAGCCGGGCGCTGGTCTTGTCCGGGAAACGTGTGACCAGATCACCGAAATTCGCGGCCCCCTCCGCGCCGCAGAGCGTAGCGGAGAGCGCCGGCAGTTGCTCGAACTCCGCAGGCAACGCAAACGGCTCGACGATCGCTCCGGCATCTCTGAAGAGAATGGCGACTTGCGCGAGCAACGTGCTTTGGCTTTCGTCCAAGGGCGGCGTTGCCGCCGGACGAAGCCACGCTATCCGCGGCGCGGGAAAAGGATCGACGCCTTCAGGAGAAATCTGGAACGGCGCCTGCGGAGAAGCACCGGGGCCGCCCGCCAGCAGCGCCAGCAGATACGCGGCGTCATCCACACTGCGGGCGAACAGGCCGAGGTGGTCCAGGGACTGAGAGAGCGGATGGACGCCCTTCAGGCTGATGGTGCCAAAGCTGGGTTTTAATCCCACCACACCACAATAGGCGGCAGGTCGCAGGATCGAACCCAGCGTCTGCGTGCCCAGCGCCGCTTGCACCGAGCCGCTTGCAACGGCTGCCGCAGAGCCGGACGATGAACCGCCGGGCGTATGCCTTGGATTCCACGGGTTGCGGGTGGGGCCGGGTTCGCGCCACGCGAATTCGGTGGTGACCGTCTTGCCGAGAACTGTTGCCGAGAGATCTTTCAGGCGGCTGACCACCCAGGCATCCTCATTCGGCTGGTGATCCGCATACACCGGCGAGCCATAGGTGGTCGGCATATCGGCCGTGTCTATGAGATCTTTCACGCCTATTGCGACGCCTGCAAGTGGTCCATTTCCCGCTGAAACGATCGGCGGTTTGGACGGCAAATAAGTGAAGGCGCGAAGGTCGGGTTCGACAGCCGCGGCGCGCGCGTGGCTGACCGCAATCAGGTTCTGCGCTTGTGCCGAGCCCCCCGCGATCATGCGGACGATTTCGACGACCCCACAGTGGTCTTGCGCGAAGTTCATTTCCGGATGGACCTGTAACCGAGGTGAGAAAGGTCTAAAGGCAAACGGCTCCGGGTTCAGCCCGAAGCCGCGGCGACGAAGGTCGGCGACGAAGATCAGCAAAAGCTCAGTTCGTGGATATCGCCTTTTCGATATAGGTTCTTGGAACAAAGGTCTTGTAGTCAGGCTGGGCGGCGAGATTGCCGAGCGCGATCTGCGTCTCGAGCGCAAGCTTCAGCGCGTCGGGCGTGATATCGACACTGGTGGGGTAAACGTTGTCGGCAAGCATGCGCTTCACCGCCGCTTCCACCACGGCAGGCTCAAGATTCGGGAATTCCTTCTGAGCGATTTCCACCGTGCGCGCCTCGTTCTTGTGCATGAAACGCACCGCCATTTCGAGGCCATTGGTCAGCCGCTGCGCAAGGTCCGGATCGACATCGTTGCGCGCGGTGATGGTAGAGAAGGCATAGGCGCCGTACAGTTTCGGGAAGCCGACCACCACCTTCATGCCCTTGGCTACCACCTGGTCGAGGCCGGGCTCGTACATGACCGCCACTTTGGCCTGGCCGGCAACGAAGGGGCCGGGCTCGGTGCCCAGCGGAACCTGGATCATCTCCACGTCCTTGCTGGCGTCCATGCCGTTTTCCTTCAGCAGCTTGATGAACAGCGAGGTGCTGGTGGTCGGCATCAGGCCAGTCACGATCTTCTGTCCCTTGAGATCTTTCACACTGTCGAACTTGAAGTCGGGCGTGGCGGCGATCCATACCGCGGCGCCATTCACGACGTTGGCGATCGTGTTCACCGGGGCGCCCTTGGACGCAGCGATAGCTGTCCATTCGGGTCCATGAAGCGAGAATTGCGCACTCTTGGAGATCACGGCCGAGAGAGCAACGCTTCCGGAGCCGGCGCTCTCCTTGTTGAGATCAAGCCCCTGCTTCTCGAAAAAGCCCTCGTTCATGCCGACGTAGAGCGGCAGGTATAGCAGCGATTGAAACGCCTGAGAAATGGTCGCCTTCTTCATCTCGGCGGAAGCCGGCCCTGCTGCGGCTATGCCGAGCGCAAGAGCGAGGGCAACGGAAAGAGTGCTCAATTTCGGAATTCGCCGTCTCATTTTAGAAGTCTCCTGACAGAAGATCAAACGTTGATCTGCGTGCCGCCCTGCTGTTGCTTCCAGGGAAGCAGCCAATTCTCGATGACCTCGACCAAGTGGTAGAAAAGAAAGCCAACGAGCATCAGCGTGAACAGGCCAGCCCACACCGTATTGAGATCGTAAAGACTCGAGGCCACGTAGATGACGTGGCCGAGACCATGCTGGGAAGAGATGAATTCCCCCACGACCGCGCCCACCAGGGCGAAGCCGATATTGATCCGAAAGGTGGCGATGATCGCGGGCAAGGTAGAGGGCGCGATCACCCGCTTGAAGATCTGCTGCTTGGACGCGCCCATAGAGAAAAGCAGCGCCTGGAGATCCTTGTCCGCGTCCTTTGCCGCCTGGTAGGCGGTGATCAGAGCGACGATGGAGGTGAGCGAGATCGCGAGCGCGACCTTCGATAGCAAGCCGGTGCCGAACCACAGGATGATGATCGGCGCCAGCGCGATTTTCGGCACCGAGTTGATGGCCGCGATGAACGGTTCCACCAGCCGCGCCACGAACACCGAGTACCACAGCGCAAGGCCGATGACCGAACCGATCACGGTACCGAAGGCAAATCCCAGGATTGCCTCGAATATTGTGTAACCGGTGTCAGTGAAAAGAGAGCCGTTCGCGATGGAGCCGATGAGGTTGCGCAGAACGCCGCTCGGCTGACCAACGAGGAAGCCCGACAACCATCCCCATCGCACCGCCGCTTCCCACAGCAGGAAGAAACCGACAACGGCAAGGATCTGAAGAGCGCTCCGCCCGATAAGAGAATCGAACACATTGCGGCGCTTTTTCTCGCGTGGGCGAGCGAGCGCCGCGTTTTTTACAAGTTGGGCCGTTTCCGTCATGCACTCTTCCTGGTCTGGATGTCGAGCTCCGCGCAGAGCGTGTGGAAATAACCGGAGAAGCGCGGATCGCTTCGCGCCGCGATCGGCGAATGTTCGTTCAACGCGATGTCGTGAACGGCCTTCACGCGCGCCGGACGTTGACTGAGCACCACCACGCGCTTGGAAAGCGCCACTGCCTCATCGATGTCATGGGTCACGAGGATCACGGTCTTGTGAAAGGTTTCCACCGCCTCCATCAGAATGCCTTCGAGATACAGCCGCGTCTGATAGTCGAGCGCCGAGAACGGCTCATCGAGCAGCAGGATGTCGGGATCGAGCACGAGAGTGCGGATCAAGGCCACGCGCTGACGCATGCCGCCGGACAGCATCTTGGGATATGAGTTCTCAAAGCCGGAAAGACCGAACGTGCTGAGATATTCCCTCGCGGTATCCAGAGCCCGTTTTGGATCGACGCCCTTGGTCTCAAGGCCGAGCAGAACGTTGTCCAGCACTGTACGCCAAGGAAAAAGCAAGTCCTTTTGCATCATATAGCCCACGCGACCGCGCAAGCTTTCCACTTCCTGGCCGCGATAGAGCATGACGCCATCATCGGGATCCACGAGGCCGGCGATAATATTGAACACCGTCGTCTTGCCACAGCCGCTCGGGCCAATGATGCTGACGAAATCACGCTCATGGATATCGAAGGTTAAGCCGTCGAGAACCTGCGTCGCTGCTTCCTTTCCAGGAAAGCTCTTACGGATGCCGTTCAAACGAAGTTGCACTTTGGGCGATGACATGGTGTCTCCTGTCCACCATGCACTTCAAGCAACCACCGTGCCAAACGCGACGGCATAAGTGCGCAAGAAATTGCGCTGTTGAGCGTGCGTTCCGTCAGGATGTGCTTCTTGCTGCCTTCGATTCGAGCACGTGCTGCCTTTTTGCAGCCAGCGCATTTTGCCCTCTCAGGCTGTCGCGCACGAATGCTGAGATTCCGTATCGCAGTGTCTCCAGACAGCCATTGTGCGCTTCAGCGGAACGGAGTTCGTCCGCTCCAGCCGCCAGCTCAGACGTCAACCCTGCTCTGCTCTTGCGAGCACATCTAGGTGAACAAATCGGCTCAGTTCAATCGCAGCTCCGTGATGTGCCGCGGATCCGGGCTCAGCTCATTGCGCTCCACGCGCTTGACGAGGTCGGTCAGCACGGCATTGGCCGTGCAGGACAAGCCGATCTTCTCGCCCTCGCGCACCACGAAACCGTTGAGGAATTCGATCTCGGTGCGCCGGCCTTTCTGCATGTCCTGGCCCATCGAGGGACGCTGCTCGGATGAAGTGCGCTTGCCGTCCTTGAAGCGCTGCTCGTCGCACGCGCGCATCGCCGTCTCGTCGCCTTCTCCGGCACGCGCGATCGTCTCGGGCGGCAGGTGCAGGATCTCCTCCAATTGATAGCCGAGCGCCTGACCGACGCGGATCGCTTCGCTGCCGAGCCGGGTGGAGAAACGGCGCATCGGTTCGCTCTGCAACATGTCTCCGCCCGATAGACCCGTGCAGGCCGAGAGCCCATTGCCCATGACGTTGGCGACCAGTTTCGACCAGCGCTCGCCCCAGAGATTGCCGGTGACTTTGGCGCTGTCGGAATAGCCCACCAGACGGCAGATCTCCTCCGCCCGTGCCGTGAGACGGCCGTGCACTTCACCGGCGCGAAATACGGTGTGCGCCGCCCCGCCCTTGCCGGCGCCTCGGTGGATATGGCCGGGCTCAGGCAGGTTGACCGTGATGCTGCTGGCAATGCATCCGAGCGTCTTGCCCCAGCCGACGATACCGGCAATCGTCTCTTCATTCATGCAGTTCTGCAGCGACACGACATAGCCGTCCGGCGCCAGATACTGCTGGACCAGCATGGTGGCCCAGGCCGTATCGTAGGATTTCATGCAGACGAAGGCGATGTCGACCGGCTTCTCCTTGGCGAGCTGCTGCGCGTCGGTGACGTGCAGCGCGCGCACGCGAACCGAGAATTCCGCGACGTCCCTTGCGTGGGTGACGCGCAGTCCGTGCTTCCTCATGTGGTCGATGTGCTCAGGCCAGGGATCGATGAACGTCACGTCCTCGCCCGCCTGCACCATATGGGCACCGACATACCCGCCGACGGCACCAGCCCCGACGATCGCTATCTTCCGACCCATGCCAAATGCACGCGTCGCGCCGCAGGGCGGCGTCGGCGTCATGACGGCTGAACGATCAGTCAGGCTTCGTCGCAGGCATCACGCCACCGAGCGCAACTGTCAGCTCGGCGGCCACCTCGCGCACGGTCTGGCCGAGTGCGGCCAGCCTATCGTCGGTCAGGCGGCTGGTCATGCCTGATACCGAGATCGCCGCGAGCGGCTCGCTGCAATCGTTGTAGACGACGGCGGCGATGCAGCGCAGCCCCATGCAGGCCTCCTCGTCGTCGACGGCGTAGCCTTGGCGGCGGACGCGTTCGAGTTCCCTGAACAGGTCGCTCGGCCGCGTGATCGTCTTCTCGGTCAGGCGCGGCATGCCATGATGGCGGATGATCGCGCTGACGTCCTCATCCGAATATGTCGCCAGCACCGCCTTGCCGACGCCGGAGGCCACCATCGCCACGCGACCGCCGACCTTGGTCAGCGAACGCATGATCTCGCGGCTCTCCATGCGGGTGAGCACGACGATGAACTCGTCGTCGACCACGGCGAGGTTGGCGGTCTCACGCGTGAGGTCGCGCAGTTTGCGCAAATAGGGAACTGCCTGGGCGGTGAAGTTGCGGCGCCTCGCAAAGGTGGCGCCGACGGTGAAGCTGCGGGCGCCGACATGCCATTTCGATTCGGTGCGGTCGAATTGCACGAAGCGGCGGCTTTCGAGCGTTGCCAGCAGACGATGCACGGTCGAGGTCGACAGCCCCGTGCGGATCGCAAGATCGCTCAGGCGGTAGCCTTCGTCGTCTTCGGCGAGCGTCTCGATGATCGAGAGCGCGCGGTCGACGGATTGTACGCCGCCGTCGCGGCTTTCGTAATCGTCGGTGGTGGATTTCGGCGCAAGCGCCTTGCGCCGGATCACGTCCCTCTTCATCGCGACCTGCTTCAGCCGTTGCGGAAGACGCGTTCGCTATCGGATTCGCCAGTTTGTTCGGTCCCTGGACCGAAATGCCGCTCCGGATTTCTCCGAAGCGGCATTTTCACATTCGTTACAGCAGGCCAGCGCCACGCGCCCATTTGTACTTGGCCCCTAACACCTCGACAGGCAGTTCGGTCGAATAGGCATAGGCCGGAATGCCATGCTGGTAGAGATATTCGGCGGCCTCCTCGACCTCGACGTCGCCGGCGAGCGAGGCCACCATCGGCTTCAGGAAGCCCTTGGCCTCCATCTCCTTCTTCACTTCGACCATGTTGCGCGCGAATACCATTGGCGGCGTCACGATGGTGTGCCAGTAGCCGAGGATCAGCGCGTGGATGCGATCATCGGACAGACCGAGCTTCACCGTGTTGACATAGGTGATCGGCGGCTCACCACCGGTGATGTCGACGGGATTGCCGGCGGCGCCGAACGGCGGGATGAACTTGCGGAAGGCAGCATCGAGGTCCGGCGGCATCTGCATCAGCGACAGGCCGTTGTCGACCACGGAGTCGGACAGCAGCACGCCCGAGCCGCCGGCGCCGGTGATGATCAGCACGTTCTCGCCCCTGGGCGTCGGCAGCACCGGCACGCCACGGGCGAATTCGAGCAGTTGCCGCAAGCTGCGGGCGCGGATCACGCCGGACTGCTTGAACACGTCCTCATAGATCTTGTCGTTGCCGGCGAGCGCGCCGGTGTGCGACGATGCAGCCTTGGCGCCCGCCGAGGTACGGCCGGCCTTCAGCACGATCACCGGCTTCTTCTTTGAGACCCGCTTGGCGGCTTCCGCAAAGGCGCGGCCGTCCTTCAGGTCTTCACAGTGCTGCGCGATCAAATTGGTGTTCGGGTCCTGCTCGAAGAAGGCGAGCAGATCGTCCTCGTCAATATCGGACTTGTTGCCGAGGCCGACGATCGCGGAAACGCCCATCTTCGCCGAACGCGAGAAGCCGATGATCGCCATGCCGATGCCGCCGGATTGCGATGACAATGCCGCATGGCCCTTGACGTCGTAGGCCGTGCAGAACGTCGCGCACAGGTTAGCCGGCGTGTAGTAGAAGCCGTAGATGTTCGGCCCCATCAGGCGGATATCGTACTTCTTGCCGACCTCGACGATCTCGGCCTGCAATTCAGGCGCGCCGGCTTCGGCAAAGCCGGACGGGATCAGCACGGCGCCGGGAATTTTCTTCTCGCCGCATTCGGCGAGCGCACCGGCGACGAATTTCGCGGGGATCGCGAACACGGCGACATCGATCACCCCTGGCACATCCTTGACGCTCTTGTAGGCCTTGTAGCCGAGGATCTCGGGCGCCTTCGGGTGGATCGGATAGATCTCGCCCTTGTAGCCGCCGTTGATGAGGTTCTTCATCACGGAGTTGCCGATCTTGCCGTCTTCGGCGGAGGCGCCGATCACGGCGACCGCCTTCGGCTGCATGATGCGGTTCATCGCGGCGACGATTTCCTCGGTGGGTCGCGGCGCCGGGCGCGGCTTGTAGTCGAAATCGACGACGATACGCACGTCGGCGGCGATCGCGTCCTTCTTGGTGGCGAACACGGGATTGAGGTCGAGCTCGACGATTTCGGGGAAATCGCTGACCAGCCGCGACACCTTGACGATGACGTCTGCGAGCGCCTCGCGGTTGACGGGATCCCCGCCGCGCACGCCCTTGAGCATCTCATGCGCCTGGATGCCGTCGAGCATCGACAGCGCGTCTTCCTTCGTCGCGGGCGCGAGGCGGAAGGTGATGTCCTTCAGCACTTCGACCAGCACACCGCCGAGGCCGAAGGCGACCAGCTTGCCGAACGAGCCATCGGTGATCGAGCCGATGATCACCTCGGTGCCGCCGCCCAGCATCTGCTGGACCTGCACGCCCTCGATCTTGGCGTCGGCCTTGTACTTCTTGGCGTTGGCGAGAATCGTCTCAAAGGTTTTCTCGGCGTCAGCCGCGGTCTTGACGCCGACCACGACGCCGCCGGCCTCGGTCTTGTGGAGAATGTCCGGCGAGACGATCTTCATCACCACCGGGAAGCCCATGCCGGACGCGATCCGCGCCGCCTCGGACGCCGACTTGGCGACGTCCTCCTTCGGGACCGGGATCGCGTAGGCATCGCAGACCAATTTGCCCTCCGGCGCCGTCAGGCTCGTGCGCTTGTCCGCTTTGACCGCATCGAGAACCTTGCGGACTGCATCCTTTGAATTTGACATCGGCTTCCTCCCAGGACAAATTTGATGGCATTTGGTATGCCAGAAGCCAAAAAGTCAAGCCGGTCTTCTCTCGCCTGATGCAGAAAACAATGGCAACTTGACATTCTGGTATTTGGCATGCCAAAAACCTGATGGTATTTCTTCTGCTAAGAAGACGTCTCCGAAACGGAGGAGACGAGTCGTGGCAACACCTAAGGAAACCAAGGCACCGCCTGCTATGGCTGAGGCAGATATTGCGATCGTCAGGATCGCGCCAGAGACGAGCTTCAAGAACAAGGCTTATGAGGCCTTGAAGGAAGCTATTCTCAAGATGGACATCTATACGACGCCCGAGCCGGTGATGCTCGACGAGCGCGCCTTGTCCGAGCGCCTCGGCGTCAGCCGCACCCCGATCCGCGAAGCGATCGCCATGCTCGAGCAGGACGGTTTCGTCAAAACCGTGCCGCGCCGCGGCATCGTCGTGGTCCGCCGCACCAAGACCGAGATCGTCGACATGATCCGCGCCTGGGCCGCGCTCGAGAGCATGGCCGCACGGTTGATCACGACCACCGCGCGCAAGAAGGACATCACGGCGCTGCGCGACTTCTTCAAGGATTTCAACAGCGACCGCCGGCCGGAAGATCACATCGAGGAATATTCCAAGGCCAACATCGCCTTCCATCAGGCCCTGATCTCGCTGTCCGAGAATCAGGTCCTGGTCGATATGACCAACGACATCCTGTTGCATGTGCGCGGCTATCGGCAGCTCACGATCGGGCGGAAGGATCGCACCGCGACATCGCTACCCGAGCATCTCGGCATCATCGAGGCGCTCGAGGCGCGCGACACCGAGCTCGCGGAAAAGCGCGCGCGCGACCACACGCTTGGCCTTGCCGCTTACGTCGAAGCGCACGGCCAAGAACTGTTCACTTAACAAGAACTTTTCACTTAAAGCGTCACTCAGAAGACGACGAACTCGTCCGAACCAGAAAAGCCAGAGGGAGACCAAGGCCCATGCTAAATACTGCCACCAAGACGACTGAAGCACCGGGCACGGAACAAGAGCTGACGGACGGATTCCATCTCGTCATCGACGCGCTGAAGCTGAATGGCATCGACACCGTCTACGGCGTGCCGGGCATTCCGATCACGGATCTCGGCCGCATGGCGCAGGCGGCGGGCATTCGCGTGTTGTCGTTCCGCCATGAGCAGAACGCAGGCTACGCGGCTGCGATCGCGGGCTTCCTCACCAAGAAACCCGGCGTCTGCCTGACGGTGTCGGCGCCCGGTTTCCTCAACGGCCTCACCGCGCTCGCGCACGCCACCACCAACTGCTTCCCGATGATCCTGGTCTCCGGTTCCTCGGAGCGAGAGATCGTCGACCTGCAGCAGGGCGACTATGAGGAAATGGACCAGCTCGCGATCGCCAAGCCGCTCTGCAAGGCGGCGTTCCGCGTGCTGCATGCGCAGGATATCGGCATCGGCTTTGCCCGTGCGATCCGTGCCGCGGTGTCCGGCCGTCCCGGCGGCGTCTATCTCGACCTGCCGGCAAAACTGTTCTCGCAGGTGATGAACGCCGAAGCCGGCCAGAAGTCGCTGGTGAAGGTGATTGATGCGGCGCCGGCGCAGATCCCTGCCCCGTCGGCGGTCAAGCGCGCGCTCGACGTGCTCAAGGGCGCCAAGCGTCCGCTGATCATCCTCGGCAAGGGCGCGGCCTACGCGCAGGCTGATGACGCGATCCGCAGCTTCGTCGAGAAGAGCGGCGCGCCGTTCCTGCAGATGAGCATGGCCAAGGGCCTCCTGCCCGACACGCATCCGCAATCCGCAGGCGCCGCCCGCTCGACGGTGTTGAAGGATGCCGACGTGGTGATGCTGATCGGCGCCCGCCTCAACTGGCTGCTCTCGCATGGCAAGGGCAAGACCTGGGGCGACGCGCCGAAGAAATTCATCCAGGTCGATATCGAGCCGAAGGAGATGG
The DNA here is from genome assembly GCF_059512385.1 of Bradyrhizobium sp. Crot121. Lineage (NCBI taxonomy): Bacteria > Pseudomonadati > Pseudomonadota > Alphaproteobacteria > Hyphomicrobiales > Nitrobacteraceae > Bradyrhizobium > Bradyrhizobium sp. Crot121. Next base: position 25,946 of record NZ_JCAMOR010000051.1, on the reverse strand, counting down.
ATTCCAACGTCGAGATCGCAGCTCCCCTGGTCGGCGATGTCGGCTCCTGCGTCACTGCTTTGCTCGAGGGCATGGGCGGCAACTGGCCGGTGGCGCCCGCCGACTGGACTACAAAAGTCAACGCCAAGCGCGACGAGAACGTCGCCAAGATGGCGCCGAAGCTGATGAGCAATGCCTCGCCGATGGATTATCACGGCGCGCTCGGCGTGCTCCGCACCGTCATCAAGGAGCGGCCCGACGCCATCCTCGTCAACGAAGGCGCCAACACCCTCGACCTCGCCCGTGGCGTCATCGACATGTACCAGCCGCGCAAGCGGCTCGATGTCGGCACCTGGGGCGTGATGGGCATCGGCATGGGCTATGCGATCGCAGCCGCCATCGAGACCGGCAAGCCGGTGCTCGCGGTGGAAGGCGACAGCGCCTTTGGTTTTTCGGGCATGGAGATCGAGACCATCTGCCGCTACGACCTGCCCGTCTGCGTCGTCGTCTTCAACAATGACGGCATCTATCGCGGCACCGACACCAATTCGGCCGGCGCCGATCCCGCCACCACGGTGTTCGTGAAGGGCGCGCGCTACGACAAGATGATCGAGGCGTTCGGCGGCGTCGGCGTCAACGCGACCTCGCCGGATGAATTGAAGCGTGCCGTCAATGCGGCGATGGACTCCGGCAAGCCGACGCTGATCAACGCGGTGATCGATCCGGCGGCGGGTTCGGAGAGCGGCCGCATCGGCAATCTCAATCCGCAGAGCGTTCTGAAGAAGAAGTAACGGATCAACTGAACGGCGTCATTCCCCGCGAAAGCGGGGAATCCAGTAGCCGCCGAGCTATCGTGAGGCGAACACTGAGCCCGACTGAATCGATGGTGATTACTGGATGCCCGCCTTCTCGGGCATGACAGCAACAGGTAGTAACAAGGAGAGGACAGATGACTAAGGCGCTTACGGGCGTTCGCATTCTCGATTTCACCCATGTCCAGTCGGGACCGACCTGCACCCAGCTCCTGGCCTGGTTCGGCGCCGACGTGATCAAGGTCGAGCGCCCCGGCGTCGGCGACATCACGCGTGGCCAGTTGCAGGACGTCCCGAACGTGGACAGCCTGTATTTCACCATGCTCAACCACAACAAGCGCTCGATCACGCTCGACACCAAGAACCCGAAGGGCAAGGAAGTCCTGACCGCGCTGATCAAGAAGTGCGACGTGCTGGTGGAGAATTTCGGCCCCGGCGTGCTCGACCGCATGGGCTTTCCCTGGGAGAAGATCCAACAGATCAACCCGCAGATGATCGTGGCCTCGATCAAGGGCTTTGGCCCCGGTCCGTATGAGGACTGCAAGGTCTATGAGAACGTCGCGCAGTGCACCGGCGGCGCGGCCTCGACCACCGGCTTCCGCGACGACGTGCCGCTCGTCACCGGCGCGCAGATCGGCGACAGCGGCACCGGGCTGCATCTTGCGCTCGGCATCGTCACCGCCCTGTTCCACCGCACCAAGAGCGGCAAGGGCCAGCGCGTCACCGCTGCGATGCAGGACGGCGTGCTCAACCTCTGCCGCGTCAAGCTGCGCGACCAGCAGCGCCTCGCCCATGGCCCGCTCAAGGAATACAGCCAGTTCGGTGAAGGCATTCCGTTCGGCGACGCCGTGCCGCGCGCGGGCAATGACTCCGGCGGCGGCCAGCCCGGGCGCATCCTGAAGTGCAAGGGCTGGGAGACCGATCCCAACGCCTACATCTACTTCATCACGCAGGCGCCGGTCTGGGAGAAGATCTGCGACGTGATCGGCGAGCCCACCTGGAAGACCGATCCGAACTATGCCAAGCCGCCGGCCCGCCTGCCGCGGCTGAACGAGATCTTCGCGCGCATCGAGCAGTGGACCACGACCAAGACCAAGTTCGAGGCGATGGAGATCCTCAACCAATACGACATCCCCTGCGGCCCGATCCTGTCGATGAAGGAACTCGCCGAGGACCAGTCGCTGCGCGCGACCGGCACCGTGGTCGAGGTCGACCACCCCACCCGCGGCAAGTATCTGTCGGTCGGCAACCCGATCAAGCTCTCGGACAGCCCGAGCGAGGTGCTCCGCTCGCCGCTGCTCGGCGAGCACACCGACGAGGTTCTGCGCCAGGTGCTGGGCTTCAGCGATCACCAGGTCGCCGAGATCCACGACTCCGGCGCACTCGACCCGCCGCAAAAGCAGGCGGCCGAGTAAGAAGGCCATCAAGCTGGACACAAAGGCCGCCGGGGACCCCCGGCGGTCTTTTTGCCATTTGGGATGCCTGATAACTGATCTATGCTGCATTGCAAAAGGCGGATGCTGCTATGCAAACAAATGCGTTGCTGCTGGCATCTGGTATACATAGATTGTCCCCAGATCACGAAGCGGTAGTTCCGCTGCAACTTCAGAAGGGGACATGATGTCCAAGACCGCTTCCATCGCAATTTCGGCCCCGACCTCGCTGTGGGGACGTTTGCTGGCCACGATCGATCGGCTGCTGATGAAGAGCGCCGAGATCTCCATCCGCAACGGCGACCTCCCGCGCTTCGGCCTCTAAGGCTTCGCAGCGATGCCAATTCCGGCGCCAACGCCGTCGAGGTAGCGCCGCCGAGAACCACATTTTCTTTGAACGAATGGCCCCTGCTCCGGGGCCATTTCTTTTTCTTCCGGAATGACCGGTGACGGCCCAACTGCGACAAAGTAGCTCGGAAAGTGGTCCACCACGCCGATTGTTTGCAAGCTGGTATGTCGCATACCTTAGAGTAGTACGCTAGCCGACAACAACCAGCCTGAGGGCGTCAGTCCGGCGCAAGAGGCCAAGGGCGATCTAACCTTCCCGGCTCCTCCAGGGGATCGAGCATTATTCGAAAGAAGCGGATGCCGCGCCTGAACAGCCCTCATACAGTTCCAATCGGCAGCACGATCGTAACAGGTGATCGATCACCGGAAAGACGCCCTATGACCCGAAGCACGTGATCGAGACGGGTTGCTCGCAAGCCGACAAAGAGCGGCGCGTTCAAAGTTCGACAGGGAGGACACCAGATGAAGCATTCCATTCTGCATTTTGCATGGGCAGCCGTCGCGGCGTTGTGCGCGAGCGGTACCGGGGTCTCTGCCGCCTGGGAGCCGGTTCGTCCGGTCGAGTTCATCGTACCCGCCGGCACAGGCGGCGGTGCCGATCAGATGGCGCGCACAATCCAGGGCATCGTCACCAAGCACAACCTGATGAAGCAGCCGCTGGTCGTCATCAACAAGGCCGGCGGCGCCGGAGGTGAAGGCTTTCTCGATGTGAAGAGCTCATCGGGCAATCCCCACAAGATCATCATTACACTCTCGAACCTTTTCACGACGCCATTGGCAACGGGGATTCCCTTCAACTGGAAGGATATGACCCCCGTCGCAATGCTGGCGCTCGACGAATTCGTGCTCTGGGTGAATGCCGAGAAATCCTACAACAAGGTCGGCGAATATGTTGACGCCGTAAAGAAAGCGCCGGCCGGCACGTTCAAAATGGGAGGCACCGGCTCGAAGCAGGAGGACCAGATCATCACGGTCGCCGTCGAGAAGGCGATCGACACCAAGTTCACCTACATCCCCTACAAGGGCGGCGGCGAAGTCGCCGTTCAGCTCGTCGGCAACCACGTCGATTCGACCGTCAACAATCCGATCGAAGCGGTCGCGCAATGGCGCGGCGGCAAGCTCCGTCCGCTCTGCGTCTTCGACGCCCAGCCGATGGCCTATGACGAGCCGATCGCCGACGGCAAGAGCTGGAAGGATATTCCGACCTGCAAATCGCAGGGTCTCGAGATGGAGTATCTGATGTTGCGCGGCATCTTCATGCCGCCGAAGGCGACCAAGGATCACATCGAATATTACGTCGAACTGTTCAAGAAGGTGCGCGCCACGCCTGAATGGCAGGATTTCATGAAGAGCGGCGCATTCAACACCACTTTCCTGACCGGGGCCGACTACGCCAAGTGGGTCGAGGCGGAGCAAAAGCGCCACGAGGTATTGATGAAAGAGGCTGGCTTCCTCGCCTCGGCGAATTGATCCGGCGATATCAACCACGCTCGCACGAGCGTGCCCCTCAATTTCTAGAGCGTTTTCGAGCGAAGTGGAGACCGGTTCGCGTGAAGAAAACGCGTCAAAACAAGAATCTAGAGCTTCGGTTCTGATTCCATCAGAACCGAAGCTCTGTCCCGAGATCACGGTTCAGCCTGGAGGCTCTATGACTGCGCGTAGATCAGACGCTGCCGGCCCGACACACAAGACGATGGAAACCGGTATGACGCTGCTGATTGCAGCCTTCGGCATCATCGTGATCATCGGCAGCGTGAAGGCGGGCATCAGTTGGGGCGCGGAAGGCCCGCGCGCGGGTTTCTTTCCCTTCTACATTGGAATCTCCATCGTCGCAGCGAGCGCCATCAATCTCTGGAGCGCGCTGCGCGACCATGACGACCGATTGTTCGCGGAGTGGGGACAACTTCGCCAGGTGATGAGCGTGGTCGTGCCCACCGCGATCTATGTCGGTTCGATGCCCTTTGTCGGGCTCTATGTCGCCTCGATCATTTTCATCGGCTGGTTCATGCGGTGGCTTGGCGGCTACCGATGGCTCCCGACGGCTGCGGTGGCGTTCGGCATGCCCATCATCACCTATCTTGTCTTCGAACGCTGGTTCCTCGTTCCCCTTCCCAAAGGCCCTATCGAGGAATGGCTCGGCCTATAGAAGCCGTTCGCTATTGCAGGACGTATCGAAATGGAAGAACTCGCCAATCTTTTTCACGGCTTCGCCGTAGCCCTGCAGCCCTACAACATGATGCTGATGGTCGTGGGCATCATGCTCGGGGTGATCATTGGCGTGCTTCCCGGGCTCGGCGGCGCAAACGGCGTTGCGATCCTCTTGCCGCTGACCTTCAGCATGCCGCCGACATCGGCGATCATCATGCTATCCTGCATCTACTGGGGCGCATTGTTCGGTGGGGCCATCACCTCGATCCTGTTCAACATACCCGGTGAACCCTGGTCGGTGGCAACGACGTTCGATGGCTATCCGATGGCACAGCAGGGCAAGCCTGGCGAAGCGTTGACGGCAGCCTTCACCTCCTCGTTCGTGGGCGCACTGTTCGCTGTCGCCATGATCACGCTGGTTGCGCCGCTGGTCGCAAGCTTCGCGCTGCGATTTGGTCCTGCGGAAAAATTCGCTGTGTACTTCCTGGCGTTTTGCAGCTTTGTCGGGCTGAGCAAGGAGCCGCCTTTCAAGACCATCGCCGCGATGATGATCGGTTTCGCGCTTGCGGCCGTCGGCCTCGATTCGATCACAGGGCAGTTGCGATTGACGTTCGGGATCACCGAATTTCTCAACGGGTTTGATTTTCTGATCGCCGTCATCGGCCTCTTCGGTATCGGCGAGATCCTTCTGACAATGGAGGAAGGATTGAGCTTCCGCGGCGGCAACGCGAAAATCAATCTGCGCGTGGTGCTGCAAACCTGGAAAGAGCTGCCCGTATATTGGGTGACGTCATTGCGCTCGTGCCTGATCGGGTGCTGGATGGGTGTCACGCCGGCCGGAGCAACGCCGGCATCCTTCATGAGCTACGGCATCGCCAAGCGGCTGGCGAGGAACGGCAAGAATTTCGGCAAGGGAGAAATCGAGGGCGTGATCGCGCCGGAGACGGCAGCTCACGCCGCCGGCACCTCGGCATTGCTGCCAATGCTATCGCTCGGAGTGCCGGGATCTCCGACGGCGGCTGTTCTTCTCGGCGGCCTGCTGATCTGGGGCCTGCAGCCCGGCCCCATGCTATTTGTCGAGCAGAAGGAATTCGTCTGGGGTCTGATCGCCTCGATGTATCTCGGCAATCTCGCAGGCCTGCTCGTCGTGCTCACCTGCGTGCCGATATTCGCCGCGATCCTTCGCGTGCCGTTCAGCATCATTGCGCCCCTTATTCTGGTGCTCTGCGCAATCGGCGCCTATTCGGTTCACAACAGCACATTCGACGTGATGCTGATGCTGGTCTTCGGCGTGCTCGGCTATCTGCTCAAGAAGTGCAACTATCCTCTCGCCCCCTTGGTGCTGGCCATTGTGCTCGGCGACAAGGCGGAGGAGGCATTCCGGCAATCGCTGCTCGGATCGCAAGGCTCGCTCGCCGTATTTTTCTCAAATGGGCTGGTCAGCACCATCATGATCCTCGGGCTCGTTGCCCTTTTCTGGTCCGCGATTCAGGAAGGCTACAGCCGGCTGCGAACAGCGGCCGCCTGAGGCGCGGCCCCTTCAAAATCTGGGATATAAAATGCCAGGACTCTGAACGGCTGGGCGATCGGTGTTATCGCACTTCTCGCGTCCCACCTACCCGCTCGCAGACCTCCTGGATCCGCCAGTCCAAAGCGGGCGTGCCGAACTCGCTTTCCAGAGCTGACCTTCAGATCACCCGCGACGATTCTTGCGTGAATCCAGTCGCTTCACAGCGTCGATAGAAATTGCGCTGTGGACCATCGTCTTGCGTTTGACGTGAACCCGTTCGGTTGAGCCAAGTTGTTGTTGAGGCCGAGTACCAACGCACGCCTGCGACATTTGCGCGCGCCTCACACCGATGCTTGAATGTTGGCATATTAAATACCAAGATAGCCGCCGCGCGTTCGGGACATAAGATAACAGAGGCGCGCCTTGGGAGGACCTATGACAGAGATGGTGCAGGCCGCGGCTCCGCCAACCGCCCGTGTCAGCGATACCTTTCGCTGGACACAACTTGCGATCGGCGTCGCAGCGATGGTGATGATCGCCAACTATCAATACGGGTGGACATTCTTCGTCCCCGACATTCAGAAAAAATTCGGTTGGGATCGCGCCTCGATCCAGTGGGCATTCACCCTGTTCGTATTGTTCGAGACGTGGCTGGTGCCGGTCGAAGGCTGGTTCGTCGACAAATACGGCCCGCGCATCGTGGTTCTCGTCGGCGGCATCCTCTGCGCCATCGGTTGGGCCATCAATGCCCAGGCGACCTCGCTCAACGGCTACTATCTCGGCATGATCATCGCTGGCATCGGCGCCGGCGGCGTGTACGGCACCTGCGTCGGCAACGCGCTGAAATGGTTTCCCGACAAGCGCGGTCTGGCGGCCGGCATCACCGCAGCCGGCTTCGGTGCAGGCTCGGCGCTGACGGTCGCGCCGATCCAGGCGATGATCAAGGACTCCGGCTTCCAGACCACCTTCCTCTATTTCGGTCTCGGCCAGGGCATCATCATCGTGCTGCTCTCCTTTTTCCTGCTCGCGCCGAAGTCCGGACAGGTTCCGATGGTCGCGCAGAACGCCAATCTGGTTCAGAGCCGGCGCAACTATCAGCCGACGGAAGTGCTGCGCCAGCCGATCTTCTGGCTGATGTACTTCATGTTCGTGATCGTCGGCGCCGGCGGCCTGATGGTGACGGCGAACCTGAAGCCGATCGCTGTGGACTGGAAGATCGACAGCGTCCCGGTGACCCTGATCGGCATGACGATGACCGCCGTGACCTTCGCCGCGACCATCGATCGCGTCCTCAACGGCCTGACACGTCCGTTCTTCGGCTGGATCTCCGACATGATCGGCCGCGAGAACACGATGTTCATCGCCTTCGGCATGGAGGGCATCGGCATCTGGGCGCTCTACATGTGGGGTCATGATCCGATCTGGTTCGTGATCCTGTCGGGCTTCGTGTTCTTCGCCTGGGGTGAGATCTACTCGCTGTTCCCCTCCACCTGCACCGACACCTTCGGCTCGAAATTCGCGACCACCAATGCCGGCCTGCTCTACACCGCCAAGGGCACGGCCGCGCTGCTGGTGCCGCTTGCGAACTACGTGCAGCAGTCCGCTGGCAATTGGGACAATGTCTTTCTCATCGCCGCCGGCGCCAACATCCTGGCATCGCTGCTCGCCATCCTCGTGCTGAAGCCATGGCGCAAGGTCGTGGTGGAAAAATCGGGCGCATCGTAGATCGCGCAACAGACTTGGTATGAAGCGCCCGGCCCACAGCCGGGCGCTTTTTTGCTGCGCTTCCGATTTTCCGAACTCGCCGTGACCGCCGAGCTGCGGCATGGCCTATACCGCAATGCAGCACAAGTTCGGCTTGCATTGTGGGATATAGTATACCAACATCCACCCGGTGCTTGCGACGATAAGTCACAAACTTGCGACAGAAGGCCGCAACCGCAGGCACGCGCTCGGGAGGACTTGATGGTTTTAAGCAACGCCGCCACCGCACCCTCGACACCTTCGTCCAGCGGCTTCCGCTGGTTTCAGCTCGCCATGGGCATCGTCTGCATGGCGATGATCGCCAACCTGCAATACGGCTGGACGCTGTTCGTCGATCCGATCGACGCGAAGCATCATTGGGGCCGTGCGGGCATCCAGCTCGCCTTCACGATCTTCGTGGTGACCGAGACCTGGCTCGTCCCCGTCGAAGCCTGGTTCGTCGACAAATACGGGCCGAGCATGGTGATCATGTTCGGCGGCGTGATGATCGCGCTGTCCTGGGTCCTCAATTCCTACGCGGATTCGCTGGCGCTGCTTTATACCGCCGCCGTGATCGGCGGCATGGGCGCCGGTGCCGTCTACGGCACCTGCGTCGGCAATGCGCTGAAATGGTTTCCGGACCGTCGGGGCCTCGCTGCCGGCGCGACCGCCGCCGGCTTCGGCGCGGGCGCCGCGCTCACCGTGGTGCCGATCGCAAGCATGATCGCCGCCAGCGGCTACCAGACAGCCTTCTTCGACTTCGGCATCGGGCAAGGCCTGATCGTGTGCGTGCTCGCCTTCTTCATTCGGCCGCCATCCGTCGCGATCCCTCCGAAAAAGAAGCAGCTCAACCTGCCGCAGACCAAGATTGATTTTACCCCGCCGCAGGTGCTGCGCAGCCCGATCTTCTGGGTGATGTATCTGGTGTTCGTGATGGTCGCCTCTGGCGGCCTGATGACCGCCGCACAGATCGCGCCGATCGCCGACGACTTCCAGATTGCCAAGACGCCGGTCTCGCTCGCTGGCATCCAGATGGCGGCGCTGACGTTTGCGATCTCGCTCGATCGCGTCTTCGACGGATTCGGCCGCCCGCTGTTCGGCTGGATCTCCGACAATATCGGCCGCGAGTACACGATGTTCATCGCGTTCGGCACGGGCGCGCTGATGCTGCTGACGCTCTCGACCTATGGCGCCCATCCGATCGTGTTCGTGCTCGCGACCGCGGTCTATTTCGGCGTGTTCGGCGAGATCTACAGCCTGTTTCCGGCCACCAGCGGCGACACCTTCGGTGTGAAGTACGCCGCCACCAACAACGGCATGCTGTACACGGCGAAAGGCACCGCCTCGCTGCTGGTGCCGCTCGCCAGCATCGTTGCCAAGAATTTTGGCTGGCACGCCGTGTTCGTGATGGGCGTAGCGCTCAACGCGACGGCGGCGCTGATGGCGCTGTTCGTGATCAGGCCGATGCGACGCGCCTTCATCCTGGGCAACGAGACAGCGGCGGCAGAGGCGACCGCGCGCAGTGTCACGACAGCATGATCGCAGCCGCTGCGACCAGCGAAGGCGCACTCCGGTGCGCCTTTTCTTTTGCCAAAATTCAAAGGAATACAAAATACAACGATATGGATCAGCGAGACGCCGTCGTCCATCGGATGGAAAGCGTCAGTGTTACTTACTGTTTTTGCTATATTTTTCTGAAGGCATCTACTCCAGCTGCGTTGACAATTGGCATTTTGTATACCAGACTTGCGAGCGTTAACGAACCCAAGGAGGTTGCCATGCAAGTCGGAGATATTCTGCGCAAGAAAGCCGCCCGTGTCGCAACGGTTCGCATGAACGAGACGGTGGCGATCGCCGCGCAACTGATGCGTTCGGGCAATATCAGCGCGCTGGTGGTCAAGGATGTCGTCCGCACCGAGGGCAACACGGCGGTGGGCATGTTCACCGAGCACGACGTGGTGCGCGCCATCGCCGAGCATGGCGCGGCCGGCGCCAACATGCGCGTGTCGCACTTCATCTCGGTGCAGCAGCTCGTGTCCTGCACCTCGCGCGACTCGCTCGAGCATATCCGTCACCTCATGAACAGGCACAACATCCGCCACGTGCCGGTGATCGACGATTACAGCCTGATCGGCGTCATCAGCATCCGCGACATCGCAGCCGCATTCGACGAGCAGGCGATCGCCGCGCGGGAAGCCATTCCGGCTTGAAAGCACCCCAGCGTCAGCGCGCCGGTCTGAGACGTCCTCGGCACCGGCGCACGACCAGCGCTGAAACATCAACCCCGCCTCTTTTGCGAAACATCCCATGAAGATTTGCATTTACGGCGCCGGCGCGATCGGCGGCTATCTCGGCGTGCAGCTTGCGCGCGCGGGCGTGGAGGTGAGCCTGGTCGCACGCGGCGCCCATCTCGCGGCCATGAAGGCGAACGGGCTGAAGCTCCTGATCGGCGATGAAGAGCGCATCGTGCATCCCCGCTGCACCGACGATCCGGCCGAACTCGGCACGCAGGATTTCGTCATCATCTGCCTGAAGGCGCATTCGATCACCGGCGTGCTCGAACGGATGCAGCCGCTGCTCGGGCCGCGCACGCGCGTCGTCACCGCAGTCAACGGCATCCCCTATTGGTACTTCCACAAGCACGGCGGCGATCACCAGGGCTCGACGCTGGAGAGCATCGATCCCGGCGGCCGGCAGTGGCGCGAGCTTGGCCCCGAGCGCGCGATCGGCTGCATCGTCTATCCCGCCACCGAGATCGAGGCGCCCGGTGTCATCCGCCACGTCTATGGCGACCGCTTTCCGCTCGGCGAGCCCTCCGGCGAAATCACCGAGGACGTGCAGCGTCTGTCTGATGTCTTCACCAAGGCGGGCATGCAGGCGCCCGTGCTCGAGCGCATCCGCGACGAGATCTGGCTCAAGCTGTGGGGCAATGTCTGCTTCAACCCGATCAGCGCCCTCACCCATGCGACCCTGGACGTGATCTGCTCCGATCCGCCGACCCGCGCGCTGTCGAAAGCGATCATGCTGGAGACGCAGGCGATCGCCGAAACCTTCGGCGTCAAGTTCCGTGTCGACGTCGAACGCCGCATCGAAGGCGCGCGCAAGGTCGGCGCCCACAAGACCTCGATGCTGCAGGACCTCGAGCGCAGCCGCCCGATGGAGATCGATCCGCTGGTCACCGTGGTTCAGGAAATGGGACGCCTGACGGGCATTCCGACGCCGTCGCTGGATGCGATGCTGGCGCTCGCTGCCCAGCGCGCCCGGATCGCCGGGCTCTACGACGGAAGGGTGCTTCCGTCGCCGGAAGCAAAAGTTGCGGCGGTCACGTGATGTCGCAGCGTAACGTGACCCATTGGCTTCGCTTCCGCCGCCAGGGTGAGACCGGCTTCGGCGCGCTGACGCCATCCGGCATCGCTGTGCATGACGGCGAGATGTTCGGCATCTCCAAGCCGAACGGACGAATATTCGCGCTGGAGGACGTCGAACTGCTCGCCCCCTCCGAGCCAAGCAAGATCGTCGCGCTCTGGAATAATTTTCACGCGCTCGCCGCCAAGCTGCAGCAACCTGAGCCGGCCGAGCCGCTCTATCTGCTGAAAGCAACCACCAGCGTCACCGCGCCGGGTGCCGTGATCGAGCGCCCCCTCTCCTATGACGGCAAGACTACCTATGAGGGCGAGCTCGGCATCGTGATCGGAAAGCCCTGCACCAACGTCTCTCCTGATGAGGCCGACGACTTCATCTTCGGCTACACCTGCGTCAACGACGTCACCGCCAACGACATCCTCAACCGCGACAAAACGTTTGCGCAATGGGCCCGCGCCAAGGGCTTTGACGGCTACGGCCCGTTTGGCCCCGTCATCACCGCAGGGGTCGATCCGGCAAGCCTCGTCGTGCGCACCATCCTCAACGGCGCCGAGCGCCAGAACTACCCGATATCAGACATGATCTTTAGCGCGCAGGAGCTCGTCAGCAAGATATCGCACGACATGACGCTCTTGCCCGGCGATCTCATCGCCTGCGGCACATCGGTCGGCGTCGGCGTCATGAAGGAGCCGGTCAACACCGTAACGGTGGCAATCGACGGCATCGGCGAGCTCACGAACGAATTCAGGCAGTAGCCGACGCCACCTGAAGCCAATGGCGTGAACCCCTTCATTCGAGGACTTTGGGTCGATCCGGCTAGAGCGTTTTCGAGCGAAGCATGCCCTCGGACTTGATCCGAGGGTGGATACCGGTTCGCGTGAAGAAAACGCGTCAAAACAAGAATCTAGAGCTTCGGTTCTGATTCAATCAGAACCGAAGCTCTTGTTCCGCCTTGCGGAAACAACGCGGCGCTTTTGCATGATGGCGTTGCCCTGACCATCACCCGCCCCCGTGGACTTTTGCAGGGGGCGACGGCATCCTGCTGTCCGAAATTCTCGATAAACAGCGCGCGGTGGTCCGCGCCGGGGAAACAGAGGGCAGTAATGATCAAGACACGCTTCACCGAGCTTTTCGGCGTCGAGCACCCGATCGTGCAGGGCGGCATGCAATGGGTCGGACGCGCGGAACTCGTCGCTGCCGTCGCAAATGCCGGCGCGCTCGGCATGATCACGGCGCTGACCCAGCCGACGCCCGATGATCTCCGCAAGGAAATCGCGCGCTGCCGCGAGATGACCGACAAGCCGTTTGGCGTGAACCTGACCATCCTGCCTGCGATCAAGCCGCCGCCTTACGCGGAATACCGCCAGGTCATCATCGAGAGCGGCATCAAGATCGTCGAGACCGCGGGCAACAAGCCGCAGGAACATGTCGACGAGTTCAGGAAGCACGGCGTCAAGGTCGTGCACAAATGCACCAGCGTCCGCCACGCGCTGTCGGCGGAGCGCATGGGCGTGGACGCGATCTCGATCGACGGCTTCGAATGCGCCGGTCATCCCGGCGAGGACGACACCCCCGGCCTGATCCTGATCCCCTGCGCGGCCGACAAGGTGAAGATCCCGATGATCGCCTCCGGCGGCTTCGGCGACGGCCGCGGCTTGGCGGCTGCGCTGGCGCTCGGCGCCGACGGCATCAACATGGGCACACGCTTCATGTGCACCAAGGAGAGCCCGATCCATCAGCTCGTCAAGGAGCGCATCGTCGCCAATGACGAGCGCGAGACCGAGCTGATCTTCCGCACCATGCGCAACACCTCCCGCGTCGCCAGGAACGCGATCTCGACCAAGGTGGTCGCGATGGAGAAGGAAGGCGCGAAATTCGAGGACGTGCGCGAACTCGTCGCCGGCGCCCGCGGCAAGATGGTCTACGCTAGCGGCGATGCCGATACGAAGGCATCTGGTCGGCCGGCCAGGTGCAGGGCCTGATCCACGACATCCCGAGCTGCGCCGAACTGGTATCGCGCATCGTACGCGATGCGGAGGCGATCATCCGCGGCCGTCTCGAGAGCATGATTTCGGGGGCGCAGCGCCAGGCCGCCGAATAGAGCATTTTCGAGCGAAGTGGAGACCGGTTCGCGTGAAGAAAACGCGTCAAAACAAGAATCTAGAGCGGTCTTGCTGCCCAACCAAAGAGAAGAGCCGATGAAAGCCTATGTCTATGGCGCCAATGGCGCTGAGATCACCGACGTCGCCAAGCCAACGCCGAAGGGTACGCAGGTGCTGGTCAAGGTTCACGCCTGCGGCCTCAACCGCGCCGATCTCGGTATGACCAAGGGCCATGCCCATGGCAGCGCGGGCGGCGTCGGCACCGTGCTCGGCATGGAGTGGGCCGGCGAGGTTGCCGAGCTCGGACCTGACGCCAAGGGCGTCAAGGTCGGGGACAAGATCATGGGTTCCGGCAGCGCCGCCTTTGCTGAATACACGCTTGCCGATCACGGCCGGCTGTTCCGCGCGCCCTCGAACATGAATTTCGAGGACGCCGCCACCCTCCCCGTCGCACTCGCGACCATGCACAACGCCGTCGTCACCAATGGCGCGCTCCAGGGGGGACAGACTGTGCTGATCCAGGGTGCCAGTTCCGGCGTCGGGCTGATGGCGATGCAGATCGCCAAGCTCAAGGGCGCGAAGCTCGTGATCGGCTCCTCGACCGACGCGATGCGGCGCGGCCGGCTGAAGGATTTCGGCGCCGATCTCGCGATCGATTCCAGCGACCCCACCTGGGTCGAGCAGGTGCTGAAGGCAACCGGCGGCGAAGGCGTCGACCTCATCATCGACCAGGTCTCCGGCAAGGCCGCCAACCAGAACCTCGCTGCGACCAAGATCAAGGGCCGCATCGTCAATGTCGGCCGGCTCGGCGGCACCCATGCCGATTTCAACTTCGACCTGCACGCGGCCCGCCGCATCCACTATATCGGCGTCACCTTCCGCACCCGCACCATCGAGGAGATCCGCGAGATCTTCGACGAGGTCCGCAAGGACATCTGGGGCGCGGTGGAATCGCGCAAGCTGCAACTGCCGATCGACCGCGTCTACAAGTTCGACGAAATCGGCAAGGCGTTCGAGCACATGGAAGCCAACAAGCACCTCGGCAAGATCGTGGTGACGCTGTAAGCGTCGATCGTGGGGTGGGCAAGGCGCAGCGTGCCCACCATCCACGTTCGGTGCAAGAGAGGTGGGCACGCTGCGCTTTGCCCACCCTACCCGCCACGAATCTCCCGCAACTCCGCCACCGCGCCGTGCAGCTCGACCGGGGCTACGATGGCAGGTAGCACTCCACGTGATTGCGGAGTCAGTATCAGTCGAGTCCCTACCATGCGGCTCAGATTGCCTGTCCCGCTATGGTGGCCTGATAGCTATGGATCTGCTTGGCAGTCGTAATCGCCGCAAAAATCGCTGCCAAAGCGAATGCTATGGAAAAGGCGAAGAAAACAAAACGTGGCGTCATTGAGTGGGCTCCCTTTCAGGACCCCCCGCGCCATATCTAACGTGAATTCCGAGGCCTTCAAGGCGCGCACGGGCGGTCCACTTAGAATCCCGCAGACTGAAGGGCCACGCCTGTCGCGAAAGGCACAGCATCGGCTTTTCTCAAACGGCGTGGGATGGCCACGCCATGTGCTCGGCCGTATGCCCTCAGGTGAGGGAGTTGTCAGTGCGATTTGTGACGACGCCTTACGAGACGATAGACGCCATACCCGACTGCAACAAGAGCAAGAGGAAGTCCAGCGCCAGCGACAGGTCCAGGAGCGCCATGGACGCTACCAGGAGCGCCATGGACGCCACCATCGGTCCAATTGCCAGGACTGCCATCTCCGTTGAGGACGTAACCGGTGGTCGCGATCCCTACCACAGCCAGTCCGCCAAGAACGCTTTTGAGAGACAACAAACGTGCGAATTTCGTCCAAGACATCCAAAGCATGATATTTAATCTCCTCGCCCCCCTATTTAATTAAATATTAACATTCGCGATAATAATAGCAATATCAAATAAGCGACGCAGTCGCGATGTTGCAAAGCAACACAGTCTCTGATTGATTAGCGGCTGAGCCCTCGCCCCCTCAGCCCAACGGTCGGGGCGACGCCCAGGCGTAAATCTCCGATTTTGCGCCGAGCTAGAGCGCTTTCGAGCGAAGCATGCCCTCGGACTTGATCCGAGGGTGGACACCGGTTCGCGTGAAGAAAACGCGTCAAAACAAGAATCTAGAGCTTCGGTTCTGATTCAATCAGAACCGAAAATGCTCTAGCCGATATCACTTGATGCGCCGCTTCAGTGCGGTGTCTACGCTCGGGCGAAATGTTGCGAGGAAATCGGTTGCGGTCGCGAGGTCGCGTTCGTCCGCTCTCGGACAGCGGGAAATCGCTTCCGGCCGAGACAGTCGGTCCAGTTCCGCCCTGAGACGGACGACCTGCCCGTGACGAGTTGCCAAGTCATGGCTTATGCGGAGCAGCGCAATGAGAAGATCGCATTCTTCCATAGCGTCGAATTGAATCCTGGCTATCAGTCGTTAAGCGGCCGCTGCCGCAATCTCTGGTCCATTGTCAGCGTTCGAGAACAGGACGTCCTCGAGTCCCTCACGGTTGTTCAGCCGCACGGAGACGTCGACGATATGCTGCACGGCAACTGACATCGCACTCGCTCAAGAAATTCGATTGGACCTTGAAAATGACAGGAAATCCTGTCGGTCCTGTAATTAAATAGCGGTGGCGCCGAGCGCACTTGCCTCGACCTACTGCCCTGATAATCGGACTTCGGACGGTAGGCAAGGAGTGTGGCCCGGCAACGATCATCGTGGTTCGCCGGAAAATGCCTGCTGCAGTGCTGTAAGCCTGTCGAGCGCAGCTTGCGGCAGTGGCCCTTTCTCGACCGCTGCGAGTGCGTCCTCGAACTGCCGCGGCGTCGCCATGCCGACCAGGATCGTGCCCATCGTCGGATGGGATATTGCAAATCGCGTGGCGGCTTCGGTCAGGCTCGCCGCGAACCCCTCCGTGACCAGCGCGATGAGACGGCGTGCGCGATCGATATCGGCATCGTAGCTCATCGCCGAACCGATCGGCTCGGGCGCGGGACCCGCAATCGGATGACGCTCGGCTGAGCCCGACAGCGCGCCGCCGGCCAGTACGCGGATGCCCACGACGCCAACGCCGGCGGCCTTGGTGTGATCGAACAATCGTCCGTAGTCCTGCGCCGGATAGCTCGGCGGCAAATCGTCGGCGGCAGATGGATTGAGCATGTTGTAGACGATTTGAGCGCTGTCGAAGACGCCGGCATCGATCACTTGCTGCAGCGCCGCCGTGTCGCCGACGGCCGTCATCCCGAGGAAACGGATCTTCCCCTGCTGACGCAGCCGCTCGAACGCCGGCACCACGTCGTCGAGCACCTGCCGGACGCTCAGCGCCGATCCGCCCCCGTTCCCGGTAATCGCATTGTGCAGATGAAAGACGTCGACCCGGTCAAGACGCAGTCGCGCCAGGCTGCCTTCGAGCGATATCCTGACGGCGTCCGCAATCCGGCCAAACTCGCCGGGCGGCAACCGGACCTTGGTGCCGACGGCCACATTGGCCGGTTTCAGCCTTTGCAGGACGCGGCCAAGGTTCTTTTCCGATTCACCATCGCCGTACTGCACGGCTGTGTCGAAGTAGTTGACGCCGGCGGCGATCGCCCGCGCGACGGTGCGCTCCTGGTCGACGGGATCGCCGCGCACCATGAACCCGCCCACCGCGCCGCAGCCGAAGCCCAGCACCGAAAGCTGCATTCCCGTGCGCCCAAAGACCCGCAATTGCATCGCTGTTCCTCCGGCCGGTTGAAGATTATGCAATGTCGAACGCCGGCTACTCTACCGCAACATTTGCCGCGTGGTGATTGGCCCTCACTTTTCGATTGCAGGCTCTCCGACTGCGGCCAGCACGTAGCGCCATTAAAGGCTGGTTGTTCTCGCAAGTGAAGAAAGCTGCGGTCTCGTTGGCCGCCGCAATCTGCGCGGGGCGCGCACCAGCTCATCCCGTACAGCGAGCAGCGCGTCGCGCTCGGTCATGTCGCGCAGCCTACCTCCCCTTTGTAATCCATTTCACACATGCAGCGAGCGCGGTCCGATATGATTTCTTGAGGGGGCCTCGAAACGAGAGGCCGAGATGCCAACCTCATCTCACCTTTTGCGATGGTCGACCGAGATGCTGCCGGAGCGCGCGCGGCTCTCCACGTTCCGTGAGGAGTTTGCGCAGCAGAACCTCGCCTTGGACGTGATAGATCACAGCGGCGGGCGCCCGCGTATCGACGTCACCTACTTGCCGCTCGGCGCGGTCGGCCTTTGTGGCGTGGCCGCAACGCCGGTGGAGTTTGTCCGTCACAAACACCACCTCAAGGATAGCCGTGACCAATTCGGACTGAACATCGTCGAGACTGGACCGGTCCAATTCGCAAATGCAGGCCAGGAGCATGTCTATGATGGCGGCTCCGCTTGCTTGATTGACCGGGGAAGGCCGCTGCGCGTATTTGGGCCGCGTGGCGCCAGAGTCAGATTCGTGGTCGTGCAGGCTGCCGCTCTTAGGTCTCTGGTTGCGCAGCCGGAAGATCTATCGGGTCGGCCGGTGCCTCCTGGACCTGCGCTTAGACTCCTCGACCGCTACCTGCGCTCGCTCGCATACCTCAAAGAATCTCCGTCATCCGAGCTCGCCTCCACCATCGGCATACATCTGCTCGATCTCGTGGCCGCGACGCTCGGGCCGACCGCCGAAGCTGCAAACATCGTGACGGACCGTGGTGTGAAGGAAGCCAGGCTGCAGGCGATACTGGCTGAGATCGCGCAACGCTTCAGCGATCCCAATTTCGATCTGGACAATGTCGCCGGGGCGCTCGGCATGTCGCGGCGATACGTGCAAAAATTGCTCGAGGGGACCGGAAAGTCGTTCACCGAGCATCTTGCAGGATGCCGCCTTGAGCGTGCCTTCGCGATGTTGACTGACCCGCACCATCTGCATTTGGCCATCATCGATATCGCGTTTGCAGTCGGCTTTGGTGACGTTTCTCACTTCAATCGCATGTTCCGCCGGAACTTCGGCGAGACGCCATCAGGAGTGCGGGCAGCATCGACCCATGCGGGAGCAGAAGTGATCCGGCGCCCCCTCACAGTGCGCCGGCGAGGCCGCCGAGAACGCGGGCTTGACGTGTAAGCCTGTCGGCATCGCCTTCTGGCCGATTCCAATTGCGGTGACGGTGCATTTTAAACGGGGC
This sequence comes from Bradyrhizobium sp. Crot121, assembly GCF_059512385.1. NCBI lineage: Bacteria > Pseudomonadati > Pseudomonadota > Alphaproteobacteria > Hyphomicrobiales > Nitrobacteraceae > Bradyrhizobium > Bradyrhizobium sp. Crot121. Next base: position 7,329 of record NZ_JCAMOR010000051.1, on the reverse strand, counting down.
GTCATGACCCCAGCCGATCAGCACCATCTGTGCTGCAGGATCGGTGTCGGTTGGCGCTGTCGACATGTGGCCTTGTCTTGAAGCGAGACCACAAATGACCGACCAGCGACAGGGCTAGCGCGCCCACAATAATAGGGAGCCAAATCGAAGTGGTTATGATGAAGAAGGAAATGACGACCACACGTCCAAAGACCGATTCGCTCACCGGGTACTTAAGACGTGCGAAATATGCGTAGATAACAAAGGTGACGGCCAGCACCATCCACGCAGCGACAAGCACTAGTAATACGTCAATAAGTTCGCCGAGATAATGGTGCATGGGCGCACCTCCTGACAGCGTCAGCGCGAATTGCTGTCATCCACTGTGAGCGGCCGTCGCGGTGATCGTCGAGGAGAATTTGGTCTTTTTGGCGTTCTCGGGCATCTGGAGCCGCGGTCCCCGCCAGCGCCCAGGCCATGCGGAGGCACAGCGTTCGATTCGGCCGAGCCAGGCCTGTCAACGCGCGCTCGTCGAGATGGCTCGGGCAAGGGCTCGTCCAATGCAGTCATAACCGTCGGCTGTGTTGTGCAATCCGTCAAACGTCACGAGTTCGCTCTGCGCAACCCCAGCAGTGATCGAGTTTCGCATCAGCGCAAAACGAGAGAATAGCCCGACCTTTTCCTGTTTTGCGACATCGACGATGATGCCCTCCATCGTCGAGTAGCTGGCGGAAGCGAGCACCTGTGGCGCATATTGCATGTCCATCAACACGACGTCCGAGGACCCTGCCTTAAGTGCCCTAACCCCTTCAAGAACGCTTCTCTTGAGCCCTTCGCCCGGCCGGCCCCCCCAGGCGACGTCATTAGTACCCAACTGCCAGATAACGAGATCGGGCGTGTACGCGAAAACGTCCCGCTGGAAGCGTGCGATGTTGTTTGGAATCGTATCGCCGACTCGACCGCTGTTGATGACCTCGATCGTGGCATTGGATCTAAGTCTCGAGAGCTCTCGACGCATCACCTCCGGATATGTGGCGGCGGACCTAAGCACCCAGAGTCCCACTGTTGACGATGATCCAATCGCCACAATCTTCAGCGGCTCACCAGATTTCAAACGCGCCGCCGTGCGGGGCAATTGTGCACCCAGCGAGACGTTGAAATTTGCCGAAAGGCATCTCTCCGCAGATGATAACTCGTCCTGTGCCTGAGAGGGCGCACTGCCGGACAATCCGATAAGCAAGGCCGCCACAATCGACGCTATTGGTCGAGCGGTTCCGGCACGGAGGGCAAAACAGGTCAACATCTTCCCCCAATAATTGGTCGATTCTCTCTTGACAACCCTTGGTATCAGACGCTTCGCTATGCGGTGCAATCACAATTGACGCGTGGACAGCGAGCAACACGATGAATCCGCGGATAGTCGAAACCGCGGATAGTCGCAGGCGAGACGATGATCGGAAAGCCTGTAGCGAAGCGGCTGGTATTTCATATTGGCGGCTATGATCCAATCACGTCGCATCTCAGCGCGCAACGACGCTTTGTGCGCGAAATTGCCAGGTTCCAACGTACCTGGTCAGTGAAAGCGACCGTCGACGGTTTGCGCGATACCGCCGATCAGATTGGATGGAATGTGACGACGACCGGCCCCGATTGGCTGGTCGAAACCGATTACCGTCTGGTCCGGTGGGATGACGTCATCGAGGCCTTCGGGCGTCGAAGCATTGGCTCACGCATTTCCGTCGGCATTCTCACGTTTCTGGATTTCGTTTTTTCCGGCACTCTTTGGCGTTACTCGCTGACCAACTGGCGATACGCAGGTTTCTTTCTCTATCCATTCGTCATGTTCGGACTGCTCGTCGCGGCCGCCTTCTTGATTGGCGCGTTTGCATTCAAAATCACCGGATCGATTGCCATTGCTGCTGGTGGCGGTCTTTTCGGGTTCGCTGCCGCCTTGGCGGGTCCGTGGCGCTGGCTGCACCTGGGCGACCTGTTCGATGATTGGATTTTTTCTCGCGAGTACATTCGATACGGCAATCTAGAAATCGAGCAAAGACTGGACAGGTTGGCCGGCGAGCTCGTGGCTGCGGCGAGCAACGTTGCCGCAGACGAAATTTTGGTTTTGGGGCACAGCCTTGGCGCCGTGCTTGCGGTCGGTCTGCTTGATCGCGCTTTGAAGCTGGAGCCGGCGCTCGGTGGGAACAAAACACCGGTCACGTTCTTGAGCGTTGGATCCTCCATACTCAAGGTCGGCCTGCACCCGAAGGCAATACGCTTTCGCACGGCGATGGAACGCGTCGCCAAGTCGCGCGCGATCTTCTGGGGCGATTATCAGGCCCTCATCGATCCCCTGAACTTCTACAAAAGCCGGCCGATGGCCGAAATGGGTTTGTCGACGGAAAACGAAACGACCGTCAGGATCGTGAAACTCAGTCGAATGCTTAACCACGACATGTATCGACGCATCCGCTTCCATTTCTTCCGTTTGCACAACCAGTTCGTCAGTGGAAATGACAGGCGAACATCGTACGATTACTTTATGCTGACATGCGGGCCTGTTTCAGCTAAATCCCAGACGCTCGCACCGGATGGCGCCCTGTCCATGATCGCTGGCGACGGAGGACTTATTGCGAGCGCGCCGCTGCCGGAAAGCGAACTGCTGGGAAGTCCGGGCGCGGCAGCCTGATTCAAATGACGCCCACGATCTCTAAAGCCATTTTCGTCGCCTTGGCGATCGGCTGGTACCTCATACGTTATAAGTACGCGCGGCGCTCTCGCCGCGAAAAGATTGTATGGAGCGCCCGCGGCCCGGTGGAAACTGCGCTGCTGCTCATATCTCTTACAGGACTTGGACTTGTGCCGCTCCTCTACGTAGCGACAGCGATACCTCGTTTTGCCGCCTACAGCTTTCATCCCTTGTTCGCCTGGCTCGGGCTTTTCTTTGCGATTGCGGCTTTGGGTATGTTTCACCTGACGCATCGTGCGCTGGGACGGAACTGGTCGATCAGTCTCGATGTGCGGGAGAAGCATAAACTGGTGACGGAAGGGATTTATCGGAGAGTTCGACACCCGATGTATTCGGCATTTTGGCTGTGGGCTATCGCCCAGGCGCTGCTGCTGCCTAATTGGATTGCCGGCTTTGCGGGCCTGGCCGGCTTCGGGATCTTGTACTTTGGCCGCGTCGCCCGAGAAGAACGAATGATGTTGGAGACCTTTGGCGACAGCTATCGCGCGTATATGGCGCGGACGGGTCGGGTGTTCCCGCCAGTACTCAGAAGCAGGTCCTGACAGGTATCGGATCTGGGGAACCACAAGCGACCGGGTTCCGAACGCCTCAAATTCCGTGCCATTTCCGCAACATCTGACAACAAACGGCTGCTGCGACCGCTAATTGCCCAGTCTAATTGTTGCTGCCATGGCGAGCGTCGGGCTATCTGTTGACGGGTGAATTTCACGGTATCCTGATTCAGTGGGAGACTAAGATGTTGAAGTTCGTGATCCTCGGTGTCGCCTCTCTAGCTTTCGTGGGAACAGCAGCTGCTGCCGACCTCCCGCGGCCTCAGCCTCAGCCGGTAGCTGCGCCGGTCGGCAAATATCCCTTGGGCAAATATCCCGTCGGCAAGAGCCCGGTAGGCAAATATCCGGTTGCGGCCCCGGTCGTGACCAAAGGTTGATCTAGTACCTGGTCGTGCGCCGACGGCACACGTTTGAGGTAAATCGACTAGCTGTGGCATCCGATCTTTGATTCGCGAGGATTCGAAGATGCTGGGAATGACTCGGAAATATCCAGGTCTTCAACGTCTTGCTGGGGTCGCGGTGCTCGCGGCCTCCGTGAGCTTGGGGGCCGGGAGCGGGAGTGCGCAACAGCTCGCGGCGCGCTCCGACCAGCAACAACGGGACGCTTCCCTTAAACCGGCGGCCAAGCATGCTGAGAGCATGGCTGCGGTTACGCCCAGTGCCCCGCCTGCCAGGTCAGACGCTAAGCCGATCCAAAGAGCTACGGCCAGAGGCCCCTACTACGTCGATTTTCGTGCCCGCACGGCAGCATCCTACGGTCATGCTTTCGTCTGGTACGGAAAGACGAGCGAAAAGGAGGTCGAGGTCGCGGGTTTGGCTCCGGCCGGCGACACGCTGCCCTACATGTTGGGACACCTCGTATTTGTTCCCTCTGAAACAGGGGCGAGCTATGGCGATCTTGACGAGCAATATTTGACGGCGAGCTATCGTGTCTATTTGAACGAGGCTGACGCCAAGAAGGTCTTTGCTTACATCAAGCATCTCCAGGAGACCTCGCCGCTATGGAATGCGGCAACCACCAACTGCACTTTTTTTATCGGCCGCATAGCGACCTTTATGGGCCTGAAGGCTCCGTTTCATCTGTTAAAGCCTGAGGAATACGTAAACGAGCTCAGAGAGCTGAACGGTGGACGGAAAACGGTGCAGCTTGAATCCGATCGGAGCTAGACTCCTCCGTATTGAGTTCATCCAGCTTTCCTGACCGTTTGGATAGCTGCGCGCTCTTCAACGAGTTCAAGCGAGTGGTTTCCTTGGAGGAAACGCGACACTCGTGTGCGCCTCGTTTGATTGGACGCGCCCATCGGTACACCTCGCGACAAACGCGAAGCGTTTGCGCGGAGATCATGCTCAAACAAAAGACAGAGCGGGATGATGATTCGAAGAAAAATCATCACACTCTAGTTAGCGTCGCCCGCATTTGGAGGCGATGGATCAGACCCTTGTTTTGAGCTAAGCCGTTCGAGCCGCCTCGAACGGCGCGGGCGGCGGCTCCACTACGGCAAATCAAGTGCGCGTAAGCTATTGCGCCGGTTCGGGGACGCTAATGCGGGTCTATATCATTGTTGCCGGCCTGGTCGTTTCGGTCATCGGAGGGGCAAGCGCCACGGTTGTCGATAAAGGAACCGACGCGCAGAGATCTTGCGAGCTGTTTGTTCAGAACTCGTTTCGCAATCAGGACGACGCTCGGTCCGCCGGCGCATGTGAGGGAATGATCGAGACTGCAGTGCTGTTTTCACCGAATCTGCCGGCTGACATACGTGCCTGCCCGCCCGCGCAAGGCAGCATTTTGCAGAGCGCCAAGGTCCTTCTGCGATATCTTGATAACAATCCGGATCGAGCGAAGGAACCGGGGATCACCGTCGCTATCGAAGCATTCAGAGATACTTGGCCCTGCCAGGGGGACGACGCCGAGTCGTCCACCAAGGCTGGACCAAAAAAGCGCGCGCCGAAAAAACCAAAACAATAGAAAGCGCCCTTATGGCTCGCTGACGTCCTAGCGCACTGACCATGGCCATACCGATGACGGTTGCGGATTTTTGGCTTGCGGCCGCGCCGGGGCGGGCGCCGGCTTGTGCGTCTGGGCGACGTTGGTCGATGGCCGTGGACGCGGCACTGGTATTTCGAGCGTCACCTTTGGCTCTTCGGGGCTGATCTTTGGCTCTGAAGTGTTGGCGATGACGCGGGCCAATTGTTCCTGGCTCGCGTTGAGCCGCTCGGTGACCGTCGCGCTTTCGCGCGTCATCTGTATCTGGGCCGCCTTGATCTGATCGATGATATTGTTGTTGCGTGCCATTTCTGCCTGGATCGCCTTGAGTTGGCTCGCGACATTTTCGTTGTCGCGGACCAATTGCCCTTGCGCCGCCTCGAGCTGTTCGACCGCTTGCCTCAAGGCAGCGAGATCGCGCGCCATCGGTTGGAGCTGCTGTGCCAAGTCGGACGACGGGACGACCGGAGTCGGCGCGACATTGGTCGGCGCAGCGTCTTTCGGTGCGGTCTGTGTCAGAGGTGCTGGGTCTGAGGAGGCCATCGTCTCCGTATGAACGGAGGACGACCGCCACCAGGTAGCGACACCAATGGATGCTGCCAACAGAGAACCGACGAAAACCACATGGCGCCAATCCGCCGCTCGATGAATCCTTGCCTGGGGGGCGCGAGGCGGCTTCATGCTGGTCGGCGAGGGCGAAGGACCAATGCTGGTCGGCGGGTCCGAACGATTGACTCCCGCTTCGCGCGCCAACAGGTTCGAAATCTGCTCCTGCAGGTTCGCCACCTGCCCTTCCGCGAGTTTGCCGTCCAGCGTGGAATCCATTTGGTGCTCCGTATCAAACGCAACGTCACCCGCCTGAGAGCGATCCGCGCACTGCGCTAAAGCGAGCTAACGTTCAACGACAGACAGATGCTTTTCGCAGAAAATTCACCCCCAAACTGTCCCTGCGTTTTAACACCGCCGACGAGGCGGAACTATGTTTACGGCCGGCGAACAGCTTTGGGCCAGAAAAATGGGACGCCGATCCGTCCAACTGCCGAAAATGCATAGTCCGCCGCTGGAGAGCAGCGCTAACGTTTAGGTTCACTCGGGTTGTTGGTGCAGCATCGCTCGGGCCAGGTCGGTGCTCTAAATTTTCCAGACCCTTATTCGTCCGAGGCCCGAGGCAAATCAAAGGAGGACGCAATGAGTAAGCTCTTTTCGGCAGCACTGATCGGTGTGGCCATGTTCGCCAGTCCGGCCATGGCGGCATGGTACGACAGAAACGGCGCAGCCGTCGCTTCTTCCGTTCGCATACGACGAAGACCGCCTGATCGACGCATGCGCGCGGGCACGGCGAGCTCTATGATGGCGTTGCGTGAAGATCAGGCGGCCTGCTGATCGGCGGGCTTGTCGCCTTGGCGCAGGAGTTTCCATTCCCAGGGCAGCAGTTCGTGCAGACGCGACGCGGGAAGATCGGCGATACGGGCGAGGATGTCAGCGAGCCAGGCCTTGGGATCGGCGTCGTTGAGGCGACAAGTCGTGATCATCGTCAGCATGATAGCGGCACGGTCGGCGCCGCGCTGGCTGCCGGCGAAGGTCCAGTTGCGCCTTCCCAATGCGATGCCTCTCAATGCGCGCTCAGCGCAATTGTTGGTCAAGCAGATCCTGCCATCGTCGAGGAAGCGGGCGAAGTCGTCCCAGCGCCTGAGCATGTAATTCATAGGCTTCAGGACCTCGGAGGAGCGCGAGAGGGTTTCGCGCTCACGCAGCAACCAGGCGTGCATGTCCTCGAGAAGCGGCTTGCTCTTTTCCCGGCGAACGGCACGCCGCTCGTCGGCGCCGCGGCCGTTAATGGCGCGCTCGATCTCGAACAACGCATCGAGGCGTCTGACCGCCTCCAGCGCGATCGGAGAGACCGGTTTGCCCTTCTTACCTTCCCGGGCATTTTTCTCGATGTCAGCCAGCTCGAAGAAGCCCCGCCGCGCATGGGCAAAGCAAAACGCCGGCGTGATCGGCAGCACCTTCTTCTGCGGGTCGAACAGCGGCTCGAAGCCGTTGTAGCAATCGGCTTGCAGGATACCGGCGAA
>NZ_JCAMOR010000050.1:0-58347 GCF_059512385.1 Bradyrhizobium sp. Crot121 | reverse complement strand
CGTTGCTACGCGCTACGAAAAAACCGCACGAAATTACTTCGCTGTCGTCGCTATCGCCGCAACTCTGCTCTGGCTAAGATAACTGTCCACGCGACCTAAGGCAGTGCGGCTCGTAGGATGGGTAGAGCGAAGCGAAACCCATCACTCGGGCCGCGTGTCGTGAAGGCGATGGGTTTCGCTTCGCTCTACCCATCCTACGGCGCTGCGGCGCGTTACGCCGCAAGCTTCAACACATGCGCGTCATGCTGCTTGAGGAAGGCGCGCAGCAATTGCGGATAGTCGGCGCCGACCGCGGCCTTCACGCTCGGACGCTTCGCCAACTCCGCGCGCCACTTCCGCACCTTCGGCATGTCGTTGAACACCGCAAGGTCGATGAATTGGTCGAACACATCGAAATAGCGGAAGATCGGCGCGAAGACCGCATCCACCAGGCTGAATTTCTCGCCCGCAAAGTACGGACCCGCGCCGAGTGCCGCCTCGACGCGGGCGAATTTGGCAGTGACCGCCTCCCGCTTGGCCTCGAAGGTCGCGGCATCCTTGGCAATCTCGAGGCCCCAGAGATCGCTTAAGGTGGCAGAGCCGAATTCCATCCAGGCGCGATGTTCGGCGCGCGCCAGCGGGTCCTGCGGATGCAGCTTGGCGCCGGCTTGCGTCTCCTCGATATATTCGCAGATCACGTTGCTCTCGAACAGCGCCACCTCGCCCTTGTCGGTCGCAACCGTCAGCACCGGCACCTTGCCGAGCGGCGATATCTTCAGGAACCAGTCCGGCTTGTTGGCGAGATCGATATCGATCCGTTCGAAGGCGACGCCCTTCTCGTTAAGCGCGATCACCGCGCGCTGCACATAGGGACAGAGCTTGTGGCTGATCAGTTTCAACGCGGCCATGGCGAACTCCTCGCTGGTTTCAAGCACTCGCATGCACCTAAATGCATTTGCATGAAACAGTCAAGAAAGGATGCAATTGCATCTAACGGCCTAAGGTCGCACGATGATGCCCCCGGTCATAGGAATAGGCACGCCGGTCGTGGCGGGATAGCTGAGCGGCAGGCCCTTCATCCCGCGCACGGCAAGGAAGCCGAAGGCCTGCGCCTCGATCGCGTCCGGCGACCAGCCGAGCGCATCGGCTGCTTCGACGGTCGCGGGCGCAACCCGCTCGCGCAGCATCCGCAGCATGGTCAGATTGCGCGCGCCGCCGCCGGCAACGATCCAGCTCTTCGGCACCTTCGGCAATAGCGGCAGCACGCGGGCGATCGTGGCCGCAGTGAAGGCGGTCAGCGTCGCCGCGCCGTCGGCGGGCGTGACGTCCCCGAGCTTCAATGCGGCGAAATCATTACGGTCCAGCGATTTCGGCGGCGGCAGCGCGAAAAAGGGCAATTCCAGCGCGCGCGCAATCCAGGCCTCATCGGCCCTGCCCTGCGCGGCAAACCGGCCGTCGCAATCGAACGGCTGGCTCATGACGCGGAACATGTAGTCGTCGAGCAGCGCGTTGCCGGGACCGGTGTCGCAGGCGATCAGCGTGTCAGTGCCGTCGATATAGGTGATGTTGGAGACCCCGCCGACATTGACCACCACGGTCGGCCCCTCGCGCTGCACGGATTGCACCAGTGCCCGGTGATAGACCGGCACGAGGGGCGCGCCCTGCCCGCCGGCCTCGACATCGGCGGCGCGAAAATCATGCATCACGGGAATGTGGACCATTTTCGCCAGCGCCGCGGCATCGCCGATCTGCACCGTCAATCGGCGCTCCGGCCGGTGCAGCACGGTCTGACCGTGGAAACCGACAATGTCGATATCTTCCGGCATGATGCGATTCTGCGCGGTGAAGGCGGCGACCGCCTCGGCATGCGCCAGCGTCACGGCACGTTCGGCGTCGGCCAGGATCCCGGGCCGGGCGTCACGGTGCGCTAGATGGACGGCCTCGGTAAGTGCTTGGCGCAGCAGGCTGCGCTCGGCATTGGTGTAGGACCGGTAGCCGGACGGCCCGAACGACTTGACCTGCTTTCCGTCGGTTTCGATCAGTGCGACGTCAACCCCGTCGAGCGAGGTCCCGCTCATCAGACCGAGTGCGGTCAACATCATGCCTGCAGCCTTCGACGCCTCTTGTCCTGCCCTGACGCCCGGCTTGTATCAAACAAGCACATCTTATAATGCCACAGCGCCCCCTGCGGCGGCAGTCCGTTCGGTCGGGGTTCCCCAACTGGATGCAAATACCGTAAAACAAGCATGATCAGAGTCGCCGACAAATGACTACATTTAAATCGGATTTTATGAATGAGCTGCAGTGGCGCGGCTTCATTCATCAGGTGTCGGACGCGGCGGGCATCGACGCGCTCGCCGCCAAGGGAGACATCGTGGCCTATGTCGGCTACGACTGCACGGCCCCATCCCTGCATATCGGCCATTTGTTGTCGGCCATGATGCTGCACTGGCTGCAGGAAACCAAAGGCGGCAAACCGATCACGTTGATGGGCGGCGGCACCACGCGCGTCGGCGACCCCTCGGGCAAGGACGAAACGCGTCAAATTCTCTCCATCGAGCAAATCGACACCAACAAGGAATCCATCAAGCACGTCTTCAAACGCTTCCTGACGTTCGGAGACGGCAAGACCGATGCCGTGATGGCCGACAACGCGGAGTGGCTGACCAAGCTCAATTACATCGAAATGCTGCGGGATATCGGTCGGCACTTTTCCGTGAACCGCATGCTTTCCATGGACTCGGTCAAGCTCCGTCTCGATCGCGACCAGGAAATGAGCTTCATCGAATTCAACTACATGATCCTGCAGTCCTACGACTTCGTGGAACTGGCACGTCGCTACGGTTGCAATCTACAGATGGGCGGCTCCGATCAATGGGGAAACATCGTCACCGGTGTCGACCTTGGCCGCCGCATGGGCACTCATCAGCTCTACGCATTGACGACACCGCTGTTGACCACGGCTTCCGGCGCCAAGATGGGCAAGACCGCCGCCGGCGCGGTCTGGCTGAACGCCGACCAGTTCAGCCCCTACGATTACTGGCAATACTGGCGCAACACGGAAGACGCCGACGTCGGACGCTTCCTGAAACTCTTCACGACGCTTTCAATGAGCGAGATCGGGAAGCTGGAGGCACTGCAGGGCTCCGAGATCAACGAGGCCAAGAAGGTGCTGGCGACGGAGGCGACCGCCCTGCTCCATGGCCGCGATGCCGCGGTTGAGGCCGCCGAAACCGCGCGACGCACCTTCGAGGAAGGCGCACTGGCCGAGACGCTGCCCACGGTCGAAATTCCGCGCGGCGAGCTGGATGCCGGCATCGGCGTGCTGGCTGCCTATGTGAAAGCCGGCCTTGTCGCCTCTAACGGCGAGGCGCGCCGCCAGATCAAGGGCGGCGGATTGCGCGTCAACGATGTCGCCGTCACCGACGAGAAGATGATGCTGACGCCGTCCGACCTCACCGCGGAAGGCGTGATCAAGCTGTCGCTCGGCAAGAAACGGCACGTCCTGTTGAAGGCTGCATAGGCGCATTCGCTTTTTGCGACTTGTGGGGAGCTGCGGAAACGCGCTCCCTCTTCGCATGGACAAGAATACGCCCGGGGAGGAAGTTGCAGCGAAGCCGCCGACGCGCGTCGCGCTCAATGTGCTCGCGCTGTGCTTTGTGCTCGCGCTGATCGGCCGCGGCCTCGGCGAGAGTTTCACCGTCTTCCTGAAACCGATCTCGGAAAGTTTCGGCTGGGATCGCGCGCAGACCGTTTCGGTCTATTCGCTGACCTGGCTTGCCGGCGGCCTGACCGCGCCACTGATCGGTCGCCTGTTCGATCATTCGGGGCCGCGAGCCGTCTATGCGCTGGGACTGCTGCTGCTCGGCGGCTCGTTCCTGGTCGCGGCGTATGCGCAATATCTCTGGCAGTTGCAGTTCAGCATCGGCCTTTGCGTCGGAATCGGGATCGCCTTCATCGGCAATGTGCCGAACTCGATCCTGCTCGGCCGCTGGTTCGGACCTCGCCTGCCGACCGCGATGGCGGTGGTCTATTCCGCGGCCGGCGCCGGCGTGCTCGTGCTGCTCCCGGCCTCGCAGCTTTTGATCGATGGCGTCGGCTGGCGCGGCGCCTACCAGATATTCGGCATCACGGCGTTGTGCCTGCTGGTGCCGCTATTGCTGTTGCCGTGGCGGCGGTTCTCGCGCGGCTCGCCGCATGTAGTGAAGAAGGCCGATCCTGACATCGTCGACCGGGGCTGGACGCTGCTCGGCGCAATGCGTCATCATGCCTTCTGGGCGCTGTTTGCGACCTTCTTCTTCACCGCGATCGGCATGTATGCGATCTCGGCGCAAATCGTTGCCTATCTGATCGACGCGGGCTTTCCACCGCTGCAGGCCGCGACCGCCTGGGGGTTCAGCGGCGTCGTGCTGCTGTTCGGCATGCTCGGCGTGTCCGAACTCGACAGCATCATCGGCCGCCGACCGTCGGTCCTGCTCAGCTATGGAATCTCGATCGTCGGCATCATCCTGCTCTGGCTGCTGCAGTGGTATCCGAACGTCTGGCTGCTCACCGGCTTCGTCGTCACCTTCGGCAGCATGATCGGCTCGCGCGGCCCGCTGATCACGGCCACCGCGATGAAGATCTTCCGCGGCAAGCGGGTCGGCACCATCTATGGCACCATCTCGATCGGCAGCGGGCTCGGCTCCGCGTTCGGGTCCTGGGCCGGCGGCCTGATTCACGACTTCGCCCACAGCTACAACCCGGTGATCGCATTCGCGCTGGTCAGCGTGATCCTCGGAATGATCCCATTCCTGGTCGTGCCGGCACTGCGCCGCTGATCGAGCGCGTCCCAGAGGTATCCCCTTGATGGCGCGCTGTATTCACTATTGGTAAGCCAGTTCCTGTTATGCCTCGGGACACGATTTTCCGCAGAGGCCGCAATGAACATTCTCAGCCGACTGACGATCCGCACCAAACTCGCCAGCATCGTGGCTCTCGCGGCACTGACCGTGTTCGCGATCGTCGCGGGATCGGCCTGGCTCAGCCGAAGCCGCATGCTCGACGATCGCGTCGTACAGATGCGGACGGCGGTCGACCTGCTTTACGGCGTGGCGCAGTCGCTGCAGGACGAGGTCGCCGCGGGGAAGATGACGGTCGCCGAAGCGAAGGTGCAGTTTCGCCAGCGCGGCCGGAAAATGACCTTCAACAACGGCCAAGGCTATTCCGTCACTTACAATGCCGACACTTCGATCTTGTTGAACGCCGCCAATCCCCAGCTCGAAGGCAAAATCACCGGTGCAATCGATTCCAATGGCGTCCTGATTGCCGACGCCATTATAGGCGCCGCCCGGCAGAAACTGGAAGGCGGCACCACATCCTATCTTTATCCACGCCCCGGGCAGACCGTGGCGCTGCGGAAAATGGTCTTTGCCCGCAGCTTCGAGCCATGGAACGTCTTCTTGAGCTACGGGCTCTATGTCGATGATATCGACGCCGATGTGAATGCGCTGCTGCTGGAGCTCGGCGCGGTCGGCGGCGGTCTGATGCTGCTGATGGGGCTGTTGTCGTGGCTGATTGCCCGCGACGTGGTCGGAGCCCTCGATCGCCAGAAGAACCGGATGCAGCGCATTGCCGAAGGCTCGCTCGACGAAGCGGTCGAGGAGACGAGCCGCCGTGACGAGATCGGGCGCATGGCGGAAACGCTCGAGGTGCTGCGGCAGACCGCGATCACCGCACGGGCGCTGGAAGCGGAACAGGATGCAACCAAGGAGCGGAGCGAGAAGGAAAAGCGCGACGCCTTGATCGCGCTCGCCGATCGCTTCGATGCATCGGTCGGCCAGCTCGTCGGACTGATGGCGTCGGGATCCAGCGAGCTTGAAGCCACCGCAAAGTCGATGTCCGCGACCGCCGAGGGCACCAATCACCGGGCCTCGGTGGTCGGCTCGGCGGCAACGGAGGCAAGCTCCCGCGTGCAGACCGTGGCCTCGGCGGCCGAGGAATTGTCCTCCTCGATCTCCGAGATCAGCCGCCAGGTCGCCCAGTCGGCCAATGTCACCGGCCGCGCCGTCGCAAGCGCGCGCCGCACCGATACCATCGTGCGGGCGCTCGCCGATGGCGCCCAGCAGATCGAGCATGTCGCCGAGTTGATCTCCAGCATTGCCGAACAGACCAACCTGCTGGCGCTCAACGCCACCATCGAAGCCGCGCGTGCCGGCGAGGCCGGCCGCGGCTTTGCCGTGGTCGCCTCCGAGGTCAAGAGCCTCGCAAGCCAGACCGCGGAAGCCACCAAGGAGATCGGCACGCGCATCGCGCAGATCCAGGGCGCGACCACGGAAGCCGTCGAGGCGATCGACGGCATCACCGCCACGATCGAGGAAGTCAGCACGATTGCGACATCGATCGGCTCCGCGATCGAGCAACAGGGCGCGGCAACCGCCGAAATCGCGCGCAGCGTGTCGCAGACGGCGGAAGCGACCAAGGAGGTCACGACCAATATCGGCGGCGTCAGCGCTGCCGCCAACGAGACCGGCAACGCCGCGGGCCTCGTTCTGACCGCAGCCAGCAACCTGTCCAAGCAGGCTGAGCAGCTCTCCGGCGAAGTCTCGACCTTCCTCGCCGGCGTTCGCGCCGCGTGAGCCAGTCTCGTTGCGAGGAGCTAGAGCGAAGTCCAGACATCTAGAATGATGTGACTTCGCCTACTCGCTCGACAAGATGCGCACGCGAGGGTGCAGGGTCAAATCGATCGGCGAAATATTGTGTTTCGTGGGCCACCAGCCCTTCGCGGAATTCCATGATACTCACCGTGTAGGACGGTATGCCGTCATAGGTAAGTACGAATTCTGTGATCCAGAGATCGCCGCTGCCGACAATTCGACGGACCGTAAAACGCTTCTTGTTTGGCTGAAGGAATCGGCTCTCTTGAATGTTGTGCCGTCCGCGGATCCGCTCGCCCGATTGCGGATAATCAAGCACGGCGTCCTCGTGATAGATTTCATGCTCGACCTGGAAATCGCTCGCGTCTGAAGCATCCCAATGGCGCTCCAGCGCCACCCGCATGGTTCGATCATCCATCTCAATCTCCCACCTGCGCGACGCACGTCGAGTTGATCCAGCACACACCTGACCTGGATCTCTGCAGAAACTAGGCCGCTGCCATCTTTCTCGAATGCTCAATTACAGGCGCAACTGAGTTTGTGGGCTCAAGAGCGACCGTCACGGTAAACGCAGCAATATCCAGCCTGCATCAGACATTGTGAAAGCACGAGTGCTGATGTCAGCGCCCCCCGCAAGACTTGGTCTCATTTCTCCAGATAGCGACGTCACTCAGCCTTTGACTGGCTTCCTGCGCAGCACAGAGATTGGAACATGTTGCGTGGTGCTGATCACGATCTGGGGTTCACCATCGCATGCGTGGCTTCTCAGCGTCTCCAATACCAGAAAGAACTTCGGCAAGCATAGCGTAAACCTCGCTGACCTTTGTGACGATGCGTCGGTTCCATCGGGAGGACCGGACTGGATTTCGAGGCGAAAAAACCAGCTTGATCTGGCTCACCCAAACGGATGAGCTCCCCGGGGTAGATTGATGTCGTTCTCCTTTTGGATCGCGCCGCGATGTGTTATCGAATCGTCATCCAACCGTCACACAATCGTACATGTCAGAAACTGATACGCCAGAGCCCGCCCGGGAAAGTGCACGCGCCGCCCACGGGCTTGATGGCACCCTTGCCACACAGGACAACAAAAGGCCGAACGACTCTGTTGCCGGCCGGCAACATGGCGTCGCGGAGCTTCGTTCGCAGGAACCGCCGAACGATCCACTTCATCAGGCGCAATATCAGAGGAATGACGCAACGTCAGAAATCCCTGCGCAAAACGGTGCTACGCTTGGCGGCAGCGAGATCGAGCTCAAGCTTCTGGTTGATGCTGATCGCATGGCGGATTTCAACGCCGCTCCGATCATCGCGACGAACGCGCGCAACAAGGGCACACGAAAACACCTCAAGTCCGTCTATTACGATACGCCCGAGCAGACGCTGAGACGAAATGGATTAAGCCTGCGGGTTCGTCAGAACGGCGCACGGTTCGTGCAGACCGTGAAAGCCGAACTCGGAGACGATCCGCTCCGGCACGGCGAGTGGGAGGCAAATATCCCTTCCATTGCTCCCGATGTCGAACTGGCGATCCCCTTCATCCCACCCAAACTTCGCTCGGACCTTAGACGTCATCAGCTCGAGGCAATCTTCACCGCGGATATCCACCGGCACACGCGCATCGTTGAGCTGCCATCCGGAACGATCGAGGTCGCTTTCGACCAGGGAGTGCTGAAGTCGGGCGATCAATCGATGCCTGTGAGCGAAATCGAATTGGAGCTCAAGGCTGGAAGCGCCAGCGCGATTTACGACCTCGCACTTCGGCTCGCGGACCATGGGTCCGTGCGACCGTCAATCCGCAGCAAGTCGGCGCGCGGCTTTGAGCTCGCGGCCAACGCGTCCCCCGCCCTGCGGAAGCCACGAAAGCTTCGCCTCGATCCGTCAATATCGCTCGATGAGGCCTTCGCAAAGATACTGCGCTCCTGCCTCCACCATCTTCTTGGGTCTGTCGCGGCCGCCGAGGACGGTCGCGATCCTGAGGGAGTCCATCAGCTTCGCGTGTCGCTGCGCCGCCTGCGCGCGGCTCTGGACTTGATGCGATCCGTTGGGCCGTTGAGCAACCTCGACTCGTTCCGGTCGGAAGCAAGGTGGCTGGCACGAAACCTTTCCCCTGCACGCGATTGGGATATGTTTCAACGGGGCACGCTGCCGACCATCGCGCAGGCCTGTCCCTCGGTCGCGGGCTTTGATGCCCTGGAACAGCTCGCAGAGAAACGCCGATCTGCCGCCTACCAGAAGGTACGTCTCGCGCTGGCTGACCGCCGCTGCTCAAGTTTCCTGATCGCCCTCGGCGGCTGGATTGAGGCCAGGGGTTGGCGTAGCGACGTCTCACCCGAAGACCTTGGACGACTGGTCGAGCCCGCCATCAACTTTGCCGGACGCATCCTGTCGGAGCAGCATGCGAAAGTGCTCAAGCGCGGCCGCCGCTTCAAATCGCTTCCGGCGGAAAAACTGCACCGGTTGAGGCTCGCTGCGAAGCGACTGCGCTACGTCGCCGACTTCCTGTTACCGCTCTATGGAGAGCGAAAGTCCGTCAGGCGATTCTCTCGCGGGCTGGCCGACCTGCAGGAGGAACTTGGTTCCTTTAACGACATGGCGATCACAGACGGTCTTTTCGCTGAGCTCGGTGACGAGTTCTCCCAAAGCGGCACCGCTGCAGCCGCCATAACCGGCTGGCAGGCACACGCATCGATCGGCGTTGAGGCGCGCCTGCGAAACGCGTGGCAGGATTTCAGGAAAACAAAAGCACCGTGGTTGAGGGCAGCAGAGGCGTGATTGCTTCTCACCTCCGCCCGGGCGTTTAGGCCGCGTCCGTTTCCGGTTGCTGTGGCCTATCTCCGTCATCCAGGCTCGCTCACCTTCTCGAAACCGGCCGAACGGCCACCGGATGCTCCCGTGTCAGCTCCACCTCTTGCTTCTCGTGGCGGATCACGAGGCGTTCACCTTCACGTAACGCGTACTCCACCGTCTCCAGGCCAATTTCGACCTCCAGCAACTGGTCACGGTAGGTTATGGGGAATCGAAGGATTGCGTTTTCCTCGGGCGCACGGCGTGGCCAGAACGATAACGTTCCATCATCGTCCCGCATCCCGCCAAAACCGTAGGTGAGCATCATCCACGTGCCGCCCATAGAGGCGATATGGCAACCATCCTTCACGTTGCCTCCCACATCGGCCAGGTCCATCAGCAGGGCCGCCATGCCGTACCGGATTGCTTTGTCCATGTCGCCGACTTGGGCGGCAATGATTGCCTCGACGCAGGAGGACAGTGACGAGTCGCCTGTCGTCAATGGATCGTAGAAATCGAAGTTGCGCTTCTTGACTTCTGACGAGAAGGCGTCGCCCAACAGGAACATCGCCAGCACCACATCTGCCTGCTTGATCACCTGCTTTCGGTAGATGTTCAGCGGGTGATAAAACAGCAGCAGCGGATAGTGCTCGCGCGGTGTGTTGTGGAAATCCCACGGCTCCCTGTCGAGAAAGTTGTCATCCTGAAGAATAACCTTCAGCGTTTCGTCCGACGGCACATACATGTTCTCCGCCGCTCGCATCCATGCGCTCACCTCGGAGAGATCGAGCGCGGTTTTTCGCGCAAGCTCGTCGTATGCGTCTGGTTCTGCTGCACGTAGAACTTCGACAACCTCGGCGGCGTAACGAAGGTTTTCGCGAGCCATCAAGTTCGTATAGGCGTTGTTGTTTACGACCGCGTTGTATTCATCAGGCCCAGTGACACCGTTGATGCAAAACTGTCCCCCCTTTGCGTCCGAATAGAAGCCGAGGTCCAGCCACAGTCGGGCTGTTTCAACGAGCATTTCGGCTCCATACTTTCGCAAGAACGCGTCGTCACCCGTCGCCTGCACGTACTTGCGCACTGCGTACATAATGTCGGCGTTGATGTGATATTGCGCGGTGCCCGCGGCGTAGTATGCGGATGCTTCCTCTCCGCTGATCGTGCGCCAGGGGTACATCGCCCCTCGATGGCCCAATTCTCTCGCGCGTGCCCGCGCCTGAGGGAGCATTTTGTAACGAAACGCCAGAAGGTTCCTTGCGATCCGGGGGGACGTATAGATCAGAAACGGCAACACGTAGATTTCCGCATCCCAGAAGTAGTGTCCTTCATAAGCCTGTCCGGTAAGTCCTTTCGCCGGCACGCCCGCTCCCTCCGCGCGAGCGGAGGCTTGCAGAATATGAAATAGATTGAAGCGGATCGCTTGCTGGATCTCTACGGTGCTGCGCTTTGCTCGGTGTTCACTGATGTCCTTGATATGAACATCGCTTCGGCGCCAAAAATCGTCCATGTACTGCCCTTGAGAGGCCAGCAGCGGCTGGAATCCCTGGGTCACGACCCGATCCAATGTCCATTCAGCGCGGCCGCAGAGCTCTTCGGCGGATGCCGTCTGGGAGGTGTGATAGACCATGTACTTGGTGAGCTGGATCGGACAGCCGGGCTTGGCATCGACCGTGTAAGCAACCTGGCCGAAGTCAGGGGTGCAGGCGGCCTTATGCGAGTGCGAGCAGCAACTCTCCATCGTGTGGTCCGTCGCACATGCCAACATACAGCGGCTCTTTTCCGTCGCATGGCACAACACGATGCGCTGATCTTTGGAGTAGTTGGTTTGTGGATGAAGTACTCGCCCGGAAAACGCTCTTGCCAGGCGCGGATCATCGCGATTGCCGCCGTCGCTTGGTTTATTGGTAGCCATCTCCGAGGAGATTACGACAAATGCCTGAGCATCGACGAGTGTCACACGATACGAGATAGCGACCACATGCCTGTTCGCGAAGGAGACCAGACGCCGGGACGTGATCGACACCTGCTTGCCGGAGGGTGTCTCCCAGAGCACGGTCCGATCGAGTGTGCCGGCCTTCATGTTGAGACGCCGGTCGTAAGCCAGGAGCTGTGCATTGGGTAACCAGAACGGTTCGTCGTCCACGAAGAGCTTGATGATCTTGCTGTCCGTCACGTTGCAGATCGTCTGGCCAGTTTTGGCGAAGCCAAAAGCGTCTTCTCCGTAGACGATAGGCCAGGTTTCATAAAACCCGTTGATAAATGTGCCGTTCTCGACGTTCGGGCCGCCTTCCTCCGGGCCGCCGCGCAGGCCAACATATCCATTGCCGAGAGCCAGCATCGTTTCGAGCTGGGCCAGAAAATCCGGTCGAAAGGACCTTTCGATAACGTTCCACTCATCGGCCGGATAATCGCGCGATGGGGGCCGGAGCCGTTCATGGTGTAGCATCGGGCTGTTTCTCCCAAGGCAGCATTTGGCATTGATCAATCGGTTAGTTCGGCCAAGTCGCCGACTACCAGATGAGCACCATGATGCTTCAGCTCATCCGCATTTCCCTTGCGAGCGACACCGATCACCAGCCCAAAGTTTCCATTGGATCCGGCTTGGACTCCCGAAATGGCATCCTCGATCACGATCGTCCGTATCGGTTCAACGCCGAGGAGCCTTGCCGCGAGCAGGAATGTGTCCGGAGCCGGCTTTCCGGAGAGACCTTGCTCCAGGATCACGTTGCCGTCGACCCGCACCTCGAAGAACTCGTCCAGCCCAGCCGCCCTCAGGACAGACGCGCAGTTTTGACTCGAGGTGACTACAGCAATCTTGAAGCCATTGCGGCGGAGCTGATGGATGAATTGCAGACTTCCGGCGTAAGGCTCTACGCCAACCTCCACGATCGCGCGGTCCACCAGGTCGTCCTTGCGGTTTCCGAGCCCGTACACTGTCTCGACTTGTGCAGGGTCCCCTGGGTCTCCCTCGGGAAGTTCGATGCCGCGCGATCTCAGGAAATCACGCACGCCATCGTAACGGGGTTTGCCATCCACGTGCAGCCGGTAGTCGGCGTCGATGTCGAACGGACGAAATGCTGTCCCCGTCTGCCTCGCACGCTCCAGCAGATACTCATCGAACATCTGCTTCCAACAGGTCGCGTGGAGATTGGCTGTATCCGTCAATACACCATCGAGGTCAAAAAGGACGGCGTCGTACTGGTCGCGGTTGATGCGTTTGCTCTCGGGTTGCGGCATGGATCACCCTCCTCTTGACCCAAGGACCTACCCGCCGGAACCGCCCGGCGGGTCTTGTGAGACGACATCGCGAACACCTTCACGTTCGTCTCCCGCCGACCGGGTTAGACGTTATCCGCCTCTGTGGAACGAACCGCGGTGGACGCTGCCTCGTTCCCCCATCTCCAGCCCGTGATCTCGGGCATATCGTCCCCATACCGGGCAATGTAGGCCTTGTGATCGATGAGCTTGTCGCGAATGGCCTGCTTGGCATAAGCCGCCCGCGATCCGAGCTTTGGCACACGGTCAATGACGTCAGCCACGAGGTGGAAGCGATCGAGATCGTTGAGCACGCACATGTCGAACGGGGTCGTGGTGGTACCCTCCTCCCTGTAGCCGCGCACATGGAGATTGTGATGGCCGGTGCGCCGGTAGGTCAATCGGTGAATCAGCCAGGGATAACCATGGAAGGCAAAGATGATCGGCTTGTCCGTGGTGAACAACGCATCGAAATCCTGATCCGAGAGACCGTGCGGGTGTTCGCTCGGTGGCTGCAGTTTCATCAGATTGACAATGTTGATGACGCGCACCTTGAGATCGGGCGCATGCCGTCTAAGCAGGTCGACGGCGGCAAGCGTCTCCAGTGTCGGCACGTCACCACAACAAGCCATCACGACATCGGGCTCGCCACCCTTGTCGTTGCTGGCCCACTGCCAGATGCCTAATCCAGCTTCGCAGTGCTTGACCGCCTCGTTCATTGTCAGCCACTGAGGAGCAGGCTGCTTGCCCGCGACGACGACGTTGACGTAGTTCCGGCTGCGCAGGCAATGGTCAGTGACAGAGAGCAGACAATTCGCGTCGGGTGGCAGATACACCCGGATGACTTCAGCTTTCTTGTTCACGACATGATCGATGAACCCGGGGTCTTGATGGCTGAAACCGTTGTGGTCCTGGCGCCAGACATGGCTGGACAAAAGATAGTTCAGGGAACCGATAGGGCGTCGCCAGGGGATGTGGCTGCAGACCTTCAACCACTTGGCGTGCTGGTTGAACATGGAATCGATGATATGGATGAACGCCTCATAGCACGAGAAGAAGCCGTGCCGACCGGTCAGCAGATAGCCCTCGAGCCACCCCTGACACTGGTGCTCGCTGAGCATTTCCATTACGCGCCCATCCGGCGCCAGATGGTCGTCCCACGGATAGGTTTCCGCGACCCAGGCACGGTTGGTGACCTCCAGCACGTCTTGCCATCGGTTGGAGTTGTTCTCATCCGGACTGAAAAGCCGGAAATTCCGATGCTCCATATTGAGCTTCATCACGTCGCGCAGAAACCGCCCCATGATCCGCGTGGACTCTGCGATAGCGGCGCCGGGCTCGCGCACCTCGACTGCATATTCGCGGAAATCCGGCAGTCGCAGTTCACGCAGCAGTAATCCGCCATTGGTGTGCGGATTGGCGCTCATGCGACGCGTTCCTCGAGGAGCAAGGTCAGCCAACTCGGGGCGAAGCCGCCCGCCGTCGTCGAAAAGCTCCGCGGGTCGGTAGCTCTTCATCCACTCTTCAAGCAGGCGGACATGGGCGTTGTTCTCGTGCATCGCGCCCATCGGCACTTGATGGGAGCGCCAGTAGCCCTCGGTCCGCTTGCCATCGATTTCCTTCGGACAAGTCCAGCCCTTGGGGGTGCGCAGCACGATCATCGGCCAGCGTGGCCGCTCCCTAAAGCCGCTGCGTCGCGCATCCGCCTTTATCCGCTGAATTTCGTCGGTGATCTTGTCGAGCGTGGAGGCCATCAGTTCGTGCATTTTTTCCGGCTCATCCCCCTCGACGAAATAGGGCGTGTAGCCGTAGCCGCGAAACAACTGATCCAGCTCTTCATGGCTGATGCGGGCGAGAATGCAGGGATTGGCAATCTTGTAGCCGTTCAAATGGAGGATCGGCAAAACCACCCCGTCGGTCGCCGGATTCAAGAACTTGTTGGAATGCCAGCTCGTTGCCAGCGGTCCCGTCTCCGCTTCGCCGTCGCCGACAACGCAGGCAACAATCAGATCTGGATTGTCGAAGGCAGCCCCATAGGCATGCGACAGCGCGTACCCGAGCTCGCCGCCTTCGTGAATTGAACCCGGGGTCTCCGGCGCCACATGACTAGGAATACCGCCAGGGAACGAGAACTGGGTGAACAGCCGCTTCATGCCCTGCTCGTCGGGCGAGATGTTCGGGTAGACCTCGCTGTAGGTTCCCTCGAGATAGGCATGCGCGACCAGACTGGGGCCGCCGTGCCCGGGGCCCGTGATGTAGATCATGTCGAAGTCGTGTTTCTTGATGATGCGATTCAAGTGAACGTAGATGAAGTTCAAACCGGGTGAGGTCCCCCAGTGACCGAGAAGCCGCGGCTTGATGTGTTCCTTCGTGAGCGGCTGCTTAAGCAGCGGGTTGTCGTAGAGATAGATCTGACCGACCGAAAGATAGTTGGACGCTCGCCAATACGCATCCATCATTGCCCGCTCTTTATCAGACAACGTGTTTGCCATCGTTTCCTCCTAACTCCGTCTTATCGAGTGAGCCGATTATCAATCGGCGCGGCAGTCTCGCTGCTGTAGCGCAGCATTGTCGCCCGGCGTTCGCCGCCGCGCGCAAATCCGCAGGGGCGATAGAGAGCCTTCTCGCTGGAAACTAGGTTCTCTTCCCGCCAAGGCGCAGGGCCGGCGCCGGATCCTGAGGGGCTGCCCAAGAGAGAGAACCGCGCGGCATGGCCTTCATTGATCCAGATCAACGCATGTCCGCTTAGGGACATCTGCTCGATGCAGGCATATCCGCCGCACGCCCCGGTTGGGCGTGTGGATTCCGGACATTCTGGCTTAAGCGACGAAACGCGCGGCTTGAGCTCGGCGCGCCAGGAACGGGAGGCCGCAAGCCGCTCAGTTGTTCGGCGGGAATTCTATCTGGTTGTTCTGCTTGCCGGTATTGAATTCCATGATCTTCCGCGTCACGCCGGGAAAGATCGCCGAGATGGGATTGACCCGCAACACCGGTTGCGCCGGTGTGCCCACGACCTCGTAGGTCACGCCGATCAAGCCCTCATTGCTCCCGCCGCCGAGGACCAGGCCGATCACCGGCAACTGGCCGAACATGTTGTTCAGCCCGTACATCGGCACGAAGGTGCCGCTCATGCGCACCTGGTTGGCGTTGTTGTCGATGCTGCCTTCGATGGTCGCGCCGATCGCCGGCCCCTTCACGACGCCGTCGCGGATCGTGAGCAGTCCGCTCTGCCGCGTGAACTCGGCGCGCAAGGCGCTGAACGCGACACCGCTCGTCGTGCCAGGCGCACCGCCGGCTGCAATCCGGTCGAGCTCGGGTTGACCTTTGACGGAGAAGTCACGGATGTTGATCAGTCCTTCCTTGGGGCTCGGCTCCGCCGCCGGCGGCTCCATCGCGAGCGTGAGCTGGCCACCCACGATCTTCGAATAGAAATCGGTGAAGCGGAAGAACGCGCCGGCGTCATTGGTCTGCAGGTAGACCACCTCGCGCCCCTGCTGGCGGCCGCGCAGATCGGCGGTCACGGGCGTATCGCGCCCGATCTTGCCTGTCAGCGCAAAACTCTTGAAGGCGCCGTTGCGCTTGGACACCTTCGCATCGACGCTGCGCAACGCTTCGCCATTGAAGCCGGCAACCGCGCCGAGCTTGAGGTCGATGTCGTAATCGATATTCTTGGTCTTGTTCTTCGGGTCATCGCGGCCCGAAATCGCCGTGCGCAGGAAGCCGCGGCCATCGAACACGTCGCCGCGCATGGAGACCTTCAAGACGCCGTCGGGCCCGCGGTCGGCGCGCAGCGTGGTCTTGTCACCTTCCGAGGGCGAATAGGTCGGGAAGTTGACGTTCATCAGATCGCCGTTCTGGTCGACCTCCACCGATCCCTTGATCGACGCGCCCGCGCCATCGACGACGATGTCCTCAAAGCGCGTCGATTGCGGCTTCTGCACCACGTTGAAGGTGACCTTGCCCGACTTGCCGGGACTCTTCACCCAACCCGGTAGGATGTTGTCGAGCCGGAGCTGGGTCAGATCCGCCTCGACGCCGAGCTTGGTGTCGTGATCGCTGCTGCTCGCAATTTTGCCCACGACCTTCACCGGGATTGCGCCGCTCACCGCGGATCCGAGGTCGAGCCCGAGTCGCGCGCGGCCGGCATCGTCAAGCGTTGACTGCAGCTTGATATCGGCATCGCCCTCGCTCGGCTTGCGGTAATCCAGCGAAGCCGGCTGGCCGTTGATCTTGACGTCGCCCTTGACCTGATAGCCCGCATTGTTGGCAACGACCTTCAGCGCGTTGGCCTCGAGCTTCTGGTTCATCACCAGCCTGTCGATCGCGACGCTGCCGAGATCGGCGGTGACGGCGTAAGTGGTGTCCTCCTTGGTCAGCACGCCCTTGACCGGCAGGCCGAGATTGATCGTGGCCGAGACCGTTCCCTTGCTCGCATTGGGATCGACAAATGTCGTCCCCGAGACATCGCTGAGGCGATCGGAGGCGAGGATTTCAGCGCAAGCCGGCACCGAACAATCGACGCGGAACCGGATCTTCGCCGGCGAGGGTTTCGGCACCATGTCCGGGACTTCGAAAGAGAAGTCGGACAGCGTGATCTTGCGCCCACCCGGCGTGTCGACGATGCCCTGGGCGATATTGACGGTGGCGGTGCGGCCCGTCACCCGCGCCCGCAAATCCGCGTCATGAACCACGGGCATCTCGTCCACCGGACGCACCGCTACACCGCTCGCGACGATGTTGACGGCAAGCCCGTCATCCGGGATCGGAGGCCCCTTGCGCGACAGGTTGCGCACCGGCGAGTTGACGCCGATCTCGATGCGCTGGAGCGTGCCGCGCTCGATCCGCTCGATCACCCATTCGCGCAGTTCCGGCACGACTAGCGCGGGCCAGACTCGCTTCAGCGCGGAGGCCGACATCGGCGTGCCCGCAAAACCGAGCTGCAGCCGCGGTTCGCCGGAATAGTCGATGCTGCCGGTGCCGGCGATGCCGATCTCGCCATTGCTGATATCGGCCTGCGTCAGCAGCACACGCTTCTTGTCGGTGTCGAAACGGAAGCCAACGGCGATGCGGTTGAAGATCAGCGGCGGCTCGTTGTCGATGCCCGCGAGCAGGATGGTGCCGCCGCTCAGGCCAAGCTGCCAGTCGTTGATGTCGTCATTCGGCGGCTCGAGATGAGCGAGCAGCGTGACGCGGTTGGCGCCGGAGACGATCTTGAACGGCGCCAGCAGCACGCGGCGTCCAGCGTCCCATTCGACATTCACGTCGGCCGAATCGATCGCCATCGGATAGTCCGGTGTATCGGTGTCGATCAGGTTGCCGGGGCCGGCGGTGATCTTGCCGCGGAAATAGGTCGGCAGGCCGTCGCGCCCGAGTTCACCCTTCAGGTCGCCGGACAGCGGCAGCTCGGCATCGTAGGTGAGATCCTTCACCCTGAGCGCCAGCAGGATATTGGCGGACGGCAGCTTGTCGGCGCGCAGGTCGACCGCCCGCACGCCATCCCTCAGCGGTCCGACCGCGACGCGCAGCGACCATGGACGGGCGCCCTCTTCGCCGACGCTCAGCGCCACGCCGCCGCCGCTCGGCCGCCGCAGGCTCAGGCTGATATTTTCGAAGGTCCATTTGCCGCCGCGCTGCTGATCGTCGACGACAAGGTTGCCGTTCTTCAGGCCGATCTCGTTGAGGTTCTGGCCGTCGAGACCGGTCAGGCTGAGGCTGTCGAGCCAGTCGAGGCCGGCGAGCAAACCGCTCTGCGCGCTCTCAGACGGCGCCGGGACGCTGACGGACGGCGACGAAGGTGGCGATAACGGCGGCGGTGGGGGCACCGGACGGGGGAATGTCGGAGGCAGGCCCGCCTCATGCTTGGAAGCGACACCGGTCGCGAGCGGCTTGGCGGTATCGCCGGCGGAAACGGTCACATAGCCGTCCGGCGTGATCCGGATCGCGAGTTCGGCATCAACGAGGTTGAGGCTTTCAGCGCGGAGCTGGCCCATCAGCAGCGCGGTGCCGGACAGTTTGACCTCGGCTTTCGGCGCGCTCGCGACGATCGCATGGTCGCGGTCGCGTACGATGATGTCGCGGATGCGCACCGCGATTCGAATTGGACCGGCGCGCTCGATCTGGGTGCCGCCGACCTCAACCGTGTTGCCGTGGCCGATATTGTCCTCGATCGCAGCCGCGAGCCACGGTGTCGCCATATCGAGATTGATCGGCCCTGCCCCCAGCCGCCACCACAGCGCGCCGAAGCAGCTCATGAAAATCGCCGCCAGCACGCCCAGCACCAGGGCGATGCGCTTGACCCAGCGCCCGCCGTGAGTCGATCGCCGCCTGGGGCCGAAGAAGTCACCGATCCGGTGCAGGCCGGAATCTGAGCGCGACAACAGCCGCCGCGCGCGATGGCCGGCAGCCTCGTCATGCTCCTCCCAGCCGACATCGTCGCCCCAGCCGCGATACTGGGCGTCGGCACGCGGATTCGGGCTGTGACCTTGGAGCGATCCTTGGGAGCTCGATCCTTGGGACGACGTATTCTTTGCCATTGCCTCTCGGTGCAGGCGCTGAGGTTGATCGCCGCCCAAGGCACGCCCATCGATCTGTATCGAGCGCTCCTGTGCCGGCATCGCTGCCAATCCTCGCTTAATACTGTTAGTCGCCCTCAGCCCCAAGTGAACATTTGAGCGAACATTCAAAGCAGGTTAGGCGAGCGGACGGATGACGCATCGAAATCCTTGTGACCATACTTCCGCGCCATCACACTTGCCCAGCAGTCGGCAGAAATCCGATCGCCGCCGACAAGCGCCGCACTGATACAATGGTTGAGCTCCGGAAAGCGACGAAAGGAAGGCGTATGTCCAAGAAAACGCGCAAGAAATCCTCCAAGACCACAGCCAAATCGTCTCCGGCCAAATCGTCTCGGGCCACGGCAGTCCGCAGTAAGGCCGTCGCATCGGTCAAGCCGCCCGCGGCAAAGGCCCGCACGGCGGTCGCAAAGAAATCCAGCAAAGCGGCCAAAGCCGCATCCACCAAACCGTCCCACAAGGCTGCATCGAAATCGTTAAAATCCGCGGCGTCGGCTGCGACCAAATCGACCACTCTGCTTGAGGGTGCCAAGGCGCCCGACTTCCGCCTGCCCCGCGACGGAGGAAGTGAGGTCTCACTCACCGACTTCGCCGGCAAGAAGCTGGTGCTGTTCTTCTACCCGCGCGCGGATACGCCCGGCTGCACCAAGGAGGCGATCGATTTCACCCGACTGAAGGATGCGTTTGCCGAGAGCGGCACCGAGATCCTCGGCGTCTCCGGGGACACCGTGAAGGCGCAGGAATCGTTCAGGAACAAGCATCAGCTCGCCATTCCCTTGGGCTCGGATGAGCAGCACGAGATGCTGGAGGCCTATGGGGCCTGGGGCGAGAAATCCATGTATGGCAGGACTTTCCTTGGGATTCTTCGCACCACGGTTCTGCTCGGCGCCGACGGCCGGATCGCCAGGATCTGGCGCAATGTGCGGGTCGACGGCCATGCCGACGAGGTCCTGGCCGCCGCGAGGTCGGTCTGATCCAACAGGCTCCGTTTCCAGAAAATTAACCATGACCGGCTCAAATCGCTCCCGAACTGAGGCCGTACGGAACTTGATCCGACCGGCGCGGGAGTGCCGATGTCCTATCGTTCCGGTCACCATTTCGACCATCACCAGCAGCACCATCATCCACGAGAGCACGGGCGGACCTCCCCTCGCCGCCCTGCCCCCCATGCCGCGGCGTCAGCAGCCGCGCAGCCCGCGAACGACTACACCCTCGTCCATGCCGGCAAGCAGGTCCGCATTGGCCCGGTCCTGTTCTGGGCTGCGGTCGGCTCGGTAGTCCTGCTCGGCATATGGTCGGCCGCAACCGCGACCTATTTTGCGTTTCGCGACGACGTCCTGACCCGGCTGCTCGCCCGCCAGGCCGAGATGCAATTTTCCTATGAGGACCGGATCGCGGAATTGCGCGCCAAGGTCGACCGCACCACCAGCCGGCAGCTGCTGGACCAGGAGCAGTTTGATCAGAAGCTCGAGCAGATCATGCGCCGGCAGACGGCGCTCGAAGCCCGCGCCACCGCGCTGGGCTCGATGCCGGATGTCGCAACAACCGGCTCGATCCGGCCGCCCGCGCGCAATGCCGCGCCGGAAACGACCGCGACGCCAAAGCCCTCGCCGATCAGCGACACCGTGATCTTCGTGGCGCCACCGGATCGTGAGGCGCGGTTGGAATCCCGCGCCCCGATCAAAACGGCGCCGCCGGTAAACCAGTTCGCCAAGCTCCAGGGTTTTGACAATGTCCTGGTCCGCCTCCAGACCTCGCTCGACCAGGTCGAGCGACGCCAGATGGCAGCGCTAAGCTCGGCCGAGGAGACGATGGAATCGCGCGTGCGCCGGATGCGCGGCGTGATCACCGACCTCGGTCTCAACATGTCACAACTCGAAGCCGCCACCCCGCGCTCGGCGATCGGCGGTCCCTTCGTGCCCGTCAAGCTCCCCGCCGACGCCGGTCCGTTCGAGCGACAACTCAACCGCATCAACATCACCCGCGCGCAGATGCAGCGCTTGAACGCCACGCTGACGCTGGTGCCCTACCGCAAGCCCGTGATCGGTGAAGTCGAGTTCACCTCAGGCTTCGGCGTCCGTACCGATCCATTCCTCGGCCGTCCGGCGATGCATACCGGCCTCGATTTCCGCGCCGCGATGGGCGATCCCGTCCGCGCCACCGCCAATGGCAAGGTGGTGTCATCGGGCTGGGCCGGTGGTTACGGCCGCATGGTCGAGGTCGATCACGGCAACGGCCTTTCCACCCGCTACGGCCACCTGTCCGAGATCAACGTCAAGGTCGGCGAAACCGTCAAGATCGGCCAGGTGATCGGCGCCGTCGGCTCGACCGGCCGTTCGACCGGCCCGCATCTCCACTACGAGACACGCATCGACGGTGACGCAGTCGACCCGCAAAAATTCCTGCGCGCCGGCGTGCGCCTGAGTGCGGGCTAGGCAGCCGCTCGCTCCGACCCGCTCGCCATTGCGAAAGCGGCAGAACGGGAAATCTAATCTCTGGCGATACTCCATCGTCATGCCCGGGCTGGCGGGGACTCCAGCGGCGGCATCTCGGTTCAAGCCGCCTCAACGAAACAGCATTGTTGTGCGCTGGCAAGTGTGATTGATGCATCGGCAATCGCACTGACAGAGGCGCTGGACTTGGAACCGACCACGCGAATTGGTCCGCGACATCGCAGGCTCGCCGCCGCAGGCTTTCGCGCCGCGCGGTGGCTGGCGGCGAAGACGATGGGAGCGGCTGGCTTCCATCAGCTCGGCTCCAACTTTGCGAACGCGCGGATCACAGCCGTGCGCGACAAGCTCGCACGCGGTGAGACCGCTTATCTTGCGGGCTTAGGTGCTCCCGGCACGCACAATTCAGGCATCGCGCTCGTCGAAGTGACGCAGCGGGACGGTCCGCGCCTGATCGTCAACAACGAAGAAGAACGGTTTTCCGGCAACAAGCACACTACGGAGTATCCGCAAGAATCGATCGACGCGGTTGTCGCGACGTTACGCAGCACGGGACGCGACGTCGGCGCGATCGACGCCTGGCTGACAAGCTGGGACTATCCGACGCTCGCCGGCACGCTGGCGCGTTCGGTGCTGGAAGAATTGCCGCAAAGCCTGAAACTGCTCCGCACCACGCAGGCCGCCGGTTTCGACAGCCGCCGCCTCGAGCAGATGACGCGGATGCCGAAGATCATCGCGCGCCAGCTCAAGCTTGCCGAGCGCGTGCCTTTGATTTGCCTGCCACACCATGACAACCATGCCTGGTTCTCCTTTGCAGCTTCTCCCTTCAGGGACGACAGCGAGTCGGTCGCCATCGCCGTACTCGACGGCACCGGCGATCTCGGCTCGGTCTCGCTTTATGTCGTCGAGAAAGGCGCGATGCGCCGGCTCTACTGCAACGAGAGCATGTTCGATTCACTCGGCGCGTTCTACAGCGTGATCTCCTCGACCCAGGGCGGCTGGACCTGGCTGTCCAGCGAGGGGCGCTACATGGGCGCAGCCGCCTGGGGCGACATGAGCCGATCGGGCAATCCCTATTATCGGCGGCTCCGCAAGGTGCTGCATCTCAGCGCGGACGGCGAAGTCTGGCTCAATCGCGCGATGGCGAACTGGTACTGCGACCCGTTCGATAATCCCTACAAGGCCGCGTTGACCGAGATTCTTGGCGAACCGCTCAAGCCGGATCAACTCTGGAATCCCGACGCGATGCTGCGCGTCGAGGATATCAAGCACCGTCCCGACACGCAGGATCGCCTCGACAAGGCCGCCGCGACGCAGCTCGTGTTCGAGGACGCAATGATTCATGTCGTGGATCACCTGTTGCGGGTGACCGGTGCCCGTCGGCTGGTGCTGACCGGCGGCGTCGCGCTCAACGCCGTCGGCAACATGCGGCTGATCGAGCATTTCGATGAGAGCTGGTTTGCCAATGCGCAGGGCCGGCGCGCGCAATTGCATCTGTGGGTGCCGCCGGTGCCCGGCGATCCCGGCGTCACCATCGGCGCCGCCTGGCTGTTCGCCCATCTCGCCGGTGCTCCGCGCGGCGCGCCGATGACGCATGCGTTCTACTGCGGCACACCGCCGGCTTCTGACGAGATCATCGCTGCGCTGAAGGCGGACGACATCGCCTCAGAGCGGATCGGCGACATTTCGACTCCCGAGGGACGCGACGCCGTCGCCGACCTGATGGCATCAATGGTGGCGCAGAACGGCGTCATCGCGATCTATCAGGGCGCGGCCGAGACCGGGCCACGCGCGCTCGGCCATCGTTCGATCCTCGCCAATCCCTGCGATCCCGCCACGCGCGAACGCCTGAACGAACGCGTCAAATATCGCGAGGCGATCCGACCCTTGGCGCCGATGGCGACGCTGGAGGCGGCGCAGTACTATTTCGAACTGCTGCCCGGCGCTTCCGACGACGGCTACAACGCCTATAACTATATGGTGCTGACCGCCCGCTCGAAGCCGCACGCGCGCGACAAGATCCCGGCAGTCATCCACGCCGACGGCACCGGGCGCATCCAGATCGTGCGCGAGCAGGACGATCCCCTCACCTACGCCTATCTCAAGGCGCTGGGCCGCCGCATCGGCGTCGAGCTGTCGGTCAACACGTCGTTCAATGTCGCAGGCCCGATCGCGCAGACGCCAAGCCAGGCCATCGAGACGCTGCGCCGCTCCAAGGGACTGGACGCGGTGATCATGGTCGCAGGCGATGGGACCGTGTACGCCGTGTGGCACGGCGGCGAGCGCGACAGCGGCCGGTTCACACAATGGTTCTCGGAATGGAAGAGCGCGCAGCCGGTTGCGTGACCGAGCCGCGCGCTCCTTTAATCGACGTCCTCGATCGCGCCAGCGGTCGTGCCGAATGCCTTTTGCGCCAAGGTGGCCGCCATGAACTCATCGAGGTCACCGTCGAGCACGCCTGCGGTATCGGAGGTCTGCACGCCCGTGCGCAGGTCCTTCACCATCTGGTAGGGTTGCAGCACGTAGGAGCGGATCTGGTGGCCCCAGCCGATATCGGTCTTGGCGGCTTGATCGGCGGCGGCCTGCTCCTCGCGCTTCTTCAATTCGATCTCGTAGAGCCGGGCGCGCAGCATGTCCCACGCCTGCGCGCGGTTCTTGTGCTGGGAGCGGCCGGCCTGGCAGACCACGGCGATCCCGGTCGGGATATGGGTCAGACGCACCGCGGATTCGGTCTTGTTGACGTGCTGGCCGCCGGCGCCGCCGGAGCGCATGGTGTCGGTGCGCACATCCGACTCCTTGATGTCGATCTTGATGCTGTCGTCGACAACCGGAAAGATCGTCACGCTCGAGAACGAGGTATGCCGGCGCGCGTTGGAATCGAATGGCGAGATTCGGACCAGCCGGTGCACGCCGGCCTCCGTCTTCAGCCAGCCATACGCGTTATGGCCGCTGATCTGGATGGTGGCGGACTTGATGCCCGCTTCTTCGCCCTGGGATTCCTCAAGATACTCGACCTTGAAGCCATGGTTCTCCGCCCAGCGCGTGTACATCCGCAGCAGCATCTGCGCCCAGTCCTGGCTCTCGGTGCCGCCGGCGCCGGCATGGACTTCGAGATAGGAGTCGAACTTGTCGGCCTCGCCTGACAGCAGCGCCTCCAGCTCGCGCCGGGCGACTTCCTTCTTGAGGTCCTTGAGCGCCTTCTCGGCTTCCGCGACGACGCCCTCATCGTTCTCGGCCTCGCCGAGCTCGATCATGCCGACATTGTCCTCGAGCTCACGCTCGACCTTGCTGATGCCGGACAGCGCATCCTCCAGCGAGGTGCGCTCCTGCATCAGCTTCTGGGCTTTCTGGGGATCGTTCCAGAGATCGGGATCTTCGGCGAGCTTGTTCAGCTCGGCCAGCCGTGCCGTCGATTTCTCGACGTCAAAGATGCCTCCTCAGCAGCCCGACTGACTGCTTGATCTCTTCAACTAGGCGTTCGACTTCCGCGCGCATGGTCTTTCTGGTCTGAATTATGAATGTCTTGTGAGGGATGTAGCGGCCGAAGCGCGGAAGCGCAATCGGCCGCGGGCCTGTTTCCCGATGATTTGGATCCTCAAGGCGCTAATACAATCCGCCGGGACGCATGATCGCGCCCGCGTCGGGCGCAACGGCCGGCGGCAGCCGGCCCTCGGCATCGGCCACGCCGATGGCGGAGTAGCTATCCGGCGGCGCCGTGCCCGGCTTGAAGGCTTCCAGGATGGTGCGTCCACCCTCGCCCGGGCCAGCGCGCATGCCGCTCTTGGAATCGACGCGCACGAGCTTGATGCCGGCCGGGATCTTGAACGGCGTCGCCGGCTTCTCCGCCAGCGCTAGCTTCAGGAAATCGCGTGCGACCGGCGCGGCCAACGCGCCACCGGTGGCTTTACGACCGAGATTGCGCGGCTTGTCGTAGCCCAGATAGACGCCAACCACGAGATCCGGCGAGAAGCCGATGAACCAGACGTCCTTCTCGTCGTTGGTGGTGCCGGTCTTGCCGGCGATCGGCTTGCCGACCTCCTTCACCGCCGTGGCGGTTCCGTACTGGACCACGCCTTCCATCATCGAGGTGATCTGGTAGGCCGTCATCGGATCGAGCACCTGCTCGCGTCGGTCCACGAGCTGCGGTTCGGGCTGGTTCTTCCAGCCTCCAGGTACGTCACAGCCGCGGCATTCGCGCTGGTCGTGCCGGTAGATGGTGTGCCCGTAACGGTCCTGGATGCGATCGATCAGCGTCGGCTTCACGCGGCGGCCGCCATTGGCGAACATCGAATAGGCGGTGACCATCCGCATCACCGTGGTCTCGCCAGCGCCGAGCGCGTAGGAGAGATAGTTCGGCAATTCGTCATAGACACCGAAACGCTTGGCGTATTCACCGATCAGAGGCATGCCGATGTCCTGCGCCAGCCGCACCGTGACGGTGTTCAGCGAGCGCGCCAGCGCATTGCGCAGCGTGGTCGGACCGTAATACTTGCCGGTCGAATAGTTCTCCGGACGCCAGACACCGGCGCCCTGCCCCTGGTCGATTTCAATCGGCGCATCGACCACCACTGTGGACGGCGTGTAGCCATTATCCAGCGCCGTCGAATACACGATCGGCTTGAACGACGATCCCGGCTGCCGATAGGCCTGGGTGGCGCGGTTGAACTGGCTCTGGTCGAACGAGAAGCCGCCGACCATGGCCAGCACGCGGCCGGTCCAGGGATCCATCGCGACCATGGCACCGGAGATTTCCGGCAATTGCCGCAGCCGGTACTGGCCTTCGATCGCCGTGCCCTCCTTGGTCACCAGGGGATCGGCATAGATGACGTCACCGGGCGCGAGCACCTGCGACACCGCCGTTGGCGACCGCCCGCGCGCCGCGCCGGACGTGGGCCTTGCCCAACGCACGCCATCGAGCGTGATAAGGCCGGTCTGCCGCTGCTTGCTGACGGCGCCGCCGAGTTCGCGGCCGGGCTGGAATCCGATGCGCGCCGACTGGTCACTGGTTTCGAGCACGACCGCCATTCGCCATGGCGAGATGTCCGAGAGCGATTTGACGTCGGCGAGTTTCACGCCCCAGTCGCCGGAAACATCGAGCTTGGTGATCGGGCCCCTCCAGCCCTGCCCTTCGTCGTAGTTGACGAGGCCGGCGGCCATGGTCTTGCGCGCCATCACCTGGATCTTCGGATCGAGCGTGGTGCGCACCGACAAGCCGCCCTCGTAAAGCTTCTTCTCGCCGTAGCGCTCGAAGATGTCGCGGCGGACTTCCTCGGCAAAATATTCGCCAGCGAAGGTATGTGAGCCGTTGCTGCGGTTGGTGACGACCAGTTGCTCCTTGCGCGCCTTGTCGGCGTCGGCTTGCTTGATCCAGCCATTTTCGAGCAGGCGGTCAATCACGTAATTGCGGCGCTCGATCGCGCGGTCGCGGTTGCGCACCGGATGCAGCGCCGCCGGCGCCTTCGGCAGCGAGGCGAGATAGGCGGCTTCGGCGACGGTCAGTTCATTCACCGACTTGTCGAAATAAACCAGCGAAGCGGCGGCGATGCCATAGGCACCAAGGCCGAGATAGATTTCGTTCAGATAGAGCTCGAGGATACGATCCTTGGAGTAAGCGCGCTCGATGCGCATCGCGAGCAGCGCTTCCTTGATCTTGCGCGCGAACGAGACCTCGTTGGTGAGCAGGAAGTTCTTGGCGACCTGCTGGGTGATCGTCGACGCACCCTGCGGCCGGCGGCCCGAGCCATAGTTCTGCGCGTACAGGATCGCCGCGCGCGCCATGCCGGAGAAGTCGATGCCGCCGTGCTCGTAGAAATTCTTGTCTTCAGCCGCGAGGAACGCGTTGATGACCAGCTTGGGCACCGCCTGGATCGGCAGATAGAGCCGCCGCTCCTTCGAATATTCGCCGAGCAGCGAGCCGTCGGACGCATGCACGCGCGTCATTACCGGCGGCTCATAGTCCTGAAGCTGCGAATAATCCGGCAGGTCCTTGGAGAAATGCCAGATCGCGCCCGCGACGCCGGCCACGCCAACCAGGAACACGACGGTCCCCGCGGCGAACAAGAAACCCATGAACCGCACGAGCAAGCGCATTATCGAAGTTCCGTTCCAACCCTATTGCGCCGGACCAGCCGGCGACACTTCCTCGTTGCGAATGCTCCCGGCCCTAACAGCCTGCCGGTGCTTGAGGCGAACAATACAGCGCTCCGCGGACAAAATCGGCCGATTCCACGAGGCCCCCGACAACGTCCTATACCGTTGCCGCTGTGGCCAAACTAGGGCCTCCCGGTTCCGAGCGGCGCCTTTTCTAGTCCCGGCACTGTCACTTGTCCGGCGTGGCCGTCGCGAGTCGCTTGGCAAAAAAGGCGTCAATGGCCTGCAGCATCGATCCCACCGCCTTGTTGCGCCAGTTCTCCGATACCAGGTGTTCGAGGTCGCCCTTGTTGGAGACATAGCCGAGTTCGACCAGGACCGAGGGCACGTCGGGCGCCTTCAGGACCCGAAAGCCCGCCGATTTCAGCGGGTGCTTGTGCATCCGCGCGGTCGTCTTCATCTCGGACACCAACAGCCGTGCAAAACGGTTGGAGAATGTCTTGGTCTCGCGGCGGGCGAGATCAATCAGGATATCGGCGACCTCGGTCGGCTCATCGGACAGGTTCACGCCGGCGATGGCGTCCGCCTTGTTCTCGGCTTCCGCCAGCCGCTCCGCTTCGGCGTCCGAGGCCTTGTCCGACAGCGTATAGATGGTCGCGCCCTGTGCGTCGCCTTCCCGGCGCGGCAGCGCATCCGCATGGATCGAGACGAACAGCGCCGCCGATTGGCTGCGGGCGATTTTGACCCGGTCGTTCAGCGGGATGAACGTGTCATCGGTGCGGGTCATGACGACCCGGTATTTGCCCGACTTCTCGATCCGGTCGCGCAATGCGAGCCCGAAGCCGAGCACGAGGGTCTTTTCCAACTCGCCGTTCGACTGGGTGCCGTTGTCGATGCCGCCATGGCCGGGATCGATCACGATCAGGGGTCGCGAATCCGCCGGCTCGCCTGGCTTTGCATTGGGCGTTCCCTCGGCCGGCATCGCCGCCTTGGCTTCCGCAATGGTCGGCTTCAGCTCCGGCCGGTCGTCCGGCGCAAGCTGCTGGGTGAACGCGTTGCGGTCAACCTGCTCCAGTTCCAGAACCAGGCGCGGCGGCTGGCCGTTGGCCGCGTCCAGCACGTAGGAATTGGCGATCTTCGCTGGCCCCATGAGGTCGAAGACGATTCGCGACCCGCCCGGCATCACCAGCCCGTAGCGGAATGCCTTCACCAGCCCGCGCCCGGAATTTCCGGTTCCGGCGGGGAGCTGGAACGTCACCTGGGGAATATCCACGACCACCCGGTAGGGATCGGCGAGTGTGAAGGCGCGGAACTGAATCTTCTTGTCGAGGTCGACAATGAACCGGGTCTGCTTGGCGTCTCCGGCAAGCCGGGCTTCAGAAACGACAGGAAAATCGCTGCCGGCAGAGGGACTTGGCGGCGTTGCTTCAGCTGCCCTGGAAACAGTAATCGGGCCGCACGCCAACGCTGCGGCGCAAAATAGCCCGCACCCCAGCAAAACCCATCGATTTGCGCCGTCCGCCACGATTCGGCGCCCTCCGAGCCGTCGTCATACCGCATTAGACCCACAGGGTTAACGAGACCCTAATACCGCACGGGCGAAATGGTTCGACTGTTGCCTCGCCGCGACGCTCCCTTGCGTGCAGCGACCAATCCACGTATGTACGGAGTGCTGACGGCTAATACTCCC
This sequence comes from Bradyrhizobium sp. Crot121, assembly GCF_059512385.1. Lineage (NCBI taxonomy): Bacteria > Pseudomonadati > Pseudomonadota > Alphaproteobacteria > Hyphomicrobiales > Nitrobacteraceae > Bradyrhizobium > Bradyrhizobium sp. Crot121. The sequence continues at coordinate 28,889 of NZ_JCAMOR010000050.1, read as the reverse complement.
AGTTGTGTCGCGTTCAGCCTCCCGGTGCAGCGGTGGAACCTTCGAGCCTGAAGGCGCCAGCGTTTTTCCCGGTCCCTCCCCAGCCAGCGCTGCGCGCGGCTGACATGGAGTGGCGGTTTGAGCCCGAGCGGCGTCCAGCCCCAGACACATTCTGTGTGGCATGGGGCGAGACACGGCAGAACTGATTATTCGGCCCCAGAGCATGATCCGGAAAACTGGACACCAGTTTTCCGAAAGGTTCATGGTCAAAGAAGGGGCCCAATATGCGATTGGCCGGCGAGCGCTTTGGCGCCGCGCCGGGCCTTCAGCGAAAGATGCGGCGGTATTGTTTGCCGCCAGAATATGTTCAGACGGGCCAACCGCTTGATGCGCCAGACTGTGTTGCCGACCAACACCCCCGAGACGATCGCGACCACGCGAGGCGAAAGCTCCGCACGTCGGTTTGTTCCGGTCGGGCCGGGCTTCGCACGGCGCTCCGATTTGCGTTTTGGCCTTCCCCTCACCCCCGAATCAGGTGGACCGTCGCGTCACCGGGCGGCGCAATCTGCGCGCGCCATGCTACGCGCCCGCCGCCTTCAAGAGCTCCAGAATGCCCAACAAGATGTTGATCGATGCCACCCACCCGGAAGAGACCCGGGTCGTCGTGGTCCGCGGCAATCGCGTCGAAGAATTTGATTTCGAGACTGCCCAACGCAAGCAACTGCGCGGCAATATTTACCTCGCCAAGGTGACGCGCGTAGAGCCGTCGCTGCAGGCGGCGTTCATCGAGTATGGCGGCAACCGCCATGGCTTCCTTGCGTTCAGCGAAATCCATCCAGACTATTACCAGATCCCGGTCGCCGACCGTCAGGCGCTGATCGAGGCCGAAGAACGCGCCCATCGCGAGGCCGAGGAGGAGAGCGAAAGCCGGCCTCACCGCCGCCGCTCCCGGCACCGCAATGCCCGCCGCCGCGGTCATGGCGAGCGCGTTCAGAGCGAGGTCGTCGAGGGTGCCGAGCCGCTCGATCCGCAGGCCGATGAGGATCACGCGCTTCATGCGGAAGCCGAGCAGCACGAGCTCGGCGCCGATGCGCATGAGCACGAAGCACACGAGCATGCTGACGAGCACGACCGTCATGACGAGCACGATCATGATGGGCACGAGCACGGCGAACACGAACATGCCCGTGACGACCGTCATGCTCATGACGACCATGATCATGCGCCTGCTCTGAGCGAAACCGCTGCAGCGGAAGTGCAAGCCGACCCGGTTGTCGCCGCGGTCGAGGCATCGGCCGCCGCTGCCGCTCCGGATGTCGGGGCCGAGATCGAGGTTAACCACGAGCCCGAGCGCGCCCGTGAGGAGCAGGTCGAGGAAAACGCCGCCCACGCCGAGGATGCGCAACCGACCGCGGAGCCCGGCGCGGAGCATCCAGCGTCCGATGCGCATGCCCCCGCGGAACTCGTCGCGGAGGCTGCGCCGCATGACGAGCATGGCGCCGAGCCGCTCGGCGACGAAGCGCATGACGATGAGGACGACGAGGAAGGCGAAGACGGCGAAGAAGAAGAAGAAGAGGAAGTCGTCGAATCCGTTGGCGGCGACGACGTGCTCGAGGAGGTGCCGGAGCGCCCCTTCCGCCCGCGACGCCAGTACAAGATCCAGGAAGTCATCAAGCGCCGGCAGGTGATGCTGGTGCAGGTCGTCAAGGAAGAACGCGGCAACAAGGGCGCGGCGCTAACCACGTATCTTTCGCTCGCCGGCCGTTATGCGGTGCTGATGCCGAACACCGCGCGCGGCGGAGGCATCAGCCGCAAGATCACCTCGGCCCAGGATCGCTCGCGGCTCAAGGAAGTGGTGCAGGATCTCGACGTGCCCGAGGGTATGGGCATCATCCTGCGCACGGCCGGGGCCTCGCGTTCGAAGCAGGAGATCAAGCGCGATTTCGAATATCTGATCCGCATGTGGGAAACCGTGCGCGACCTGACCCTGAAGTCGCAGGCCCCCACCCTCGTCTACGAGGAAGGCTCGCTGATCAAGCGCTCGCTGCGCGACCTCTACAACAAGGAGATCGACGAGATCATGGTGGCGGGCGAAGCCGGCTACCGCGAAGCGCGCGATTTCATGAAGATGCTGATGCCGGAGAATGTCCGCGCGGTGAAGCAGTACCGCGACGGCCAGCCTTTGTTCTCTCGGATGGGCGTCGAAAGCCAGCTCGACGCGATGTTCTCCCCGACTGTGCAGCTACGCTCTGGCGGCTACATTGTCATCAACCAGACCGAGGCGCTGGTCTCGATCGACGTCAACTCCGGCCGCGCCACGCGCGAGCATCACATCGAGGACACCGCGCTCAAGACCAATCTCGAGGCGGCGGAGGAAGTCGCGCGACAGCTCCGCCTGCGCGACCTCGCGGGCCTGATCGTCATCGACTTCATCGACATGGACGAGAAGCGCAACAACCGCGCGGTCGAGCGCAAGCTCTCCGATTGCTTGCGGCAGGACCGCGCACGCATCCAGGTCGGGCGCATCTCGCATTTCGGCCTGCTCGAGATGTCGCGCCAGCGCATCCGCGCCAGCGTGCTTGAGAGCTCGACCGAGCCCTGCCCGCATTGCGGCGGCTCCGGGCATGTCCGCTCGGTCTCGTCGGTGGCGCTGCAGCTCCTGCGCGGCATCGAGGAAATCCTGATGAAGGGCGCGACTCACAATCTCGTGGTGCGCACCCGCACGGACGTCGCGCTCTACGTCCTCAACCACAAGCGCGGCCATCTGCGCGATCTCGAAACCGCCTTCAAGGTCCAGATCTCGGTGGCGGCGGATGCGACCGTGAGCGGCCAGCAGTCCTACATCATCGACCGCGGCGAGCAGGTGCACACGCTGGAAGCCGCCAAGGCGCTGCTCGCGGCGCAGGCCGCGTCCGCGCCGCCTCAGCTCGAAGAGGCCTATGACGACGAGGAACCGTTCGACATCGAGGCGGAGATCGAGACCGAGGAAACGGAAGGCCTGAGCGACGAAACGAGCGCCGGCGAAGAGGCCGACGGTCCGCGCCGAAGGCGGCGCCGGCGGCGTCGCGGCCGCGGTGGCGGCGGCGAAGTCCGCGAGGGCGGTGTGCCGCGCGAGGATGGCGAGGCGTTGCCGCTAGCGCCCGAGACCGACGACGGCATTGCCGCCGAGGAAGTCGAGACCGACGAGGACGAGAGCGAAGAGCAGTCGGCTCGTGGTGAAGGCCAGAACGGCGAACGCCGTCCGCGCCGGCGTGGACGGCGCGGCGGACGCCGCCGCCGTGGCGGCCATGGTGCGGATGAGGGTCTTGCCGCCTCGATTGCCGACGAGCTCGGCCCGCGCGCGGAGCCGGAAGCCGCGGACGCCGTCGCCGATTTCGACGGCAGCTCGCCCGAGCCTGCACAGACATTGGTTCAGCCCGAACCGGTCGCCGAGCCCGAGTTCGAGCTCGAGCCGGCCAAGAGCCCGCCCCCTCAGCCGGAGCCGGTGAGCGTCGCCGCGCCCGAGGCCGAGGAGCCTGCGCAGGAGAATGATCGCGCGATGCGTCGCCGCTCGACCGTGCGCGAGAAAGTGAGCTTCGCCTCGCAGCCCGAGCCCGTGCCCGTCGTGGTGCAAAGCGAATCCGAGCCGATTCCGCCGGCAGAGCCCGCTCCCGCGCCGGTCGCCGAACCTGCGCCTGCGGCCATCGCGGAACCTGCGCCTGCAGCGGCGACCGAGGCTCCGGCGCCCCGCAAGGCCGGCTGGTGGTCGCGCCGCTTTGGTGGCGGGGGCTAGGGCGTTTTCGAGCGAAGCGTGCCCTCGGACTTGATCCGAGGGTGGACACCGGTTCGCATAGCAATCAAGTTTACGCAGATTGCGTAGACTTATCTGCGCAGAAAACGGGTCAAAATTAGAATCTAGAGTTCGGTTCTGATTCCATCAGAACCGAAAAATGCTCTAGCGAACGCCAGCAACGATCAAGCGCGCTCCCGCATCGGCGAGGCGCTTGCACTGCTCGTCAGATGCGCCGAGATCAGTCACCAGCGTCCAGCGCGGCGGCAGCGGCGCCCAGGCCATTTGTTCGGCGCGGCCGAGCTTGCTGGCGTCGGCGAGAACGATGACTTCTTTCGACTGCTGCATCATCAGCGACTTCAGTGCGACCTGCTCGAGATCCGCTTCGCACAGGCCACGGCCATCCACCACGCCGTCGGCGCTCATGACGGCGCGGTCCGCGGTCATGCGGCGCAGCGCCTCGTTGGCGAGCGGCCCCATGGTGCTCATGCTGGTGGTGCGCAGCGCGCCGCCCAGCACCACAAGCTCTATGGTCGGAGCCTTGGCGAGGAAGGGCAGCAGCGCGAGATTGTTGGTGATGATGCGCAGCCGCCGCTGCTGCAGCAGTCGGCCGAAGGCTGCGACCGTCGAGCCGGCATCGAGAATCAGCGTGTCGCCGTCCTCAATCAGATCGATCGCTGCGTGCGCGATCGCCTGCTTCTGTTTGCCCTGAACCGCAAGGCGCTGCTCGAGCGTCGTCTCGTTGGCGTGGGCGGTGAGAATGGCGCCGCCATAGGTGCGGCGCACGGCATTGTTCTTGGAGAGATGCTGCAGGTCGCGCCGCACGGTGGAGGCGGAGACGTCGAAGCGCCGCGCGAGATCGTCGACATCGATCTCTCCCGCGTTCAGTGCCTCCAACAGACGAGCGTGACGCTCCTTGCTGCGCATCGACATCGAACCTCAGCCCACAGATTCATTGCCGTCAGCCGAGCTCGACCGTATCGGCTCCGCGGCACGGCCGATGGATACCACGATGCATCGGCCGCGCAATACAAGCGCTTAACCCACATCGAGCTCCTCATCCTGAGGAGCCCGCGTACCGGGCGTCTCGAACGATAAGGCCCAGCCCCTCAAGCCGCCTTCTTCGGCGCGAGATCGACCGCCTGCCGCAGCGCCTCGATCAGGCTGCGTTCGTCGGCGATGCCCTTGCCCGCGATGTCGAAGGCGGTCCCGTGATCGACCGAGGTGCGGATCACCGGCAGGCCAACAGTGATGTTCACACCGGCTTCCAGCCCCAGCACCTTGATGGGTCCATGGCCCTGATCGTGATACATCGCGACCACCATGTCGTAGTCGCCGCGGCCGGCCAGGAAGAACAGCGTGTCGGCAGGCAGGGGGCCGCGCACGTCCCAGCCCTTGCGCTGACAGGCTTCCACGGCCGGCGTGATCTTGGCGGCTTCCTCGCCGCGACCGAACAACCCGTTCTCGCCGGCATGCGGATTGATGGCGCAGACGCCGATCTTCGGATTGGCGATGCCGGCGCGCACCAGCACGTCATGTCCGCGTGCGATGACACGCTCGACGAGGCCGGGCTCGATCTTCTCGATCGCATCGAGCAGGCCGATATGCGTGGTCACGTGAATGACGCGGAGTTTCGGCGACACCAGCATCATCGACACTTCCGGCGTGCCGGTCAGATGCGCCAGGAGCTCGGTATGGCCGGGATATTTGTGGCCGGCCGCATGCAGCGCTTCCTTGGAGAGCGGCGCGGTGCAGATGCCCTGAGCGAGCCCTGCCTGCACCACCTGCACGGCTTTCTCGATATAGCGATAAGCCGCCTCACCTGCCGTTGCCGAAACCTTGCCGAACGGCAGATCGTCCGGCACCAGCTTCAGGTCAACGCACTGCACCGCCTTCGACGCAAAATTCGCCTCGTTCGCGTCGCTCAACGCATCGACCTCAAGCGAGAGGCCGACGATCTGACCGGCCTTGCGCAAACGGTTGGCATCGCCGATCACCAGCGCATTGCAGATCGCCTGCACCTCCGGCTGCGCCAGCGCCTTCATGATCACCTCGGGCCCGATACCGGCCGGATCTCCCATGGTGATCGCAATGGTCGGACTGGTCATATGAAACTTCCTCTGGTTCGGACGGCGCGAAGGCGCTCGCTGATGCGGATGAGGCTGTGCTCGTCACCGAACGCGCCCGCTTTGGTGGCGATCGGGACGGATAATCGGCCAAGAGTGAGGCCGAGCGACACGCCCGGCTCGATTTCGTCGGCAAGACGGATGCCGTTGACGCCGAAGCGCGACAGCAGCGCCGCGGCAGTTTCGCCACCCGTCGCAGCAAAGGCGCCGATCGCGGGTGCAACGGCCTCCAGGGCCTCGGCGAGACCGTTGGCGAGCTGTGGGCCGAGCGACATGTCGGGATGATCATCCATCATGATCTCAACCAGTGCATCGCCGCCGCAGGCAAGTCGCTTCATCACGTCCGCGGCGAGCGCCGCCCGGCCGGCACCATCGTTGAGCAGCGTCTCCGGCGCGACCGGGAAATGCGCCACGGTGCCGGTCGCCTCCAGCTCGCGCGCGGCAGTGCGAGACGCGCCGGCGAGCGAGCCCACCACGATCAGGGTGCCGGATGCGCTCGTCGGAATGCGCAGCGGCTCGACGACATGGCTGTCTTCGAGGCCGGCCAGCGCATGCGCGAGGCCGGCGCTGCCGATGAAGAAAGTTGCGGGCGATGCATGCAGGCTCGCCTCCGCTATCAAATGCAGATCGTGTTCGGTCTCGGCGTCGCAGGCCGCGACCACATCGCCCTCCCCGGCCAGTCTCGCGAATGTGGCTTTGAGATCGCCACCGCGCACGGCAGCGAGCTTGACCTTCGCACCGCGAATGCCCGCGGTCGCGAGAACGTCGACAAGATCGGCATTCGTATAGGTGTGGTCGCGCCGCCAGACCTCGGCCTCCTCGAGGGGGCGGCCTTTGACCAGGATGCGCCCGTCGATTGTGGCGCGGCCGGTGGCCGGAAAGGCCGGCGCGAACACGCCGAAGGCCGGACCCGACCGCGACTTGAGATGCGCAAGCGCGGCGGCAGTCTCCGCTGCAGGTTGCCCCCGCAGCGTCGAGTCAATTTTCTTGAAAAGAATACGTCCGGGTTCGCAGAGGCGCGCCAGCACATCGGCATGGCGGGCTGCAGCGGCTCCGCCCGAAAGGCCGCGACTCGCTGCATCGTAGGCCAGGACGGACAGCTGGTAACCCGACGCGTCGGTCACCTCACCCCACGTCACCGCAGCCGCACGCCCCCTTCTGCCGAAGGCGATCGCACAATCCGCGGCACCGGTGAGATCGTCAGCGACGATCAGCCAGCTCTGGCATGGCGCATTTTCTTGACGCGAACCGGTATCCACTTCGCTCGAAAACGCTTTAAGGGCCATCTTCAGTGACCTGCCTCAGTGACAGCCGAGCGCACCGCGGGGGTCATGTTGCCGGCAGAAGCCTGGTCCTTTTCTGCAGGCTCCTCGACGTCGCGACCAACAACGCGGGCCGTCCAGGCCGTAACGATAGGCACGAGGATTGCGGTAACCACGACGCATGCCGCGACGAGAATGGTCGCAGGCCGCGCCGCGTCTGCATAGGCCGGATTGGCCGCGGCGACAATCGCCGGGACTGCCGCCGCATTACCGGCTGTCGAGGCCGCCGCAACACCCGCGACACCATTCCCGCCAGTGATGCGATCGGCCAAGAACAGCGGGACGCCGGTCAGAACCACCACGGCCACTCCCATGCCGAGGCCGAGTAGACCGGCGTGCCAGACCTTCGACAGATCGAGGCCGGCGCCGAGCGCGAAGGCGAAGAACGGGATCATCACAGGCACCGCGCGGCTCAGGAAGTCGCGCATCTCGCGATCGAGATTGCCGATGATCATGCCCACCATCAGAGGCAAGATAGCGCCCACGAGGGTCTGCCATGGAAATGCCGAGAGGCCGGCGACGCCCAAGGTGATCATGGTGAGGAAAGGACCGCTCTCCAGCGACATGATGGTATAGGCGCCGACGTCACGCGGACGTCCATATTGACCCATCAACGCCATATAGAGGCCGCCATTGGTGTCGTTCATGGCGGCGACGATCGCGAGAGTCGACACACCCGCGAACATGCCAGCAGCGACCGGCGCTTCTCCCAAAATGCGGCCGAAGATCAGACCGAGGACAACGGCAACGCCAACCTTCACGATCAGCAGGGTGCCGCCCTTCTTCACAATGTAGGGGGTCGCGCGGAAGTCGATGCCCGCGCCCATGCAAACGTAAAACACGGCGAGAATCGTCAGTGCGCCAGAGAACAGCGCGCCGGTGAAGGAGCCGAAGAACTTCGGAGTATCGGGAAAGAAGGTCGCAATAAGCGCCCCAACCAGCAGCGGGACCACCATCATCCCGCCAGGCACCTTTTCGATCGCCCGCTTAATTGGAACCTGCATTTCTGTTTTCTCCCGCGCAAAGCGCTCATCCGATCATTTTGCGCATTTCCGCCAGAGAAACGAGCAAACGGCCGCCGTATATGCTCACATCACGCGACATTCAAGGCTTATTGCGCATTTCGCGCAAAACGGGCTGTTATGATCTTGGACGCAGTGTCGGCGGGCCTGATCTTCGGGCGTGCCATCTACCGCCAGTCCTAGCTAGCTTCCTTCAGAACGATTTGCTCCATGCGGAACGGGGCGCACCATGGAAATGGTGCGCCCCGCTATCGTTGCGTTTGCCGCGCCGAGAAGCTCGCTGGCAGGTCAGTCCGTGGTGATCGCCGTCTCGACGTCGGACGGATCGATCTGCTTGTTCAGGTTGGCGTGCAGCTTCTTGTGGTCGAGCTCGCCCTCCCACCATGAGACGAACACCGCGGCGACGCCGTTGCCGGTGATGTTGGTCAGTGCGCGCACCTCGCTCATGAACTTGTCGATCGAGAACACGATGGCCATGCCCGGCACCAGCGCCGGATTGACCACGCTCAGCGTCGCCGCGAGCGTGATGAAACCCGCCCCGGTGACGCCGCTCGCCCCCTTCGAGGTCAGCATCGCGACGACCAGGATGGTCAATTGCTGGCCGAAGGAGAGATCGACACCAAGTGCCTGCGCGATGAACAGCGTCGCCAGAGTCATGTAGATGTTGGTGCCGTCGAGATTGAAGGAGTAGCCGGTCGGCACCACCAGCCCCACCACCGGCTTGGAGCAGCCGAGCCGCTCCAGCTTTTCCATCAATTGCGGCAGCGCGCTCTCGGACGAGCTGGTGCCAAGCACGATCAACAGCTCATCCTTGATGTAGGCGATGAACTTGAAGATGCTGAAGCCCATCACCCGAGCGATCAGGCCGAGCACGAGCACCACAAAGAGCGCGGCGGTGCCGTAGAACAGCGCGATCAGGCCGATCAGGTTACCGAGCGCCGCAGGACCGAACTTGCCGATGGTGAAGGCCATCGCGCCGAACGCGCCGACAGGCGCCGCTTTCATGACGATGCTGATCACGCCGAATACCGCATGTGCGCTATCGTCGATGATATCGCGCAGCCGCTCGCCGCGTTTGCCCATCGCCATCAGCGCGAAGCCAAAGAGGATCGCGAACAGCAGCACCTGCAGGATGTCGCCGCGCGCGAACGCGCCGAACACGCTGTCGGGGATGATGTTGAGGACGAAATCGACCGACTTCTGAGCGTGCGCTTGATCCGCGTATTTGGTGGCGTTCGCGACGTCCGCCGCCCCGGGTTTTGCTGCGAGCCCATGGCCGATCTGGAACAGGTTGCCCATGATCAGGCCGAGGATCAGCGCAAAGGTGGAGACGATCTCGAAATAGAGCAGCGCCTTGATGCCGACGCGCCCTACCTTGCTGGCGTCCTGGATATGGGAGATGCCCGAGACCACTGTGCAGAAGATGATCGGAGCGATCACCATCTTGATCAGCTTGATGAAGCCGTCGCCGAGCGCCTTGATCCAGTCATTTGTCGCGAGCGCCGGCCACAACCAGCCGACCACGACGCCGAGCACGATCGCGATCAGCACCTGGACATAGAGGATTCGGTACCACGGTTTTGATGTGCTGGCCTCGGCAGGCTCGCTCGTCGCAATCGTTGCCATGGGTCTCACTCCTACTCGAAGATGCGCAAGGTCGATCGGCCGAGCGATGCGGCGATGACCATCTCGGAAAATCAGATTGGCAGCCGCCTCGCCCGAGGCTCGCTTACAGGCGGCGATCGGCGAGCCGCCGTGCGGCCGGCAGCAGCGCGGCCCCGAGCGCGGTCTTGACGAGCGTGCCCGCGATGAACGGCACGATCCCGACCAGCCATGCCTTCTCGGCCCCCAGGCCGACACCGAAGGCGAGCCAGCTAAAACCGGCCGCGAGGATGATGATGTGGCCGAGCGCCATCGCTGCAAACAGCCGGACGACGCTTCGGTCAAAGCCGCGCTCGGCGAGCCAGCCGGCGACGAACGCCGCGGCCACGAAGCCGAACAGATAGCCGGCCGTCGGCCCCATCAGCGGTGCGAGGCCGCCGACCGGTCCGGCAAACACCGGAAAGCCGATCGCGCCTTCCGCCAGATAGGCGATCACGGTCGCAGTTCCGAGCCATGAGCCGTAGGCAGCGCCGATCATCAGCACCACCAGCGTCTGCAGCGTCATCGGCACATAGGGCAGCGGCAGATTGACCTTGGCCGACAGCGTCAGCAGCGCCGTGCCCAGGAATACCAGGACGATCCCGCGCAACAATCCCGAGAAATCACCCGACCGGTTCGGCCACAGCACCGAAGCAAGAGGAAAATGCCTGGCGGCGGCGGAAACAGATACCGATCTGACGGACAAGGCCAACTCCGGGGTGTGACAAACTGGCGCGCTATTTAAGCCAACCAGCGATCCGCGCAACCGCTTCCTGCATCTCCTCTGCGGACCGCGCATAGGAAAAACGGATGAAGGCGCGGCCATGGATCGGGTCGAAATCGACACCCGGCGTCGCCGCGACATGGGCCTTTTCCAACATCTGGCGGGCGAATTCGAAGCTGTCGGACGTAAAGTCCGACACATCGGCATAAAGGTAGAATGCGCCATCCGCGGGCAGGAACTTGGTCAGCCCCGCTTTCGGCAGCCCCTCGATCAGGATACGCCGGTTCTCCTGATAGCCGCGCTTGATCGCTTCCATCTCCTCGCGGCCATCGAAGGCGGCTTCGGCTGCAATCTGCGACAGCGTCGGCACCGAAATCGAGAGGTTCTGCTGCAGCCGCTCGATCGGGCGCACCAGCGGCTCGGGCACGACCATCCAGCCGACCCGCCAACCGGTCATGCAGAAATATTTCGAGAACGAGTTGATCACGAGGGCGTGTGGGGACAATTCGGCTGCAGTCACCGCCGGAAAGGCGTAGTCGAGCCCGTGATAGATCTCGTCCGAGATAAAGCGGATGCCGGCGCTCTCGGCCGCCGCCATCAGGCTTGCAAGAGCCTCGCGCGACATCATCGTGCCGGTCGGATTGGCGGGGCTGCCCACCAGAACGCCTTTGAGCGGCGCCTTGCGATGCGCGTCGAGCAGGGCCTCGCCGGTCAGCGCATGCCGCGTTTCGTTCGTCGTCTCGATCAGCACCGGCTCGCAGCCGAGCGCACTCAGGATATGCCGGTACGGCGGATAGCCGGGCACGGTCACCGCAACGCGATCGCCCGGCTCGAACATTGCGAGAAACGCCAGGATGAAGCCGCCCGACGAGCCCGTCGTGATCACGACGCGCTCGGCATCGACCTCGCATCCATACGTCTCGCGATAATGCCGCGCGATGCGCGCACGCAGCGAGGGAATACCGAGCGCGGAGGTGTAGTCGATGCGTCCATCGTCGAGCGCCGCGTGAGCTGCCGCGATCGCCGCTTTCGGCGCTGGCGCCGCCGGTTGGCCGACCTCCATGTGGATCACATGCCCGCCGGCCGCCTCGATTCGCGCCGCCGCCGCCATCACGTCCATCACCATGAAGGGCGGAACCTCGCTCCTTCCCGAAGCGGTCAAAAGGTGATTCACGCGGTCTCTAAATGTCGCTTCGGGCATGGATATCTGCTATTTGGGCCGGCGTCGCCGGTTTCGGGTTCCGTAACGACCGGTTGCGCCCCAGACTGGCCGCATTCGGCGGTTTGTTAGGGCATATATTGTCCGTGGCCCGCCGCCAATCGCTAAGACCGCTCCATGCTGCTCCGTTTCGCGCTTCGCAAGAAGACCCTGAAATTGACCGCACTCGCCACCGCGATCGCGCTGGCGGTCGCGCCGACGATGGCGCTGGCGCAGGAGAACAAGGGCCCGCCGATCCTTCGCGACACCGAGTCCGAGCAATTGCTGCGCGACTATACGAGGCCGATCCTGCGCGCTGCGGGACTGGAGAAGCAGAACATCCAGATGGTCATCATCAACGATGGCACGTTCAACGCTTTCGTTGCGGACGGCCGGCGTATCTTCGTCAATTACGGCGCGCTCATGCAGTCGGAGACGCCGAACCAGATCATCGGCGTGCTCGCGCACGAGACAGGACATCTTGCCGGCGGCCATCTCGCAAAGCTCCGCGAGCAACTGGCGCAGGCGCAGACCCAGATGATCATCGCCATGCTGCTCGGCGCCGGCGCGATGGTCGCAGGCGCACGCGGTGGCAGCAGCAACGGCCTCGCCAATGCCGGTGCCGCGGCGGTCGCGGCGCCGCAGGAAGTGATCCGCCGAACGCTACTCTCCTATCAGCGCCAGCAGGAAGAGAACGCCGACCGCGCCGGCGTGAAATTCCTGAACGCGACTGGCCAGTCCGCCAAGGGCATGTACGAAACGTTCAAGCGCTTCACCGACGAAAGCCTGTTCGCAGCTCGCGGCGCCGATCCGTATCTGATGTCGCATCCAATGCCCGCTGATCGCGTGGCCGCGCTGGCGGAGATCGCGCGCTCCAGCCCCTATTGGGACAAGAAGGACGATCCCGCGCTGCAAATGCGCCACGACATGGTGCGCGCCAAGATCTCCGCTTTCATGGAGCGGCAGGACACCGTCTATCGCCGCTATCCTTCGTCCAACAACGGCCTGCCCGCCCGCTATGCGCGGGCGATCTCGACCTATCTGCACGGCGATCTCCGCAGTGCGCTGGCCCAAATCGACGGCCTGATTCAGGCGCAGCCCAACAACGCCTATTTCTACGAATTGCGCGGCCAGGCGCTGCTCGAGGGCGGCAGGCCGGCGGAGGCGATCGCGCCATTGCGAAGGGCGGTGCAGCTCTCGGGCAACGCGCCCCTGATCGAGATGCTGCTGGGCCAGGCGCTGGTCGCGACCAGCAACAACGCCTACACCGATGAAGCCATCAACATCCTGCGCGCCGCGGTGGCGCGCGAGAGCGAGGCGCCGATCGGCTATACCCAGCTTGCCATGGCCTATGGCCGCAAGGGCGATTATGCGCAAGCGGACCTCGCTTCTGCCCAGGCCGCCTATCTGCGCGGCGACAGCAAGACCGCGCGCGAGCTGGCCTCGCGTGCCAAGACGCGCTTTGCCATCGGAACCCCCGGCTGGGTCAAGGCTGACGATATTGTGAGCGCTAAGCCGCTGCCGGGTCAGAAAAACAACTAGCCATCAACGTAAATCGTCTACAACGATTGCCAACCGGCACTAAACCCAAGCCGTACAAGGATTTGCCCATGCGCCCGCTCCGTTTTCTCGCTCCCGCCCTGCTCGCCGCAGCGCTCGCTGGCGCCCCGCTGCCCGCATCCGCGCAGGGCTTCTCCGATACGCAACGCAGCGACATCGAGAGCATCGTGCGCAACTACCTGATCACGCATCCCGAGGTGCTCGAGGAGGCGATGACCGAGCTGACCAAGCGCCAGGCCGCGGCCGAGGCCGAGAAGCATCAGGCGAGCATCGCGAAGAATGCGGATGTGATCTTCAACTCGCCGCGCGGCGTGACGCTCGGCAACAAGGACGGCGACGTCACCTTCGTGGAATTCTTCGACTACAACTGCGGCTACTGCAAACGCGCGATGGTCGACATGATCGACCTCATGAAGGCCGATCCCAAGCTGAAAGTCGTGCTGAAGGAATTTCCGGTGCTGAGCCAGGGCTCGGTGGAAGCGGCGCAAGTCGCCGTCGCCGTGCGCATGCAGGATCCGACGGGCAAGAAATATCTCGACTTCCACCAGAAGCTGCTCGGCGGCCGTGGCGCCGCCGACAAGGCACGCGCGATGGCGGTCGCCAAGGAAGTCGGCCTCGACATGGCCAGGCTCGAGAAGGACATGGCGGGCCCGGAAGCGAAAGCGACCATCGAGGAGAACTTCAAGCTCGCGGAAGCCATGGGCATGAACGGCACGCCAAGCTACGTGATCGGCAAGCAGGTCGTGATCGGCGCAGTCGGGCTGGAGAACCTGAAGGAAAAGATCGGCATCGCCCGTTGCGGCAAGGCGACGTGCTGACATCACTGCGAGACAATCTCGGATGCGCAAAGGCCGGCTTCGTAGCCGGCCTTTTTGTTTGAGCGTTTCTGCACGCTTCCGTTCATCGCGCATTCACAAAACAAACCGCGTGGAACCGCTCTCAGTTCGGAACGCCGCTCTCCTCCTTTCGTTGTTGGCGTGGGCAATGCAGGACTTCTTGAGGAGGAATCGAAATGACGAACCGCTTGTTGATTTCAGTCGCGACTGCGGCCTTGATCGCCGGAACCGGCTTTGCGAACGCGCAGGGCACCGGCATGAGCCGCGAGTCGCCGTCCGGTGGCGGCGCGACGACGCAGCACAGCGCGCCATCCAGTGGCGGCGCGTCTTCAGGCACGATGAACCGTGAACACGGCGGCACCACAGGCATGAATGGCGCCGAGCAGTCCGGCAAGAGCTCGGGCTCTTCCGGCATGAAGTCGGAGTCCGATAGAAGTGGCGCGGCCGACAGGAACGCCCAGGACACCAACGCCCCGGGTCAGAAGTCGAAGAGCATGAACTCGGAGAACGAGAGGACCAAGGGCGAGAAGGACATGAAGGCTGAAGGGCGCGAAGGCCGTGATCGTGACCGCATGAATGCCGAGACTCGCGACAAGAGCGGCGGCACCGCCGCCGAAAGCCGCGACAAGAGCGGCACCATGGAAAAGCAGAAGGGCGCGACCGACACCAGCCGCTCGCAGACCACGACCGGCAACGCCGGGACCTCGGCAACAGCCGCCCCGCCGGCCGAGAAGCGGACCCAGATCGTCTCCGCGATCAAGTCGGAGCGGGTTGAAGAGGTCAAGAACGTGAACTTCAACGTTGCGGTCGGCACCACCGTGCCAACGAGCGTGCGCTTCCATCCGCTTCCATCCCGGATCGTCGAAATCTATCCGGAATGGCGCGGCTATGATTTCATCCTCGTCAACGGCCGCTACGTGATCGTCCAACCCGAGACGCACCAGATCGTCTACATCATTGAGGGCTAACGGCAGCCCTCACGCGAGGGCGGGTCCAACCCGCCCTCGTTTTTATCCCCTTCGCCGTACGCAGGTCACCGCCGAACGGCGGGCGCACCCATGTCGCTTTTCCACAAAAGTTGGTTAATTAGCGTTTTCCGTGGGTTAGCCAGGCAACCTGACGGTCCAAATGAGCCGTTTGAACCGGTTTGCGACAAACCTAAGCTTTCCCTCTGGTCCGTTGTTACCTATAAACCCGCGACTTGGAGCGAGATCCGGAACCCCGTTTCCGAAACGATCCTGCCCAGAACGATTTAGCGCTGTTTCTTGGAACTCCGGATGGCCCAGGCCCCTGCCGCGACGATCTATGTGCTCAACGGCCCGAACCTCAATCTGCTCGGGACCCGTGAACCCGAGACCTATGGCCATGCCACGCTCGCCGACGTCGAGAAGCTCTGCAGGGATACCGCGGCCCAGTTTGGCCTGACCGCGGACTGCCGGCAGTCCAATCGCGAGGGCGAGTTGGTCGACTTCATCCATGAGGCGCGGGCGAAGCAGGCGGTCGGCATCATCATCAATGCGGGGGCCTATTCCCATACCTCGATCGCGCTGCATGACGCGCTGATCGGGGTAAAAATTCCGACCGTCGAAGTGCATATCAGCAACATTTATACCCGCGAGAGCTTCCGGCATCATTCCTTCACTGCTAAAGCCGCCTTTGCGTCGCTTTGCGGCTTCGGTATCGATGGCTATCGCCTCGCGATATCAGGCCTCGCCGCCAGGATCGGCGCCAAGGCGACAGCCTGACGCATTCCCCGTCATCAGACAGAGAGTTTCGGACCAAGATCATGGCGCGCCAGCCAGACGACAAATCCGCCGCAAAGCCCGGCAAAGACAACGACAAGGATGACGCCGCGCTCATCCGCGAACTCGCGCTCCTGCTCGACGAGACCCACTTGACCGAGATCGAGATCGAGCGTGCGGGCGTCCGCCTGCGTGTCGCGCGCAATGTCAGCATTGCCGCGGCCGTGCCGGCGGCCGTCGCGCCGGCCCTGTCGGTGGCTGCACCCGTGGCTGCCGCTGCCGCGACCGACCTCGCCAAACATCCGGGCGTAGTGCCCTCGCCCATGGTCGGCACCGCCTATTGGGCGCCGGAGCCGGGCGCAAAGCCCTTCATCGAGGTCGGCAGCAAGGTATCAGCCGGACAGACGCTGCTGATCATCGAAGCGATGAAGACGATGAACCAGATTCCGTCCCCACGCGCGGGCACCGTGACGCAGATCCTCGTCGAGGACGGCCAGCCCGTCGAATTCGGCGAGCCGCTGGTAATTATCGAATAGCGAATGGCGCGTAGCGGATAGCGAATGGTGAAGAGACAACTCCACTCGCTAGTCGCCATTCGCCGCCCGCGAGCTGGAAGCACATGTTCGACAAGATCCTCATAGCCAACCGCGGTGAAATCGCGCTTCGCGTGCTGCGCGCCTGCAAGGAGCTCGGCATTTCGACGGTGGCCGTGCATTCGACCGCTGACGCGGATGCCATGCATGTGCGGCTTGCGGACGAGAGCGTCTGCATCGGGCCGCCGCCGTCGAAGGACTCCTATCTCAACATTCCCGCCCTGCTCGCGGCCTGCGAGATCACGGGCGCCGAGGCGGTGCACCCCGGCTACGGCTTTCTCTCCGAAAACGCCCGCTTCGCCGAGATCCTGGCCGAGCACAATCTGCATTTCATCGGTCCGAAGGCCGAGCACATCCGCCTGATGGGCGACAAGATCGAGGCCAAGAAGACCGCCAAGCGACTGGGCATTCCCGTCGTTCCCGGCTCCGACGGCGCCGTAAGCTCTGATGACGATGCAATGGCGATCGCCAGGTCGATCGGCTTCCCGGTGCTGGTGAAGGCCGCCGCCGGCGGCGGCGGGCGCGGCATGAAAGTCGCGCACAGCGAAGCCGATCTGGCGCTGGCGCTCTCCACCGCCGCAACCGAAGCGAAATCCGCCTTCGGCGACGCGTCGGTGTATCTGGAGAAATACCTGCAGAAGCCGCGCCACATCGAGATCCAGGTGCTCGGCGACGGCCGCGGTGGCGCCATTCATCTCGGCGAGCGCGACTGCTCGCTGCAGCGGCGCCACCAGAAGGTCTGGGAAGAAGGTCCCTCGCCGGTCCTCTCGGCCGCCCAGCGCGCAAAGATCGGCGAAACCTGCGCGAAGGCGATGCGGGACCTGAAATATCTCGGCGCCGGCACAATCGAATTCCTCTATGAGGACGGCGAGTTCTATTTCATCGAGATGAACACCCGCATCCAGGTCGAGCATCCCGTCACCGAGAGCATCACCGATATCGACCTCGTGCTTGAGCAGATCCGGATTGCCGCCGGCGGCGACCTGCCCGCGAAGCAGGACGAGGTCGCGATCATCGGCCACGCCATCGAATGCCGCATCAATGCGGAGAACCCGCAGACCTTCCGCCCTTCGCCTGGACGCATCTCGCAGTACCACCCGCCCGGCGGCCTGGGCGTCCGGATCGATTCCGCCGTGTACCAGGGCTATGTCATCCCGCCCTATTACGACTCGCTGGTCGGCAAGCTGATTGTGCACGGCAAGACCCGTGGCGAATGCCTGATGCGGCTGCGCCGGGCGCTGGACGAGATGGTCGTCGACGGAATCGAGACCACGCTGCCGCTGTTCCGCGCCCTGGTGCGCGAGCCCTCCATCATCGATGGCGACTATCACATCCACTGGCTGGAGCAGTATCTCGCCGGGCAGCCGACCATCGGCTGACGGCCCAAATCAGACGCCGCAAGTCAGACGGCCCAAGTCAGACATCCTAAGCCAGTTCCATTTCGCATGGAACAAAGCACGGAACCGTGCGTTTGCAGCGACCGGGATTTCCCATCCCCGAGGACCGCTTGCATTCCACTGGATCCATGACACGAGGCACCCGTGACGTCTGACGCCAAGCGCCGGCGCGCATTGGGGCAGATCCTGCTGCTCGCGGCGGGGCTCCTGGTGCTGGTTGCGATCAGCGCCGGGTCGGTCCTGCTGGTGAACAAGGCGCGCCAGGATAGCGCCTGGGTGGTCCACACCGTCGAGGTGGAAAACCAGATCAATGCCGTACTGCTCGAGCTCCGCCGTGCCGAAAGCGCGGCCCGCGCCTATCTCTTGACCCGCTGGCCGGAATTCCTGACCGACCATGAGCAGGCGGTGGCCAACGTCGTCCCCTATGCGGATAAGCTGGCGCAGCTCACGGTCGACAATCCGCTTCAGGTCGAGAACGTGAAGAAGATGCGTGCGGCAATCGACATCCGGCTCGATCAGTTCAGGCGCGAAATGGATTTCATCAAGCGGGACGAACCCGCCAGCGCAGCGGCGCTGGTCCGCGAGGCGGCCGCCGGCAACACCAATGCCATCATCCGCGACGTGACGGACAAGATGCACGCCGAGGAAGAGCGGCTGTTCGATTTGCGGACGGCCAATGCCGACCGCTCGCAGATACTGGCGTCCTCCGTCACCATCGCCGGATCGTGCATCGTGATTGCGCTTGGCGCGATCGCGGCGTTCCAGGTGCGCCGCTCCACGCGCGTCCGCGACGAGGCCGAGACCAAGCTCCGGGACCTCAACGTCACCCTGGAGACCAGCGTGCAGGAGCGCACCGCCGATCTGCGCGAGGCCAATGACGAGATCCAGCGCTTTGCCTATATCGTCAGCCACGACCTGCGCTCGCCGCTCGTCAACATCATGGGCTTTACCGGCGAGCTCGAGGAGCTGCGCGGCGACATCTTCAAGCGGATCGCCGCCCTGAGCCACAGCGCCTCGGAAGCTGCCGCATTGCCGCAGAACGCCACCGACAGCGCCGAGCCTGTGCTCGAGAGCGCCGACAAGCAGCTCTCCGACGATTTTTCCGAGGCGCTCGGCTTCATCAAATCCTCGATCGCCAAGATGGATCGCCTGATCACCGCGATCCTCAATCTCACCCGCGAAGGTCGGCGCGAGTTCAGTCCCGACCGGATCAACACTCGCGAGCTGATCGAGGGCGTCGCCGCGACCGTCGCGCATCAGGCGGCCGAGGCGAATGCGCAAATCCGCATCGAGCCATTGCCTGATATCACCAGCGACCGTCTTGCGCTGGAGCAGATCTTCTCCAATCTCATTGACAATGCGCTCAAATATCTGAGGGACGGTGTTCCCGGCGACATCGCAATCCGCGGACGCACCAAGCTTGGCTTTGCGATCTTCGAAATCAGCGACAATGGCCGCGGTATCGATCCCAAGGATCACCAGCGCATTTTCGAGCTGTTCCGCCGGGCCGGAACTCAGGACAAGCCCGGCCAGGGCATCGGGCTCGCGCATGTGCGGGCGCTGGTGCGGCGTCTTGGGGGAACCATGTCGGTCGCCTCGGAACTTCACAAGGGCAGCACATTCACGATAACACTTCCAGTCAACTGGGCCGCCAAGCGGAAGGCAGATGTATGAGCAATCCAGTCACCATCATCATGATCGAAGACGATGAAGGCCACGCGCGGCTGATTGAGCGGAATATTCGCCGATCCGGTGTCAACAATGAGATCGTGCCGTTCAGGAACGGTACAGATGCGGTCGGCTATCTCTTCGGCCCGGATGGAAGCGGCATCGACCAAAAGGGCCGCGCGCTGCTCATCCTGCTTGATCTCAACCTACCCGACATGACCGGCATCGATATCCTGAAACGGGTCAAGGAGAACAAGCACCTGAAGTCGACCCCGGTGGTGGTGCTGACCACCACGGACGATTCGCAGGAGATCAAGCGATGCTACGAGTACGGCTGCAACGTCTACATCACGAAGCCGGTGAACTACGAGAGCTTCGCCAACGCAATCCGCCAGCTCGGACTGTTCTTCTCGGTCATTCAGGTTCCGCCAGCAGCAGCATGAGCACCACGAGCCCCACCCTGCTCTACATCGACGACGATGAGGCGCTGGCGCGGCTTGTCGACCGCGGCCTGACGCGGCTCGGGCTGAAGGTGGTGCACGCGGCAAGCGGCCAGCAGGGGCTGGATCGCATCGCACAAGGCGGCATCGACGTGGTCGCGCTCGACCAGTACATGCCGGGTCTCGACGGGCTCGAGACGCTCGAGCAGATCCTGAAAATTCCCGACGCGCCACCGGTCGTGTTCGTCACGGCCTCACAGGATTCCGCGATCGCCGTCACCGCGCTGAAGGCCGGCGCGGCGGACTATCTTGTCAAGGACATCCACGGCGAATTCATTCCGCTGCTCCAGGTCGCCGTCAACGGCGCGCTACGTCAGGCGGAATTGCAGCGGGCGCGCGACGAGGCGGAAGCCGAGATCCACGCCTCGCGCGACCGCTTCGCTGCGCTCGCCGCCGAGCGCGAGGTCTTGCTCCGTGAGGTCAATCACCGCGTCGGCAACTCGCTGCAGATCATCGCCTCGCTCCTGCACCTGCAGGCGAGTTCGGCGACACAGGACGACGTCAAGGCGGCGCTCACCAACGCGATGGGCCGCGTCGCTGCCGTCGCCCAGGTCCACCGTCGGCTCTACACCTCGCACGACCTGAAGAGCGTGCTGCTGAACCAATATCTGGAATCCTTGCTCGAAGATCTCCGCCGCTCGGCCGAAGGCAACCGGATGTCGCGGCTGACCTTGAAGGCCGAACCGATCGAGATCGATCCGGATCGTGCTGTCGCGATCGGCATCATCGTCAACGAGTTGGTGATGAATGCGGTGAAGTACGCCTATCCTGACGGCGCCGGCCCGATCCATGTCGAGCTCAAGACCGAGGGCGATGATGTGCTGCTGGCGATTTCCGACGACGGCGTTGGCCTCAACGTCAAGGCCGACCCGCGCTCCACGGGCCTCGGCCAGCGGATCGTCAGCGCCATGGCCTCCAAGCTCGAGGCCAGCGTCGAGCGCGACCCCGACCATAGTGGCACGCGCATCCTGGTACGCTTTCCCCGTGCCAGCACCGCAACGGCGAAATCCGCCAGCGCCGCCGCGAGCTAGCTCGGCCCCTATCGCGCCGCTCTCGCTCGCCTGCTATTCTCCAACCATGACATCGCGCGACTCCGCCGCATCCGAGATCACACCCGACGTGCTGCTGCGCGCCTATGCCTGCGGCATCTTTCCGATGGCCGAGAGCGCCGACGACCCCACGCTGTTCTGGGTCGAGCCGGAAATGCGCGGCGTGATCCCGCTCGACGGCTTTCGCATCACCTCGCGGCTGGCGCGCACGGTGCGTTGCGATGCGTTCACCGTGACGGTCAACACCGCGTTCAAGGCCGTCATCGCCGGCTGCGCCGCTCCGGCGGAAGGACGCGAGGACACCTGGATCAATAACCGCATCCGCGAGCTCTATGTCGGGCTGCATCGGCTCGGCCACTGCCACAGCGTCGAGGCCTGGCAGGACGGCGAACTGGTCGGCGGTCTCTACGGCGTCAGCCTGGGGCGCGCCTTCTTCGGCGAGAGCATGTTCCATACGGCGCGCGACGCCTCGAAGGTCGCCCTGGTCCATCTGGTGGCGCGGCTGATTGCCGGCGGCTTTCAGCTGCTCGACACGCAATATGTCACTGAGCACCTGCGCAGCTTCGGTGCGCTCGAAATCCCGCGCCGCCGCTATCGCGCGCTGCTCGACCAGGCGATCTCGGGTGCGCCCGCTGATTTCCTGAAGTTGCCGACCGATCAACCAGTCAAGGGCGGTGATGCGCTCGCGATCATCGCAGCGCGCACATGAACCCTCGTAGCCCGGAGCGCAACGCAACTCGGGACATCTCTCAAATGGCGCGAACCCGGGATTGCGCTTCGCTCCATCCGGGCTAAGCCATCTCCACTCAGTTCCCGAATATGCTGAAGAGCCCGCCGGGCCGCTGCTGCGGTGGAGGGGGCGGCGGTTGGGGCTGCGCCGGCGGCTGCTGGTATTGCGGCTGCTGCTGCGGCGGCGGACGCGGGGTCGCCTGCTTTTGCGCGGGCGGCCGCTTCTGCGCCGCCGGCGGTGGGGCCGGCTGTTTCGGCAGATCGGGCGCCGCGTTGACGATGGTCTGCTCCGGCCCTTTGCAGTCGGTCAGCCAGATATCATAGATCGGATGCTCGACACCGTGCAGGCCCGGACTTGCAGCGAACATCCAGCCCGAAAAAATCCGCTTCACCTCGCCCTGCAGCGTGATCTCGTCGACCTCGACAAAGGCATCGGTGTTGGCGGCTTCCGTCGAGGGCCGCGTGTAGCAGGCGTCCGTCTTCACACGCAGCGCACCGAACTGCACGGTCTCGCCGATATCCTCCTCGAAATTGATGATGCGCCCGGTGATCTTGTCGAGCCCGGAGAAGGTCGCCTTCTTGTTCGCGATCTTGGTCGACGGCGGCTCGCTCACCACCTCGTCGCCGGGCTGCAGCGTTGCCGGCGTCTGCGGCACGCTCTTGGGCTGACGCTGTCCGGGCGGCAATCCCGGCAACGGATTGGCACCGGGCGGCGCATTGGCGACATTAGGAGGCGCCCCGGGCGATGGCGGCTGCACGGCGACCGCGGGCGGCGCATTCGGAGGAGGCCCCTGGGTGCCCGGCGGCGGCGCCAGAGGCTGCGACTGGAAGCTGCCCGGTGGCGGCACCCCCTGCCCCGGCGGCGGCCGGTTCGGTGTCGGCAACAATCGGCCGCGCGGCAATTCCGGCACTTCCTCTTCATCGTCGGGAGCCGCCTGCTGGCCGCCACGCGGAATCGCGCCCGGCGGGCGCGGGGCGGGATCGGAGAAAATAGTACCGATCTGCGCGCGCGCAGGCTGCGCAAGCGGGAGGGTTGAGGCGGCGATCAGGGCCGCAAAGCCAGTCAGGGCAACGGTTCGGAGCATCTCGCGCGGCTTCAAGGAACGAATCGGGCTTTGAACATACTAATCAATTATTGGCTACATGCCGCTCGCAGGTTCACCGGTTAACACGCCGAATACGGCGGGGAAAGGGCGGGCCTCCGCCACTGGTCAGGCTCCCTGCCCCATGAGATAGTTCCGGCACTCGCCGAGGTCTGCGGACGCCACGCGGAAAACAGCAAAAAATCCGGAAAACCGGACCGGATGATCCAGAGGAAGCCCGTTCAATATGCCTATCGTTCTCGATCCCGATGCCGCCGCCGTCTTCAAGGCCTTTCAGGAGGCTGGCCGCCCCGCTTACGAAACGCTGACCGCCCCGGAAGCGCGTGCGTATTATTCGCAGGCGCGCTTTGTCAGCAATCCTGAGCCGCCGGAGCTGGCACAGGTCGAACCGCTGTCGATCCCCGCGCCCCACGGCACGATCCCGGCGCGGGTCTACAGGCCCAAGAAGCTGCGCCAGAAGGACGGCCTGTCACCGGCGCTGGTGTTCTTCCACGGCGGTGGCTGGGTGATCGGCGATCTCGACACCCATGATGTGGTCTGCCGGAAGCTTGCCGATGAAGGCGAGCTGATCGCGATCTCCGTCGACTACCGTCTTGCGCCAGAGCACAAATTCCCTGCGGCCGTCGACGATGCCATCGCGGCGACGAAATGGGTGGCGGCAAACGCGAAGCAGCTCGGCATCGATGCCGCGCGCCTTTGCGTCGGCGGTGACAGCGCCGGCGGCAATCTCGCCGCGGTCGTGGCGATCGCTGCGCGCGACGGCAATGGTCCTGCGATCGCGGGACAAGCGCTGATCTATCCGGCGGTCGATTTCGCGATGACGCATCCCTCGCACAGCGAGCCGGAGACCAGCATCCTCCTCACCCACTCCGTCATCCGCTGGTTTCGCGATCACTATCTCAGCAGCGCCGCGGACGCGCATGATTGGCGCGCGTCGCCGGCGCGTGCGACGACCCTGATCGGCCTGCCGCCGGCCTATGTGCTGACCGCCGGCGCGGATCCCCTGCGCGATGAAAGCGACGAATATGCCGAACGCCTGAAGGCAGCCGGCGTGCCCGTGACCTACAAGCACTTTCCCGGCCAATTCCACGGCTTTTTCACCATGGGCAAATTGCTCAACCAGGCCAATGTCGCGGCGACCGATATCGGCGCGTGGCTGAAACGACTGAACGCGTAACCGGGCGGGCGACGGTCAAGGCAACTAAGTTCACGCAGGGAAACTGGTCGATGATCATTCTACTTTAATGTTCACCATCAGTCGCAAGCCAACACCTTTGATGACCCGGAACGGCAACTCAATATCCTTGGCCTTGAGCTTGGCGCGGAGCCGAGTGAGGGCGGCGTCCAGGGCACGGCTCTCGGGGTCTGGCTCTATATGTCCAAAGAGTCCGGCGATTTCTTCGCGCGACACCGTGATATTCGGGCGGGTTGCCAAGTAGTCAAGCAGCACCAGCTCTCGGCCGGACAGCCTGACGAATCGTCCCGCTGGATCATGAAGCGTCTGGCGGGCTCGATCGAGACGCAACGTGCTGCTGGAATTCCCAACGGCACGATTGACCTGCTGTCTGCCGCGTCGTGCGAGATTCTCGATGGCCAGCGCCAATTCCTCGCTATCGACGGGCTTGGTGAAGTAGAGATGCGCGCCATCGCCGTATCCGCGCAAGCGGTCCTCTCGGTCCTTGCGCGCGGTCAGCATAATGATGCCCATGTCCTCGCGCGCCGAAAGTTCGGCCGCGAGATCAAATCCACTTGTGTCCGGCAAGTTGATGTCAAGCACGGCGACGTCAAAGCGGGCTTGACGTAACGCTCTGTAAAATTCGATGCCGGACGCCGCCTCGGTCACCCGCATACCGCGAAGCCGCAGATAATCCGCGATACTCTGGCGAAAATCGCTGTGGTCTTCCACAAGCAGGATGCTGATGTTCTGCGAGACGATCGGCCCCTCTGATTCCCGTATGAATGAATTCTCAGTCATCATAAAGAATTAGACCAGGAGTGGTGAAGAAGATTCTACGATGTTTGCAGCAGTGCTCTTGCGATTTGTCCCAGCCAAAACAATAACAATTTTAACGGATGCTGCACGAGAGCGGCGGATGGCTCACGTTCGGCGCGGCACGCCCTATTACCTCTCCCTGTCATTGCTGACGTTTTGCATTCTCTCCGTCAACGCGGAAGCTGCCTCCCACCTTCCATCTATCCGGGGGAACGTGGCCGTGCTCACTGATCCTTCATCGACTCTCACGCTGCAGGACGTCCTGACGCCGGCCCGCCAAACGGCGTTTCGGTCCGCTCCTGGCCAGAACATCAACTTTGGCTACATCACTCATGCCGTATGGCTCCGACTGACCCTACCCGCCCCGGCCAATGCCGAAGGCCTTCTATCCCTCACACCGAACTTTGTTGACACGATCGACATCTATGTGGCCAAGCCAGGTGATGGATCCTCCAAGGAGGACTTTACCCTCCATCAGGCGGGAGACCATCGGCCACTCCCGCACGATAGCTTTTCCGGGCTGGACAATGCGGTACGTCTCGAGTTTGCCGCGGGCGAAAAGACTGTTGTCAATATCCGCCTGCTGAATCTCAATTCGTTCACCCAAATGAATCTGAGACTCGAAACGGTCCAGGGCCATACGCGGTCGGCCGCCGTCATCGGCGGCATCTATGGCGTCTGGTTCGGTGGCATGAGCGTGTTGTTCGTCATTCACCTCGTGTTCTTTTGCTTCGACCGCAAAAGGCAGTATCTGCTCGTGGCCCTCAGCACACTTGGTGTGATGTTGGTCTACGCGGGCAATCTCGGGCTTAGTCATGTGTTATTGTTCCGTGGCACCGGGTGGGCCAACGATCTCTTTCTGGGCTTCAACGCCTGGATGGGGTTGGCATTTAGCGTTCTCGCCTGTTCGAGCCTGCTTGATCTGCGAAAAAAATCGACCTGGCTTCACGGGCTTTACCTCGCTTTCGCCGCCACAGGGATAGTGGGCACGGGCTTCGCGCTCTCGGGAGGTAACGTCGTCTTCGGTCCTATCGGCTCGTCGGTGAGTATGCTGGCCGCAATCGTCAACTTGCTCTTGGGCTTGCGGTACTTGAACGAAGACGGAGCGGTCAGTCGACTTCGAGCTGCCGCATTCGCGGCCGTCGCCATAGGCGTTCTCATCTCACTTGGGGACCGATTGGGCTTCGACCTGTTGCCGGAATGGAGTTATCACGCCTACGGCGTTTCGGGTCTGATCATGACGATTCTGCTCACCGGCTCGCTGGCGGCGTGGCTTCGAAAGGCCGAAGTCCTCTCACTTGCGCAGGCGACCGAGAGGCGCGTCGCGGAGGAAGCCCTGCAAGCTGAAATGCAATCGCAATTGCGGCAGGTCCGCTTTCTGGAAGTCGTATCACACCAATATCGCGCGTCGCTCGCGGCGATCCGCTCCAGCATCGACAGCATCGGCCTTTCACTGGCAAAGAGTGATCAGGCGAACCATGACCGCATCACGCGCATACGACGTTCCGTAGCGCAACTGGTGGAAGTTCTTGAGACCAATCTCGCACGCAGCCGCCTGCAAGGGCCCGCCTTTCGAGTTCGCCTCGCGCCAGCAACTGCCGGGTCCATTGTCGTCGCCGCACATCAACGCAGCCGCGATCTGCTGACAGGTCCGGAGATCAACCTTCGTATTGCGCCCGATGCCGCCGACATCAAACTCGCTGCCGATACGGATATGCTCGAACTCGCGATCCTCAACGTGTTGGAGAATGCCGTCAAATATGCCGCCCTGAAGGGCGCCTCCCCGATCGCGTTATCCCTCGACAAGACAACGGAGGGCATCGCGATAATCGTAACCGATCATGGCATAGGTATTCCGGAGCGTGATCTCCCTCATGTGTTCGAGAATTCCGTGCGCGGCTCGAATGCGAAAGGGGCTGATGGTTCAGGGCTTGGCCTCTTCCTCGTTGCCAAGATTGCGACTGCGCATGGCGGTTCGGCCACCGTACAAAGCCGAGAAGGCGAAGGCACCACGGTACGAATCAATTTGCCCGCTCGCGAGGCCTGAGCAAGATTCACGCATCTCAAACCCGATGCCACCTGACCATTGCGTTGGTCTGAATCTACGCCATCGCGAGTGTTGTGAATTCGCTACGGTTTTCGTTGCGTTCCGTTTCGTTGCGTTATGAACGTTACGATTGGTTTCTAAGGTTTTCCTGGGGCTTCCGCTATTTTCCCCCATGCGGCTCGGGCTTGCGCGTTGCGCACGAGAGCCAGCTCAGGCGTGGGACTTGGGGGCAATGAGTGGGCGCAAAGTATCCGGCAAAATTGCGCGACGATCGCGCGTTGCGGGCAAGGCCTGCTGGGGTTGGTGCGCTCGCATTATTCGTCGCGCTCATTCTTACGGTTTTCGCCATGTGCGGGCAGGCTCATGCACTGTCGGCGGGATGTATCGCTGTTGCAGGTGGTGCGCTGAGCGGAAGCAGTCAGAGCATGACATACGGCCCAGCTACGTTCGAAGCGGGAGAAACAATATCGTTTGTCAACAACTCAACTCTCTACACCAACACAATTCTAGCGAACCTCACGACGGGCAATTCAATAAATACGCCATCGACTACGGGAAGTTTGGCTATCAACTCCTCAGGGAGTCAGAAATTCAATTTGTACACGGGCGTCAGTGTGGGGCCCGCTATAATTGACGTTCGTGCCACGTGCAGCGGACCGGCTTCGCCCCTGCTCACCCTCTCTCCTGCTGCTGGCAGGTTAACCGCAGGAACTGTGGGAGACGTTTACAGTCTAACCCTGAGTGCCTCGGGTGGTACCGGCTCGTACACGTTCGCGGTCACCTCGGGATCACTCCCGGATGGCTTGACGCTCAACGCAGCTTCCGGCGCCATCACCGGGATGCTGACACGCGCAATAGCCGGCATCGAGCCTTTTACGGTAACCGTCACCGACAGCGCTGCTAGTACCGCATCTGCGACCTATCAAATCCTGGTCGGCGCCGATACCACGCTGCCGCCTGCGACCGTCGGCGTAGCCTACGATCCTGTCCGTGTGGTTGCCGAAACCACTCCGACCTCGGGGAGCATCCCTCCGGGGATGACGCTAACGCAAGTGACGGGGGTGAGGGTCGTTCTGGGCGGTACTCCGCAACGGGCCGGGACCTACGTTTTCACCTTCTCGAACGGGGCTCGCTACACGATCGTTGTGAACCCGCCTGCTATTCTGACGCTCTCTCCTGCCGCGGGAGCGCTGACAGGCGGCACGACCGGGATCGCCTATAGCCAGACGGTAACAGCCTCGGGCGGGACCGCCCCCTATACCTATGCGGTCACCTCCGGCTCGTTACCGAGCGGTTTGCTGCTCGATCCGTCTACCGGAAAGATCAGCAGTACTCCGACGACCCCGAGCAACTCTGGCTTCACCATCACCGCGACCGACGCCAATAGAGCTACCGGCTCGGCGGCCTACACGCTGACGATCTCTGCTCCCGGCGCCCTTTCGCTCTCGCCTGTGGCAGGCGCACTGGGCGGCGGTACGATTGGCGTTGCCTACAACCAGACCGTCACCGCATCCGGCGGAACAGCGCCCTATGGCTACGCCGTCACGTCCGGTTCGCTTCCGGCCGGCCTGTCGCTCGATCCGTCCACCGGAAAGATCAGCGGTACTCCGACGGCGGCAAGCAATTCCAGCTTCACCGTTACAGCTACGGATGCCAACAGGACTACGGGGTCGGCAGGTTACACAATCGCGATTTCGGCCTCCGCTGCGTCGTTCACTTTTACGCCTCCGGCCGGCAGCCTGCCGGAAGCCATGGCGGGCGAGGAATACAGGCAGTCACTATCCGCCAAGGGTGGCGCGGCGCCACTCATCTACAGGTAGTGTGCGGAAGGTTCTGCAAAAGGCTGAGAGGCTGGAGCGGTCATGGTAAGTCCGGTGATTGCGAAGATCAC
>NZ_JCAMOR010000049.1:0-59389 GCF_059512385.1 Bradyrhizobium sp. Crot121 | reverse complement strand
CGCAACGTTCGTGACGATCGCGACCCGCCCCTCATTCGCGTGAGACGCGCGGAGTTAAATCACTGATTTGCCCGACGACGGAAGCGAAATGTTTTTCGCGCGAGGGCGGGGCAAATCAGGTTGAAATCGCTCGCGAATTTTTCTCCGTCATTCCGGGGCATCGCGAAGCGATGAGCCCGGAATCCATCCAACCACAGAACATGCGGCGCAATGGATTCCGGGCTCGCGCCAAGAGGCGCGCCCCGGAATGACGGAGGGGGTCGTCGTTCCGGAACATTCAAATCCGGCTCACGTTCATCCCGAACAGGGACAACTCCTCGCTGGAGGAATCCGATGTCCGACGCGCGCCCCGGACCGGGCGAGAATTGGCTCTTGATCGCGGCGACGACGATCCTGCTCCTTCTCGTCCATCGCTTTCTTCAACCCGATCCGAAGCCCGCGCCCGCCCACAACGCTATAGACCCGGCGAGAGCGCCTGGCCGTCTCGCCCGCGAACTGGCCGAACCCGGCAGGGGACGCCGCGCGGAGAGCCCGCTCCAGATCCCGCTCGCGGGCTGGAAGGACATCCTGTGGCGCTGCTATCAGCGCATCAATGACGACCGCCTGCTCGCCACCGCCGCAGGCGTCGTGTTCTACGGCCTCTTGGCGGTGTTCCCGACCATCACCGCGCTGGTCTCGTTTTACGGGCTCTATGCCGATCCTTCGACCATCACCAGGAATCTTCAGACATTGGCGCTGATGCTGCCGGAAGGCTCGTTCCAGATCGTGCAGGATCAGATCGGCCGGGTGCTCGCGAAGGGCACCGGAGAATTGGGCGCGACCTTCCTGTTCGGGCTGGCGCTCGCGGTCTGGAGCGCCAATGCCGGAATGAAGGCCGTGATCGATGCGCTCAATGTCGCCTATGACGAGCGCGAGACACGCGGCTTCATTCGATTGAACCTGATCTCGCTCGCCCTCACCCTCAGCGCGATCGCAGCCCTCCTGGTGATGGTGAGCGCGGTGGTCATGCTTCCCCTGCTGCTCGATCGTCTTGGGCTGAAGCCCGAAAGCCAGCTTCTCGTCAGCCTTGGGCGATGGCCGCTGCTGTTCCTGATCCTGGCGGCCGGGCTCGCGGTGCTCTACCGGTATGGACCGAGTCGCCGCGCGCCGCGTTGGGAATGGCTCAGCATCGGGACGCTGGCTTCCGCGCTGCTCTGGATCGCCGGCTCAGCGGCGCTGTCCTGGTATCTATCGAATTTCGGAAACTACACGGCTACCTATGGATCGCTTGGCGCGGCCATCGGGCTGATGATGTGGATGTGGATGTCGACCAGCATCATGTTGCTGGGTGCGGAGCTGAATGCGGAGATCGAGCACCAGACCGCGGTGGACACAACCATAGGCCGCCCGAAGCCGCTTGGCACCCGCAAGGCCGAGGTCGCCGACACGGTTGGACCGGCGGTTTCGTAAGCCTCCCAAAGAACGCTAGCCTGCCGAATCAAACTTGATGGTACAGTAGTCCCGCTTGGGGGAACGCAGACAAGACCGCGCCTAAGAGGCCCGTGTTTTCCCGGGTGGGACAGCCGAGGTGGACAGCCAAACTTAAGGGCGTAACGCGCGGACATGATTCGCATTTCGACGATCTTCATCGCCATCTGCATGGTTCTGGTCGCGGCCTCGCTTGGCCTTGTGCTCTATTCGGTCGCTGGCATCAGCGGTACCGAATCGGCCATCGTGGCGCTGACCGCGTTGACCTTCATGATCCTCTACAATGCCGTGTCGCTGCGGCTGCGCGACCGCTCCGATGTCGGCGGCCAGATCGCGGACCTCTCCCGCGGCACCGCCGATCTCGCCCGCCAGGTTGCCGAATTCGGCCGCCGGCTCGCCGCCGTCGAGGGCCGCGTGGTGTCGGCCAATTCCGCCAGCGCGGACCGCCTGCAGGCCGTGGTCGGCGAAATCAACGAGCTCGGCAATCTGGTGAAGCAGCTTGCGGCCTCCGTCGCCAGCCATGAAGACATGCTGGCAACCGCTGCGGGCGCGCCTTCGAGTGGGCCCGCGGCAGAGCCGGAACCGGAGCCACGCGCTACCGCTCCAGCTCCGGTAGCTGGCACCGTGTGGAGGGCCGCAGCTCTGACGACGGCCCCACAGGTTTTCTCAGCGGCGCCGGCACCGGCGGTATCCACTCCGGCCGAGGCCATCGAGGCCTCGCGCAGCCAGGGTCAGTTCCTCACCACCATCAAGAATGCGATCGAGGCCAACCGGCTCGACCTCTACCTGCAGCCGATGGTGACGCTGCCGCAGCGCAAGGTGCGCTACTATGAAGCGGTGACGCGGCTGCGCGACGAGCGCGACCAGATCATCGCCGCTGACGATTTCATCGGCGCGGCGGAAGCCGGCGGCCTGATCGGGCGCATCGACCACATGGTGATGCTGCGCTGTGTGCAGGTGCTGCGCCGGCTGATGGTCCGCAACAAGGATGTCGGCGTGTTCTGCAACGTCTCCGCAGCGACGCTCGGCAACGCCGTCAATTTCACCCAGTGCCTGGATTTCCTCGAAGCCAATCGGGCGCTGGCCCCATCCTTCGTGCTCGAATTCAAGCAGTCGACCTTCCGCAATCTCGGCCCGACCGAGAGCGAGCATCTCGCCGCGCTGTCGCAGCGCGGCTATCGCTTCTCGATCGATAACGTCGGCGACCTCCGTTTCGAGCCGCGCGAGTTCGCCGACCGCGGCGTGCGCTTCATCAAGGTGCCGGCGGCATTGTTGCTCGATCCCAGGCAGAGCTCGACCTCGGATATTCACCCCTCAGATCTGTCCGACCTGCTCGGCCGCTACGGCATCGATCTGATCGCGGAGAAGATCGAAGGCGAGCGCGCCGTCGTCGACCTGCTCGACTACGACGTACGGTTCGGCCAGGGGTTCCTGTTCGCGCCGCCGCGGCCGTTGCGGCCCGAAGGCGCATCTGCTACCGCCGGGGCCTCGCCGCCCAAGCCGCAGGAAGCCAATGGCGCCAACACTCCCCTCCCCCAGAATAGCCCGACCATCGACCCGCCACAGCGGGTTACCGGCAATGCCGCGCTTGCGCGCCGCGTCGTGGGCCCGGGCTAGGGCATGATGCAGTTAGAGCAACGTGTTGCCGCCTCGGAGGTGCCCACCTCTCCCACAGGGAGAGGTCGCGCCGAAGGCGCGGGTGAGGGGTTACACTCTCTCGTGGAACCTGTACCCCCTCACCCGATTTGCGCTGGACAATGCTTCGCATCGCCAGGAGCAAATCGACCTCTCCCCGCTGGGGAGAGGTGGGAGCCCGCGGCCACGGCACTCGACGCAACAATCACTTCACTCTAGGCAACGCGCGATCATGACCTCACTTCACTTTGTCGAGCGGCTGCGCGATGTCGTTGGCGACGTCGACGTGGTGCTCTCCGACGTCTGGGGCGTGGTGCATAACGGGCTCGAGTCCTTTCCCGAGGCCTGCGAGGCGCTGCACACGTTCCGCCAGCGGGGCGGCACCGTCATCCTGATCACCAACGCGCCGCGGCCGGCCGACTCGGTGCAGCGCCAATTGCGCAAATTGGGCGTGGCCGACGAGACCTATGATGCGATCGTCTCGTCCGGGGACCTGACCCGGCATTTCGTCGCCGAGCATCCCGGCAAGAAGATCCACTGGGTCGGCCCGGAGCGCGACTCCTCGATCCACCGCGGCCTCGATGCGCCGCTGACGCCGCTGGAACAGGCCGATTACATCATCTGCACCGGCCTGTTCGATGACGAGACCGAGACTCCGGAAGACTATCGCGCGATGCTCCTGAAGGCGCGCGAACGCAAGCTTTCACTGATTTGCGCCAATCCCGATATCGTGGTCGAGCGCGGCGACCGGCTGATTTATTGCGCGGGCGCGATCGCCGAGCTCTATCGCGAGCTTGGCGGCGAAGCGATCTTCTACGGCAAGCCGCACCAGCCGATCTACGAGCGCGCGATGCAACTGGCGGCCGAACGGGCTGGCCATCCGGTCGAACTCAATCGCGTGCTGGCGATCGGGGATTCCGTGCGCACCGACATTGCGGGCGCCAAGGGCTTTGGCATCGACTGCCTGTTCGTGACCCGCGGCATCCATTCCGAAGAGTTCGAAGGCGTCGACCAGCTCGATCCGGCCTCGGTGACGGAGCTGTTCGGCCACCCGCCGAAGGCGCTGATCCGGGAGTTGAGGTGGTAGTGAGTTGAGAGGGCGCGCCCTCTCTCCGCCGTCGTGGCCGGGCTAGTCCCGGCCATCCACGCGTCTCCGCGCACGCGGCCCAAGAACGTGGATGCCCGGGACAAGCCCGGGCATGACGAAACTGATAAAGCGGAGGCTTGGACTTACGCCGTTGCCATGTCCGGGAAGACCGCCTCGATCTTGGTCTTCAGCGTCGCCGCGTTGAACGGCTTGACGATGTAATTGTTCACGCCGGCCTTCTTGGCCGCGATCACGTTCTCGGTCTTGGATTCCGCCGTGATCATGATGAAGGGCGTGGTGGCGAGGTTGGGATCGGCGCGGACTTCCTTGAGCAGATCGTAGCCGGTCATCGGCTCCATATTCCAGTCGGAGATCACGAGACCATATTTCTTGGCGCGCATCTTGTTCAGCGCCGCGGAACCATCGGACGCGTCGTCGATGTTCTCGAAACCGAGCTGTTTCAGAAGATTCCGGATGATGCGGATCATGGTGCTGTAGTCATCAACCACCAGGACCGACATGGATAAATCAACCGCCATCTTCTCTCCCCCAAAACACGCGACTGACGCTTGCAAGAAAAACCGACAGGCCTGCGCGGCCCGCATTCCTCACCCCAAGCAGTAGCATCAGGCGTTAAACAGCGCGTTAACCGGCCGGGGACGGATTGCATCCGTTTTGACGCGATTTCGCCCGCTTGACTTCTGTGGGGCCAACAAGCCACCGTCCGCCGGCATCAATCGACCTTAAGAATTCCTGAAGAACGCAAGAAAAAATGACGACCGGTTTTACCGTTATTCGCGACAATACCCCGCAGAGCGCGATCCCGAGGGGGGCCGTGGTGGCGATGGGCAATTTTGACGGCGTCCATCTCGGCCACCGCGCCGTGATCGAGGCCGCCCTGCGAATGGGCGAGGCGCATGGGAAACCTGCGCTGGCGCTGACCTTCGAGCCGCATCCGCGCAGCTTTTTCAGCCCGAACACGCCGCAGTTCCGCCTGACCAATGAGACCAACAAGCTGCGCCTGCTCGCAGGCACCGGGCTTGCGGGCGCAGTGGTGATGACCTTCGACAAGGGCCGCGCCGGCACCAGCGCGCAGGATTTCATCCACCATGACCTGATCGAACGGCTCGGCATCAGCGGGATCGCGGTCGGCTACGACTTCCATTTCGGCAAGGG
Organism: Bradyrhizobium sp. Crot121; assembly: GCF_059512385.1. Classification (NCBI taxonomy): domain Bacteria; kingdom Pseudomonadati; phylum Pseudomonadota; class Alphaproteobacteria; order Hyphomicrobiales; family Nitrobacteraceae; genus Bradyrhizobium; species Bradyrhizobium sp. Crot121. The sequence continues at coordinate 54,024 of NZ_JCAMOR010000049.1, read as the reverse complement.
CCGCGTCGGCTCACCGAGCCTCCTGGTTGCCGAGGCGCCGCGGCTCGGCATCGAGATCGATGTCCAGGCGCATGTCGATATCGAGGAGCGGCCGGTTTCCTCCAGCGCCATCCGCATGGCGCTCGCGGAAGGCCAGATCGCGGACGCCAACGCCATGCTGGGCGGTCCCTGGTTCGTCACCGGCGAGGTGATCCATGGCGAGAAACGTGGCCGCGATCTCGGCTATCCCACCGCCAACATCCGCCTCGACAAGAATTGCGGCCTGAAGCACGGCATCTATGCGGTGCGCGTCGGCCGCGGTTCGGAGCGCATCGACGGCGTCGCCAGCTTCGGCCGCCGCCCGACTTTCGACAATGGCGCGCCATTGCTTGAAGTGTTCCTGTTCGACTTCAAGGGCGATCTCTACGGCAATGTGCTTGACGTCGCCTTCATCGGCTTTATCCGCGATGAGCTGAAATTCGACAACATTGAAGCGTTGATCCTGCAGATGGACGACGACAGCGCCCGCGCCAGGGCGCAACTCGCCGCCGCCCCTGAGGCGTTCCCGAAACTCGGAGCGATCGATTGAGCAAGACCGAAAAACAGAAGATGCTGGCGGGCGAATTGTATCGTCCGGGCGATCCGGAATTGCAGGCTGATGCGGCCGCCAACAAGGCCTGGCTCGCGCGCTACAACGCCGCCCTGGCCGCGCCGGCATCTGAACGGCACGCGCTGCTGTCGGAACATTTCGGCCATGTCGGCAAGGGCGCCGTGATCCGTCCGCCGTTCTTCTGCGACTATGGCTACAACATCCACGTGGGCGAGGAGGTCTTCCTCAATTTCAACTGCGTCATTCTCGACATCGTCGAGGTCGTTATCGGCGACCGCACCCAGATCGGGCCCGCCGTGCAGATCTATGCCGCCGACCATCCGCGCGATGCCGAGACCCGGCGCACCGGCCTCGAATTCGGCCGACCGGTGCGGATCGGCCGCGACGTCTGGATCGGAGGCGGTGCCATCATCCTGCCCGGCGTCTCGATCGGCGACGACGCCGTAATCGGCGCCGGCAGCGTAGTCACGCGGGACGTCGCCGCAGGCCAGATTGTCGCCGGAAACCCGGCCCGGCCACGTCCGTGATGAGTTGAAGTTCGGCAACGTCGGTGCGCTGATCCACGAGTCTAGACGAACGCCACAGGCTCACGCGAAGATTCCGTGATCAATTCGCTCGAGCATTTCGCGGACGACCATCGCGCCCGCTTCATCGTTTAGGAGGTCAGCAGGTTTTCGGCCTGACAGATACATATTGGGCCGTTGCAACCAAACTTCACCCTTTTTTGCTTCGCCGAAGACCCGATCGACGAGCATTTGGATTTCGAGGGCGGCAACCTTGGCCGGTGGCTCGGTACTCATGAATTCTCTCCAATAATCAATACATTAGTATCCTCAAAAAAATCCGCAATGATGTCGGCATGGTCCACTCGCCGGGCTTTGCGATTTCCCCTCCCGGCTGCTATGGAAGGCGCCATGTTGATACGGCGCATCATCGGCATTAGCGGCCCGGCTTCCGCCTGAGCTCTCAAGGCTCGGCGCGAGACCGGGATTTTCATGTTCCTCCCGCGATAGATCGCTAAACGCGCCCATCCTAGTCAAACCTGGTCCGATGTCCGAAAAGCCGCAAAAGTCCGACGCCAAAGACTATTCCAAGACCCTGTTCCTGCCGCAGACCGAATTCCCGATGCGCGCCGGCCTGCCCCAGCGCGAGCCGGAAATCCTCAAATATTGGAACGAGATCGATCTCTACGACAGGCTACGCCAATCCGCCAAAGGACGCGCCAAATTCGTCCTGCATGACGGCCCGCCCTATGCCAACGGCAACATCCATATCGGGCACGCGCTGAACAAGATCCTGAAGGACGTGGTGACCAAGAGCCAGCAGATGCTGGGTTTCGATTCCAACTACGTGCCGGGCTGGGACTGCCACGGCCTGCCGATCGAGTGGAAGATCGAGGAGGAGAACTACCGCCGCAAGGGCAAGCAGAAGCCGGATTTCCGCGACTCCGCGGCGATGGTGGCGTTCCGGAAAGAGTGCCGCGCCTATGCGACGCACTGGATCAACGTGCAGCGCGAGGAGTTCAAGCGGCTAGGTGTGATCGGCGACTGGGATCATCCCTATGAGACCATGACCTATCCCGCCGAGGCGCAGATCGCGCGCGAATTGATGAAGTTCGCGGCCAACGGCACGCTCTATCGCGGCTCCAAGCCGGTGATGTGGAGCGTGGTGGAGAAGACCGCGCTGGCGGAAGCCGAAGTCGAGTACGAGGACTACACCTCAGACACGGTGTGGGTGAAATTTCCGGTCACCTCGCCCGCGCATGGCGTCTTGGCGAAGGCGAGCATCGTGATCTGGACCACGACGCCATGGACGCTGCCCGGCAACCGCGCCATCAGCTTCTCGCCGAAGATCGCCTATGGCCTCTATGAGGTCACCGATGCGCCCGCCGACAATTGGGCGAAGACGGGCGATCTCCTGATCCTCGCAGATGCGCTCGCGGAAAGCGTGTTCAAGCAGGCGCGCGTCACCGCCTACGAGAAGGTGCGCGATCTGCCGGGCGATACGCTCGACGCGGTGGAGACCGCGCATCCCCTCAAGGGCCTCGCCGGCGGCTACGAATTCACGGTCCCGCTGCTCGCGGGCGATCACGTCACCGACGACACCGGCACCGGCTTCGTGCACACCGCGCCCGGCCATGGCCGCGAGGACTTCGACGTCTGGACCGCGAATGCGCGCGAACTGGAAAGCCGCGGCATCAACCCCACGATCCCCTATACCGTCGACGAGAACGGCGCCTTCACGCATCAGGCCCCGGGCTTCGAGGGCAAGCGCGTGATCAACGACAAGGGCGAGAAGGGCGACGCCAACGAGGCCGTGATCAAGGCCCTGATCGAGCGCGGCATGCTGCTCGCGCGCGGGCGGCTGAAGCATCAGTATCCGCATTCCTGGCGCTCGAAGAAGCCGGTGATCTTCCGCAACACGCCGCAATGGTTCATCGCGATGGATAAGGACATCGCAACGGACGGCAAGGCGAAGCCAGGGGATACGCTGCGCGCCCGCGCGCTGCAGGCGATCTCGGTGACGCAATGGGTGCCGCCGGCGGGCCAGAACCGCATCAACGGCATGATCGCAAACCGTCCCGACTGGGTGATCTCGCGCCAGCGCGCCTGGGGCGTGCCGATCGCCGTGTTCGTGCGCGAGAAAGGCGATGGCTCGGCCGAGATCCTGCGGGACGAGGCGGTCAACCAGCGCATTGCAGAAGCATTCGAGCAGGAAGGCGCCGACGCCTGGTACGCCAATGGCGCGCGCGAGCGCTTTCTCGGCTCGCTCGCCAATGAGGATTGGAAGAAGGTCGACGACATCCTGGACGTCTGGTTCGACTCCGGCTCGACGCACGCCTTCGTGCTGGAAGACCCCGTGCACTTCCCGGGGCTTGCCGGCATCAAGCGCAAGATCGAGGGCGGCGACGACACCGTGATGTATCTGGAAGGAAGCGACCAGCATCGCGGCTGGTTTCATTCCTCGCTGCTGGAGAGCTGCGGCACCCGCGGCCGTGCGCCGTATGATGTGGTGCTGACCCACGGCTTCACGCTGGACGAGAACGGCCGCAAGATGTCGAAATCGCTCGGCAACACCGTCGAGCCGCAGAAGGTGATCAAGGATTCCGGCGCCGACATCCTGCGGCTGTGGGTCTGCGCGACCGATTATTCCGACGACCAGCGCATCGGCCCGGAAATCCTGAAGAACACCATCGAGACCTATCGCAAGCTGCGCAACACGGTGCGCTGGATGCTCGGCACGCTGCATCACTTCAAGCCGAGCGAGAAGGTCGCCTATGGCGAGATGCCCGAGCTCGAGCGGCTGATGCTGCATGAGCTGGCCGGCCAGGCCGCGATCATCCGCAAGGCCTACGCCGAATTCGACTACAAGACCGTGGTCGCGAGCCTTGCGACGTTCATGAACACGGAATTGTCGGCTTTCTATTTCGACATCCGCAAGGACACGCTCTATTGCGATCCGCCGTCCTCGGTCGCGCGCAAGGCGGCGCTGACCGTGATCGACATGATCTGCGATGCGGTCCTGAAATGGCTGGCGCCGGTGCTGAGCTTCACCGCCGACGAGGCGTGGCGGATGTACCGGCCGGAGGCGGAACCTTCCGTGCACCTGACGCTGTTCCCCGAGGGGCTGGAGAAATTCCGCGACGAGCGGCTGGCCACCAAATGGGAGACCGTCCGCGACATCAGGCGCGTCGTCACCGGCGCGCTCGAGATCGAGCGTGCGGCCAAGAACATCGGCTCCTCGCTGGAAGCCTCGCCGCTGGTCTATGTCTCCGACCAGGAGATGCTCGACACGCTGTTCAACGTCGATCTTGCGGAAGTCTGCATCACATCGAACGCGATGGTGACCAACCAGGACGCGCCGGAGCATGCATTCCGCCTCAACGAGGTGCCGGGCGTTGCGGTGGTGGTGGAGAAAGCGGTCGGCCGCAAATGCGCGCGCTCGTGGAAGATCCTGCCCACCGTCGGCGAGGATGCCGAATATCCCGACGTCTCCCCGCGCGACGCGCAGGCGTTGCGGGAGTGGAAGGCGCTCGGGGTAGCCGTGTAACTGCCCGCATGAGCCCTCCCCTGCGCGCCGGCATCATCGCGGCGGTCATCACGCTGATCCTCGACCAGGCATCGAAGCTCTGGCTGCTGTTCGTGTTCGACCTCCCCGGGCGCGGCGTGGTGAAGGTGACGCCGTTCTTCGACCTGGTGCTGGCCTGGAACGTCGGGATCAGCTTCGGCTGGTTCCAGAGCAACAGCCCGACGGCCCAGCTCGTGCTGATGGCGGTCAAGGCGATCGCGGTGGTGGCGCTGGCGATCTGGATGGCGTACTCACGCACCCTGCTTGCGACAATTGCGCTCGGGCTGATCATCGGCGGCGCGATCGGCAACGCCATCGACCGCTTCGCCTATGGCGCAGTGGTCGATTTCGCCCTGTTTCACATCCAGATCGGGGAAAAAACCCTCAATTGGTACGTCTTTAACCTCGCGGACGTGGCGATCGTTGTCGGGGTAGCCGCACTATTGTATGATTCCTTTCTGGGGGTCCCCGCCGCAAAAGCGCCCTGATCGCGGCCGATACGGCTCTGCAAGCGGGTAGGATTTCAAGGGCGGAACCGTGCCTAAGCCGGTGATCACCCTAGCGAATTTAAAGAGTGGGGAAGAGCGCGATGCGCCACACTGAAGCCAACGCTCCACAAGCCGATACCTCGACTTCCTGGAAAGCGCTGATGCATGGATTGCGGCTCGCCGCGGTCGCCTTCGGCATCGGCCTCGTGATGGCCGCAGGTCCCGTGCGGGCCGGCGATGATGGGGACGACGAGGACGACAAGACCTTCGAGGAGAAGGTCATCGAAGGCATCATGAAGGGCCTCGGCGGCACCAACATGGAAAACCGCGGCATCGACTACCGCGAGCGCTCGCCGCTGGTCGTGCCCCCCAACCTCAACCTGCCCGCGCCGGCAGCTTCCGCCGAGGCCAAGGTGCCGAACTGGCCGAAGGATCCCGACGAGGCGCGCCGCAAGGCGGCAATCGCGGCGCGGAAGAACACGAACAAGGATCCGCGCGAAGCCAGCCGCATCCTGACGCCGAGCGAGCTCGCTCAGAAGAGCGACAAAAAGTCCAGCGGCGGCGAGTCGGTCGACCAGCCCGGCGGCAACCCCGGCGCCAACGCGATCCTCTCGCCCTCGCAGCTCGGCTATGAGGGCGGCTTCAGCGGCCTGTTCGGCGGCAGCAAGACTGAGACGGCCCCCTTCAAGAGCGAGCCAACCCGGGAATCCCTGACCCAGCCTCCGCCCGGCTACCAGACGCCGTCGCCGAACTTCGCCTATGGCACCGGCCCGAAGGAATCGCTCAACAAGGAATACAACCCGTCGCAGGGCAAGTATGGCGATTAATTAACCTCGTCTCTCGCGTTCGTGAGGTTGGTGGCTTTACGCGCGCCATATGATGTCGGCATACCCGGGGCAATCTTGCTCCGGGTTTTTTAGATAGGTCCTGATGTCCAAGCACCGCCTTGTGGTTTCGCTTCTTGCCGGATTGCTTTCGACGGCATCCCTCTCCGCCTCCAGCGCCATTGCCCAGACCGCGGTCACCTCGGAACGCCCCGCGAGCTTCACGCTGAACAACGGCCTGCAGGTGGTGGTGATCCCCGATCACCGCACTCCGGTCGTGACGCAGATGATGTGGTACAGGGTCGGTTCCGCCGACGAGACCCCCGGCAAATCGGGATTGGCGCATTTCCTCGAACACCTGATGTTCAAGGGAACCGCCAAGCATCCGGCCGGCGAATTCTCCCAGACGGTGCTGCGGGTCGGCGGCAATGAGAACGCCTTCACCTCCACCGACTACACCGGCTATTTCCAGCGCGTGCCGCGCGAGCAGCTCGGCAAGATGATGGAATTCGAGGCCGACCGGATGACCGGCCTGATCCTGCAGGACGAGAACGTGCTGCCGGAGCGCGATGTCGTGCTGGAAGAATACAACATGCGCGTCGCCAACAATCCGGATGCGCGGCTCACCGAGCAGATCATGGCGGCGCTCTATCTCAACCATCCCTATGGCCGTCCGGTGATCGGCTGGCACCAGGAAATCGAAAAGCTCGACCGCGAGGACGCGCTCGCCTTCTACAAGCGCTTCTATGCGCCGAACAACGCGATCCTGATCATCGCCGGCGACGTCGAGGCGAGCGAGATCCGCCCGATGGTGGAGAAGAATTTCGCCGACATCCCGGCGCAATCCTCGATCCCCGCAAAACGGCTGCGGCCGCAGGAGCCGACGCCGGTCTCGCCGCGCACGGTGACGCTGGCCGATCCGCGCGTTGAGCAGCCGACCATGCGCCGCTACTACCTCGTCCCGTCGGCCGCCACCGCGGCGGTGGGCGAAAGCCCCGCGCTCGACGTGCTCGCGCAACTGATGGGCGGCGGCGCCAATTCCTATCTCTACCGCTCGCTGGTGATCGACCGTCAGCTCGCGATCTCGACCGGCGCCAATTACCAGGGCACCGCGCTCGACCCCTCGCAATTCATCATCGCCGCAACACCGAAGCCCGGCGTCGAGTTCGCGCAGATCGAGGACGCTATCGACAAGGTCATTGCCGATATCGCGCAGAACCCGCCGCGCGCCGAGGACCTCGAACGGGTCAAAACCCAGTTGATCGCGGAATCGATCTACGCGCAGGATAACCAGGCGACGCTGGCGCGCTGGTATGGCGGCGCGCTCACCACGGGCTTGAGCGTCGACGATATCAGGAGCTGGCCCGAGCGCATCCGCGCCGTCACCGCCGAACAGGTCCGCGAAGCCGCGCAAAACTGGCTCGACAAGAAGCGTTCCGTGACCGGTTATTTGATCAAGGATACTGCGCCCAAACGCGAGGAGAAGCGCTCGTGACTTATTCTCTCACTCGGCGTTCGGTCCTGGTCGGCGGCAGCGCGCTCGCGCTGACGACCATGCTCGCATCGCGCCCGTCGCAGGCCGCAACCAAGATCCAGCGTCTTGTATCGCCCGGCGGCATCGAGGCCTGGTTCGTGCAGGATTCGACCGTGCCGCTGATCGCGATGGAATACGCCTTCGGTGGCGGCGCCAGCCAGGATCCCGCCGCCAAGCCCGGCGTCGGCAATCTGGTCGGCGACCTGCTCGACGAAGGTTCCGGCGATCTCGATTCCAAGACCTTCCACGAGCGGCTCGATCGCCGCGCCATCGAATTGAGCTTTTCCTCGCAGCGCGACAATTTCCGCGGCTCGCTGCGCATGCTCAAGGACAACAAGGACGAGGCCTTCGACCTCTTGCGCACCGCGCTGACCTCGCCGCGCTTCGAGCCGAGCGATGTCGAGCGCATCCGCGCGCAGGTGCTGTCCAACCTGCGCAGAGAATCCACGAACCCGAGTTCGCTTGCAGGCCGCAAGTTCCTCGAAGTCGCGTTCGGCGACCATCCCTACGGCCGGGGAGCCCAGGGCACGCTCGAGAGCGTGCCGACGATCGAGATCGCCGAGCTCAAGGACTATGTCCGCCGCGTCCTCGCCAAGGACACGCTCAAGGTCGCCGTGGTCGGCGATGTCGATCCGGACACGCTCGGCAAATTGCTCGACAAGACCTTTGGCGGGCTGCCGGCCAAGGCCACGCTCACGCCGGTCGCCGACGTCGTCGCGGCCAAGCCGCCGCAGCGCACCCTCATTCCGCTCGACGTACCGCAAACGGTCGTGACCTTCGGTGGCCCCGGCATCCGCCGCCACGAGCCGGACTTCATGCCGGGCTACGTCGTCAACCACATCCTCGGCGGCGGCGGATTGTCCTCGCGGCTTTACCGCGAAGTGCGCGAGAAGCGCGGGCTGGCTTATTCCGTCTATGGAGCGCTGGTCTGGATGGAGCACTCCTCGCTGTTCATCGGCAATACCGGCACCCGCGCCGATCGCGCCGGCGAAACGGTGGACGCGATCGAGAAGGAAGTCCGCCGCATGGCCGAGGAGGGCCCGACCCAGAAGGAGCTCGACGAGGCCAAGTCGTATTTGAAGGGTTCGCAGATGCTGGCGCTCGATACCTCCTCGAAGCTCGCGCAGGCGATGCTGCAGTATCAGACCGACAAGCTGCCGATCGACTACATCGAGAAGCGCAACGCCATCGTCGACGCGGTGACGCTGGACGACGCCAGGAAGGTGTCGCAGCGGCTCTGGGGCCAGGGCCTGCTCACGGTCGTTGTCGGCCGCACCCCGCAGGCCGCGGCCCAACCGGCCAGCGCGCCATCAGCCGCAACGCCGCCGGCCGCAAGCCCACCTGCCGCCGCGCCGTCAGCCGCAAAGCCGTCCGCGCCGAACTGAGTCGGGCTGCTCGCCCCGCGAGCTACACTATCCGTCCCTCATGGTGAGGAGGCGCGTAGCGCCGTCTCGAACCATGAGGCCCCGGTCTCGCCCGCGGCCATCCTTCGAGACGCGGCCTGACGGCCGCTCCTCAGGATGAGGGTCTGTGCTCGCGGAGCATGTGCATGGGAAAACCGCTATGGTGCGGTGGACGATTCCCTTAGAGCTTCGCTCTGATCGACCACCGGTGATGCCATGCTGCGGGTTGCCCGCGACCTCTTCATTGACGAGAACGATATCGAGATCGGTTTCGTGCGCGCCTCGGGTCCGGGCGGGCAGAACGTCAACAAGCTCGCGACTGCGGCGCAGCTACGCCTCGACACGCACAAGATCGCGCTCGCCGAGGATGTCCGGGCGCGGCTGGTCCGATTGGCCGGCCAGCGCATGACCAAGGATGGTGTGATCGTGATCCACGCCCAGCGCTTCCGCACCCAGGAGCGCAATCGCGCCGACGCGATTGAGCGCCTGCTCGAGTTGTTGCGCGAAGCCATGGTTCGGCCAACCCCGCGCCGACCGACCAAGCCGACGCTCGGCTCCAAGCAGCGGCGCCTGGAAGGCAAGAAGCGCCGCGGCGACATCAAGGCACGGCGCGGCGCAAGAGGGTTTGAGGATTGATGCCAAACGCGCGGATGCTGCGCTCCCTCTCCCGCTTGCGGGAGAGGGTTGGGGTGAGGTGTCTCCGCACTGGGAGAACGGCCGCCGAAGGCGGCCTATGCCTCTCCCGCAAGCGGGAGAGGTGAAGAGGTTGCGCGGCTAGTAGCGCTTGCTGCCGGGAGCAGCGGGCTCCGTTGCCGTGCCTTTGTGCGCTCCAGATCCGGCGCCTGCACCCACCGTGCCCTTGGCGCCGGCCTTTGCGCCGGCCTTTCCGGTCGGAGCGGCCGTCTGCGCGTTCATCTCCTCATCGCCGCTGCCCGTCATCCCACCCGGCGCCGCGCCCCTTTCCTGCGCGCCGCCGCGGATCGTGCCGCCGGTGGCAGCACCTTGCGCAAGGACAGGGCCGACAAGTGCAGCCGAGAGGGCAAGCGCGATCACAGAGGTTTTCGCTAGCTTCATCCATTGCTCCTGGATTTTGTTCGTGCGGGAAGGTTCGGCGGTTCCATACGCCGCCTGCTGCGCCGGTCTCCCCTTCACGCGGATTGAACGTCTCGCAAACGACGCGTGCGCCATGCAATCTGCGTCGTGTGGAGATCGTGCAGGGATTTCGGGGCAATTTCGCGAAATTGCGCTTCACATATGCGGCGGCATCAAGCGGTTTGGCCGGCACGATTTTCCTAGCCGCAGGTCATCGACGCGTTTTGTTCTGCGGTGAAACAGCCCGCTACTACCACCGCCTTTCGTGCGCGACCTAGAGTTACCGCGTACAGGCGGTGATGTGGATGAGAAGGTTACGCGCAACGGCAGCAATCGGGCTTGGATGTTGCAGTGCGTTGCTCGCGACGATCGCGGCTGCGCAGATGCCATTGCCTGCCGCCAAGCCGCCCGATGGTGCTGCGCTGTTCAAGCAGCAATGCGGGACCTGCCACACCACGAACCTGTCCGATCCGGTCCGCCAAGGCCCGCCTCTGTTCAAGATCGTCGGCCGCCCCGCGGGCAAGGCCGAGGGCTTTCACTATTCGTCCGGCTTCGCGCAAGCCGATTTCATCTGGGACGACGCCAGGCTCGACGCCTGGCTCACCAACCCGCAGGCGATGATCCCCGGCTCCATCATGGCCTATCGCCAGGCCAAACCGGAGACCCGCGCCGCCATCATCGCCTATCTGAAGGAGCTCAACTGAATGGCAAAACCCGTTCACTCGATGATCCGCGTGCTCGACGAGGCGAAGTCGCTCGATTTCTACGCGCGCGCCTTCGGCCTTAAGGTCGCCGATCATCTCAAGTTTGACGATTTCGCGCTGATCTACCTGCGCCACCCGTCCTCCCCCTTCGAGGTCGAGCTGACCGTCAATTTCGACCGCAAGGAGCCCTATACGCTCGGCGACGGCTACGGCCATCTCGCTGTGCTCGTCGACGATGTCGATGCCGAGCATGCGCGGTTCGAGCGGGAGAAGCTCGCGCCGGGACCGCTGCGCGATTTCAAGCATGACGGCAAGACGCTGGCGCGCTTCTTCTTCGTCGCCGATCCCGATGGCTACAAGATCGAGGTGATCCAGCGCGGCGGCCGGTTTGGCTAGAGCGCTAGCCGGGACGAAGAAATAACAAGCAATCAACAAAGACAAAACATTCCACGGAGGAAACCCATGAGAGAAGTCGATCGTCGAAGCAAATATGATCGCCGCGTCTTCCTGAAGGGCGCGGCGACGGCGGTACCGACCGTCGCCATTGCCACCAGCGCGGGACTGACCATCAGCGATGCCTGGGCCGATGACGCCACCACGCTGACGCCGGCGACCTTGAAGACACTGGTGAAGATGGCGCGCGACATCTATCCGCACGATTTCCTGGGTGACAGCTATTACATCATCGCGATCAAGCCCTGGGACGGCAAGGCGGCCAAGGATCCCGCGATCAAGTCGCTGATCAACGAGGGAGTCGTCAGACTGGACCAGGAGGCCAATGACCGCCGCAAGGTCCCCTACGTCCAGGTGCCCTGGGAAGCTGACCGCGTGGTGCTGTTGCAAGGGATCGAGCAAAGCGCATTCTTCCAGAGGATCCGCGGCGATCTCGTCGTCTCGCTCTACAACCAGAAAGAGGTCTGGCCGAAGTTCGGTTATGAGGGCTCGTCCGCCGAACATGGCGGCTACATAAAGCGCGGCTTCGCCGACATCGACTGGCTCCCGAAAGCTTAGAGCATGATCCGGAAAAGTGGGTACCGGTTTTCCCTGCGACAAACGCGAAGCGTTTGCGCGGAGATCATGCTCAAAACAAAGTAACGCTCTGGGAGGATCACATGGCAAAATTCGATCTCAATGACAGTGGCGTGGTGGTGATCGTGGGCTCCGGCGCGGGCGGTGGAACGCTGGGCAATGAGCTGGCGCAGAAGGGCGTGAAGGTCGTCATCCTCGAAGCCGGACCGCGCATCGAGAATCAGGACTTCATCAACGACGAGTGGGACAGCTTTGCGCAGCTCGCCTGGTCGGACATGCGCACGACGTCGGGAAGCTGGCGCGTTGCCAAGGACTTTCCGAACCTGCCGGCGTGGATCGTGAAGGCGGTGGGCGGCTCGACCACGCACTGGGCCGGCGCCTCTCTCCGTTTCGACGAGCACGAATTCAAGGTCAAGAGCACCTATGGCGGCATCCCCGGCGCCAATCTGCTGGACTGGCCGATCACGCTCGCCGAGATGGAGCCGTATTACGCCAAGGCCGAAAACAAGATGGGCGTCACGCGGACCAACGGCATTCCGGGCCTGCCCGGCAACAACAATTTCAAGGTGCTGGAGGCCGGCGCAAGGAAGCTCGGCTACAAGACCGTGCACACCGGCAACATGGCGATCAACAGCGAGCCGCGTGACGGCCGCGGCTCCTGCCAGCAGATCGGCTTCTGCTTCCAGGGCTGCAAGTCGGGCGCGAAATGGTCGACGCTCTACACCGAAATCCCGAAGGGCGAAGCCACAGGCAATCTCGAAGTGCGCCCGGGCAGCATGGTGATCAAGATCGAGCATGATCAATCCGGCAAGGTGACCGGCGTGGTCTATGCCGACGAGAGCGGCGCGATGCAGCGCCAGAAGGCCCGCGTGGTCGCGGTCGCCGGCAATTCGATCGAGAGCCCGCGGCTGCTGCTCAACAGCGCATCGAACATGTTCCCGGATGGGCTCGCCAACTCGTCCGGCCAGGTCGGCCGCAACTACATGCGGCACATGACTGGCAGCGTGTATGCGACCTTCGAGAAATCGGTGCACATGTATCGCGGCACCACGATGGCCGGCATCATCCGCGACGAGGCCAAGAACGATCCCTCACGCGGCTTCGTCGGCGGCTATGAGATGGAGACGCTGTCGCTCGGCCTGCCATTCATGGCGGCCTTCCTCAGTCCCGGCGCATGGGGACGCCCGTTCACCAGTGCGATGGAAGGCTATCCGCGGATGGCCGGCATGTGGCTGGTCGGCGAGGACATGGCGCAGGAGACCAACCGTGTCACGCTTGATCCCAAGGCGAAGGACAAGTTCGGCATGCCGGTCGCGAGCGTGCATTTCGACGATCATCCGAACGATCTCGCGATGCGCGCCCATGCCTATAAGCAGGGCGCCGCGGTCTACGAGGCGGTCGGCGCCACCGTCACCTATCCGACGCCGCCCTACCCGAGCACGCACAATCTCGGCACCAACCGGATGAGCGAGAAGGCGAAAGATGGCGTGGTGAACAAATACGGCCAGACCCACGACATCAAGAACCTCTTCGTCTCGGATGGCAGCCAGTTCACCAGCGGTGCGGCGTGCAACCCGACCCTGACGATCGTGTCGCTCGCGATCCGGCAGGCGGACCATATCGCCGGCGCGATGCAGCGGAAGGAGATTTAGGTTGGATGAATCGCTCCAACCGCGCACTCGCTCCGCCTCTCCCGCTTGCGGGGGAGGCCGACGCGCGCAGCGCGGCGGGTGGGGGCTCTCCCCCCCACGGCTAGTCCCATCGTAGAGACACCCTCACCCCAGCCCGCTCCCGCAAGCGGGAGAGGGAGCCGCCCTACTCCGCCGCGTCGAGAATGGCGGGCCTGTCGCGCAACTCCGGCGATGCGGCGCTCTTGGAGCGATAGATCAGGCAGGAGCAGCGCAATAGCGAGGCGAAATTATTGACCTCGCCGTGATGGTCGAGAACCTCGTTATGCAGCGTGGTGAGGAATTTCGCCAGGCTCATCCCCTCCTTCGCCGCGATCTCTTCCAGTGTGTCCCAGAATGCCAGTTCCAGCCGGATCGAGGTGCAATGGCCGCCAAGTCGCAGCGATCTGGTCTGCGATTCGTAATCGCGTTGCGGCTGATGGGCGAACAGATGGCACATGGGATCCTCCCGCCAGATTATAATTTTTCTAAACGATATACCCGGCTGTGCGACCCGACAATCCTGCGCTGCACAGGCAGCGTCCAGCGAATGCCAATCTCTTCAAGACGATAGGCAGGTCCCGTCCCCAGCATGGCGTGGATTTCCGGACCGGACGCATGCATTTGCTGCGGCGCCCGCCTAGAATGCGGCCTTAACCCGAATCGATCCCACGCCATGCCCGTCCGTCAGCTTCCCGAACAGGTCGTCAATCGCATCGCCGCCGGCGAGGTGGTCGAACGTCCCGCGAGCGTGGTCAAGGAACTCGTGGAGAATGCGATCGATGCCGGCGCCAGCCGGATTGACATCTTCACCGATGGCGGCGGAAGGCGGCGGATCGGTATCACCGATGACGGCGGCGGCATGACCCGCGCCGACCTCACGCTTGCGGTCGATCGCCACGCCACGTCGAAACTCGACGACGAGGACCTGCTGCGGATCCGGACGCTGGGGTTCCGCGGCGAGGCGCTGCCTTCGATCGGCGCGGTGGCAAGGCTCAACATCGTGACGCGACATGCGAGCGAGCCGCATGCATGGTCGCTCTCGGTCGAAGCCGGCGCGAAGTCGGAAATCATGCCCGCGGCGCTCGGCCAGGGCACCCGCGTCGAGGTCGGCGATCTCTTCTATGCGACGCCGGCGCGGTTGAAATTCCTCAAGACCGACCGCACCGAAGCGGAAGCGATCCGCGAGGTGGTGCGGCGGCTGGCGATGGCGCGGCCCGACATCGCCTTCACCCTCGCCGGCGAGGAGCGCGCGCCCGTGACCTGGGCTGCGGCACTGCCCGGCGTCGCCGGACGGCTGACGCGGCTCGGTGATATCCTTGGGGGCGAGTTTCGCTCCTGCGCGATCGAGGTCCGCGCCGAGCGCGAGGGCGTCGTGGTCGAAGGCTTTGCCGCCGCGCCCTCGCTGACGCGGGCGAATGCGCTCGGCCAATATCTGTTCGTCAACGGTCGCCCGGTGCGCGACAAGCTGATCCTGGGAGCGGTGCGCGCGGCCTATGCCGACTACCTGCCGCGCGACCGCCATCCGGTGGTGGCGCTGTTCGTCACGCTGCCGCCGCAGGAGGTCGACGCCAATGTGCATCCGGCCAAGACCGAGGTGCGCTTCCGCAATGCCGGCCTGGTCCGCGCCCTGATCGTGCATGCGCTCAAAGAAGGCCTCGCGCGCGAGGGAAGGCGCACCGCGGCCAATACTGACGGCGCAGCGCTCTCCGCCTTCCGTCCCTCGTTCGCGCCGCCACGGCCGAGCAATTGGGATTGGCGCCAGTCGCCGGCCTATCCGGTGCGGCCGATGCCTTCATTCGACGGCGCGGCCGCGAACGCGTTGGCCGAACCCGGCCAGGCCGCCTTCGACGTCGGCACGCCCACCGCCGATGTCCGCTTCGAGGCGCAGCTGGCGGCCGACCTGCTCGATCGCCCGCTTGGCGCAGCGCGCACGCAGATCCACGAGACCTACATCGTCTCGCAGACCCGCGACGGGCTCGTCGTGGTGGATCAGCACGCCGCCCATGAACGCATCGTCTATGAAAGGCTGAAGGCGTCGCTGGCCAAAAACGGCGTGCAGCGGCAGATCCTGCTGATTCCTGAAATCGTCGAGCTCGATGAATCCACCGTCGAGAAGCTGCTCGATCGCGCCGAGGAGCTTGCCAGTTACGGGCTTGCGATCGAGTCCTTCGGCCCCGGCGCGGTCGCGGTGCGCGAGACGCCGTCGCTGCTCGGCAAGGCCAACGCGGCCGGGCTCTTGCGCGACCTCGCCGAGCACATGGCCGAATGGGACGAGGCGCTGCCGCTCGAGCGGCGCCTGATGCATGTCGCCGCCACCATGGCCTGCCACGGCTCAGTGCGCGCCGGACGCCGCCTCAAGCCGGAAGAGATGAACGCGCTCTTGCGCGAGATGGAAGACACGCCGAACTCCGGCCAGTGCAACCACGGCCGCCCGACCTATGTGGAATTGAAATTGTCGGATATCGAGAAGCTGTTCGGGAGAAGATGAGGCGTGAGATGCGGTAGGGTGGGCAAAGGCACGCTTGCGCCGTGCCCACCATCAGCACTGCGCTCGCAATGGTGGGCACGCTTCGCTTTGCCCACCCTACGGCACCTTCAAGAACACGAACTCGGTGTCGTCGTAGGCGCGGCGCTCCAGCTCCTCGAATCCGTCAGGCGCGGCGAATGCGGCGGCCTTCGCCTCTTCCACCACCACGAGCGCGCCCGGCGTCAGCCACGTACCGTCGCGTAAGGACGCCAGCGCCTTATCCGCCAATCCCTTGCCATAGGGCGGATCGAGGAACACCAGCGAGAACGGCTCGACGGGATGCGCAGGCCCGAGATTGGTGGCGTCGCGGCGGAATACTTTTGTCACGCCGCCGAGGCCCAGCGACTCCACATTGTTACGCAGCAGCGCGCGGGCTTCGGCGCCGTTGTCGACGAACAGCGCGAACTTCGCGCCGCGCGACACCGCCTCGATGCCGAGCGCGCCGGTGCCGGCAAAGAGGTCCAGCACCCGCGCGCCCTCAATCGGATCGTCATAGGCGTGGACGAGGATGTTGAACACGGACTCGCGCAATCGATCCGCGGTCGGGCGAATGTCGCGCGAAGATGGCGCGGCCAGGTTGCGGCCCTTCAATCGTCCCCCGACGACGCGCATTCACAACTCTCCGTCATGCCCGGGCTCGACCCGGGCATCCACGTGCTTCAGTCCGCGGCGCGAGAAAGCCGTGGATGGCCGGGTCAAGCCCGGCCATGACGAAGCACTGAGAGCGGACCGATTGCCGCTACGCATCGGCCCGCCTACTCGTCCTTCGGCTTGAAGTCGCGCTTGCCGTGATAGGCGCGCTTGACGCGGCGCGGCGGGCCGTAGCCGGCATTCTCTTCCTCGTTACGAATGCGCGCCTCCTCGCTGCCGGAGCGCTGCACCAGCACGCGGCGGCCCTTGCTGTCGGCAATCACCGCGCGCTTGCTTTTGGGCGGCTTCCTGTCACCTGGCGCATCGTCGTCACCGCCGGCATGGTGCTCTGGCCGGGCGAAGTCGGCGCCCGCAAGCTTGGCGACCTTCTCGCCGAGCTGCTCGCGCAGCACCCGTGTCTTGACCTCATCGACCTTGCCTTCCTCGAGCTCGCCGAGTTGGAACGGACCGTAGGAGATCCGGATCAGCCGGTTCACCTCGAGGCCGAGATGCGCCATCACATTGCGCACCTCGCGGTTCTTGCCCTCGCGGATCGCAAACACCAGCCAGACGTTCGAGCCCTGGTCGCGCTCCAGCGTCGCCTCGATCGGACCGTATTTGACGCCCTCGACCTCGACGCCCTTCTTCAGTTCATCGA
This sequence comes from Bradyrhizobium sp. Crot121, assembly GCF_059512385.1. Lineage (NCBI taxonomy): Bacteria > Pseudomonadati > Pseudomonadota > Alphaproteobacteria > Hyphomicrobiales > Nitrobacteraceae > Bradyrhizobium > Bradyrhizobium sp. Crot121. The sequence continues at coordinate 36,808 of NZ_JCAMOR010000049.1, read as the reverse complement.
GCTGCGCCTGCGTCACCTCGCCATGGGCGCGGACGCGATAGCGGCGCAGCCAGCCGGTGTCGGGCAGTTCGAGCACGCGCGCGAGCCCGCCGTCATTGGTGAGCAGCAGCAATCCCTCGGTGTTGAAATCGAGCCGGCCGACGCTGATCAGCCGCGGCAGGCCTTCGGGCAGATTGTCGAACACGGTCGGACGCCCTTCGGGATCGTCATGGGTCGTCATCAGGCCGCGCGGCTTGTGATACATGAACAATCGCGTCCGCTCGCGCGGCGGCAACGGCTTGCCGTCGACGGCGACGACATCGTTCGCGGTGACGTCGAGGGCCGGCGAATTGATGACGCGGCCGTTCACGGTGACGCGGCCCTGCGTCACCATCTCCTCGGCATCGCGGCGTGAGGCCAGGCCGGCACGCGCCAGCACTTTTGCAATCCGCTCGCCGGACTTTTTCGGCTTCGGCTCCGGACGCGGCCGCCTCTCGAAGTCCGCCGGACGTTCGCGATAGGCGCCGCGGCCGCCGAAGGCCGGGCGCTTCGCAAAGATCTTGCTGTCATCCTCATTGTCGCGGCGCGGACGAGCGCCGAAACGGCCTTCGCTGCGCGGATGCTCCTGCCAATCGGTCCGCCCCTCGGGGCGCTCGCTGCGACGATCGAACTTGCGATCATCGCGCTCGCGCGGGCGATCGAATTTCGGCCGCTCACGGAATGGACGATCGCCCTGCTGACGGTCGTCGCGCGAGCGCGAAAAGCGCGGGCGCTCGTCGCCGCCACGATCGTCGCGCGGCCGGTCATAGCGCGGCTTGTCGAACTTCGGCCGGTCGAAATCGCGCTCGCGCTTCTCCCACGGCTTGGACTCGCCACGCGGCGGACGGTCGCCGAAATTCTTGCGCGGTCCGCGGTCGCTCTTGCGATCCCCGCCGCGGGAGAATTTCTTGTCGCCACCAAATTTTCTCTCGGAACGCTCGCCAAATGAGCGTTCGCCGCGAGGACCCTCACCGCGCTCGCGGAACGGTCGCTTCTCGCCGTCGCGGTCGCGTGAAGCGTATGGCTTCCTGTCGCCGAACTTCCGGTCCGAAAAGCGGCCGGCCGGTCGGGCATCATCGCGCGGCGCGCGATCATCGCGACCGAATTTCGGACGATCGCCGCGCGGCTTGAAGGTGCGCTCGCCGCGATCCTCGCGCGGGCGGTCGTCGCGCTTGAAGCGCGGCCGGTCGCCAAACTCGCGGCGCGGCGCATCGCCCTCTTCGCGGCGGCGGAATGGGCGCTCCTCGCGCTTGCCGCCAAACGAACGCTTCTCACCCTCGTCCCGGTCCCGCCCATAGCCGCGCTTGGCGAACTTCTTTTCCGGCCCGCGCGCCGCGCCGGAGCGGCCCTTGCCGGGCGCCCCGTCCCGCCGGCCGCGCGGGGAGTCGTTGTGTTTGTCGCGGTCGCGGGGCATGAAAGGTCTCGCTTCTCAAATGTCGGTCAAAAAGGCATTTGCGTGCGCCGCTATCGGGCCGCATCTCTTGCAAAGCCGGGTGTCCACTGTTGCTGAAGGCGCAGCTAGTAGCAGGTTTCTTGCGATGATACGAGGCATGACTGCCCCTTCTTTCATGGATTTGGCGCTGAAAACCGCCAAAAACGCCGGAAACGCCGGCGAAGTTCCGATCGGCTGCGTGATCGTGCGAGGCTACGACGTGATCGCCACCGCGGGCAACCAGACCCTCACCGACCGCGACCCGACCGCGCATGCCGAGATTTTGGCGATCCGGCAGGCCGCCGAGGCGATCGGCACCGAGCGATTGGTGGATTGCGACCTCTATGTCACGCTCGAGCCCTGCACCATGTGCGCCGCCGCGATCTCGTTCGCCCGCATCCGCCGGCTCTATTACGGCGCGGCCGACCCCAAGGGCGGCGCCGTCGAATCCGGCGTGCGGTTCTTCTCGCAGCCCACCTGCCATCACCGGCCGGAAATCTACCCCGCCATCGGCGAGCGAGAGGCCGCGGCGCTGTTGCGGGAGTTTTTCAGGGAGCGGCGGTAGCGGGCCCGCCCGTCATTGCGAGCGGAGCGAAGCAATCCATGCCGCCACTTGCTGAGGCATGGATTGCTTCGTCGCTTCGCTCCTCGCAATGACGATCACCCCGCCAGGAAAAACTCCCGTAGCAGCTTCGCCGTCGCTTCCGGATTCTCTTCGGTCAGGAAATGCCCGGAATCAACCGGCGCGCCGCTGACATTGGTCGCCCACTGCTTCCAGGTGTCGAGCGGCGTCGCCGCGGCACTCGCGATGCCGGCATCGCCCCACAGCGCCAGCATCGGGATCGTGATCTTCTTGCCCGCCTCGAAGTCCGCCTTGTCGATCTCGTAATCGGCATAAGCACCGGCGCGGTAATCCTCGCACATCGCATGCACGCGCGAGGGATCGCGGAACGGCGCCAGATAATGCTCCAGCGCGCGCGGATCGATGGCATCCAGCGTCTTCGATTTGGTCTGGCTCGCCATCTTGTGGCGGAGGAAGAAATCCGGCGCGCCCAGGATCAGCGTCTCCGGAAACGGGGCCGGCTGCGCCAGGAAGGTCCAGTGATAGATCTTCAGCGCATAGAGCCGGTTGATGCGCTCCCAGTAATTATAGGTCGGCAGGATGTCGAGCACGGCAAGCTTCGATAGCCGGCCCGGATGGTCGAGCGCCAGCCGATAGGAGACGCGCCCGCCGCGGTCGTGACCGGCAAGTGCGAAATGCACATGGCCGAGCTTCTCCATGGCCTCGATCATCGTCCTGGCCATCGCACGCTTGGTATAGGGCGTGTGGTCCTTGTCGCTGTCAGGCATGTCGGACCAGCCATAGCCCGGCAGGTCGGCGATGATCAGCGTAAATTTGTCGTCGAGCTTTGGCGCCACCGGATGCCACATCACATGCGTGGACGAGAAGCCATGCAGCAACAGCAGCGGCGGCCCCTTGCCGCCGACACGCGCGAAGATGCGGCCTGAGGACGTATTGATCCATTCAGAGGCATAACCGGGAAACAGATCGGCGAGATCGGACATTCGCGAACACTCCTGCGGCGGTGTCATTGCCGGGCCTGACCCGGCAATCCATCCTACCAAGAGATTCTTTGAAGATGGATACGCGGGTCAAGCCCGCATATGACGAGTTCGTCAGACGCCCTTCTCGGCCTCCACCGCCTGCCAGGCGATGTCGCGGCGGCAAAAGCCGTCCGGCCAGCGGATGCGGTCGATGGCGGCGTAGGCGCGCTGCTTGGCCTCAGTGACGGTGTTGCCCGACGCGCAGATGTTGAGCACGCGGCCGCCATTGGCGAGGATGGCGCCATCCTTCTCGACCGTGCCGGCATGGAATATCTCGACGCCCTCGATCTGAGCGGCCTCGTCGAGCCCTTCGATGCGCGTGCCCTTCTTGTAATCGCCGGGATAGCCCTTCGCCGCCATCACCACCGTCAGCGCCGGCTCGGGGAACCAGCGCAGGTCAAAATTCTTGAGCTGCCCGTCACAGGCAGCGAGGAAGGCCGGCACGATGTCGGACATCATCCGCAGCATCAGCACCTGGCATTCGGGATCGCCGAAGCGGACGTTGTATTCGAACAGTTTCGGGCCCTGCTCCGTCAGCATCACGCCGGCATAGAGCACGCCGCGGAACGGCGTGCCGCGCTGCTTCATGCCGGCAACGGTCGGCAGGATGATCCGCGCCATGATCTGGTCGTGGATCTCAGGAGTCACGAACGGCGTCGGCGAATAGGCGCCCATGCCGCCGGTGTTCGGCCCCTCGTCGTGATCGAACACGCGCTTGTGGTCCTGCGCGGAGGCAAGCGGGATTGCGGTCTCGCCGTCGCACAGCGCGAAGAAGCTGATCTCGCGGCCGGACAGGAACTCCTCGATCACGACCTCAGCGCCAGCCGAGCCGAATCCACCCTCGAACATCATCGCGATGGCGGCTTCCGCCTCGCCCAGCGTTTTGGCGACCACGACACCCTTGCCCGCCGCGAGCCCGTCGGCCTTGACCACGATCGGCGCGCCCTGCGCCCGCACATAGGCCAGCGCATCATCGGCATTGTCAAAGCGGCGGTAGGCACCGGTTGGAATGTTGAACTCGCTGCAGAGGTCCTTGGTGAACCCCTTGGACCCCTCAAGCTGCGCCGCGAGCCTGCTCGGGCCGAACGCCTTGATGCCGGCGGCAGCGAGATCATCCACGATCCCCGCGGCGAGCGGGATCTCCGGACCGACCACGACGAGATCGACGGCGTTGCGCCTGCAGAACTCAATCACGGCGGAATGATCGGCGACATCGAGCGCCACGCATTCAGCCTCGCGCGCGATCCCGGCGTTGCCCGGGGCGCACCACAGCTTTGTCACCAATGGAGAGGCGGCGATCTTCCACGCCAGCGCATGTTCGCGGCCGCCGGAACCGATCAGGAGAATGTTCATGCGATTGCAGTCAGAATTAAGGGTTGCCGCGCCGTAGCGCGACGGTTTAGCACGGCATCACGCCGCCGCAAGGAATGGCTCCGCTCTGATGTGGATATGTGGCCTGACGGGCTGGTTGGCATCCCAGGACCTTGCGCCCGCGCCTAAAAAGCCCGATTCTAACAAGTGATGACCGCCGCACCGAATCTGCTCAACGCGCCCGAATTCACCGTCTCGGAACTGTCCTCCGCGCTGAAGCGAACGGTGGAGGACCGGTTCGGCCATGTCCGGGTCCGCGGCGAGATCACGGGCTTCCGGGGCCCGCATTCCTCCGGCCATTGCTATTTCGCGCTGAAGGACGAGAACGCCAAGATCGAGGCGGTGATCTGGAAGGTCGCCCACGCCCGCATGCGCTTCAAGCCCCAGGAGGGGCTCGAGGTCATCGCGACCGGCAAGCTCACGACCTATCCGAATTCCTCCAAATACCAGATCGTGATCGAGGCGTTGGAGCCCGCCGGCATCGGCGCGCTGATGGCGCTGATGGAGGAGCGCAAGAAGAAGCTCGCCGCCGAGGGCCTGTTCGACGAGGCGCGCAAGCAGCTCCTGCCCTGGCTGCCGGAAGTGATCGGCGTCGTCACCTCGCCGACCGGCGCGGTGATCCGCGATATCCTGCATCGCCTGGAAGACCGCTTTCCGCGCCGCGTGCTGGTGTGGCCGGTAAAGGTGCAGGGCGACGGCTCCGCCGAGCAGGTCGCCGCCGCGATCCGCGGCTTCAACGCACTCCCCGAAGGCGGAAGGATTCCGCGACCCGATCTTTTGATCGTCGCGCGCGGCGGCGGTTCGCTCGAAGACCTCTGGTCCTTCAATGAGGAGATCGTGGTTCGCGCCGCCGCCGACAGCATGATCCCGCTGATCTCGGCCGTGGGCCATGAGACCGACATCACGCTGATCGATTTCGCCGCCGACAAGCGGGCGCCGACGCCGACGGCGGCCGCCGAGATGGCGGTGCCGGTGCGCAGCGAACTGCTCACCGAAGTCGCTGCACTGGCCCGGCGTGTCTCGGTGTGCTGGCAGCGCGGCCAGGAAGCCCGCCGCAACGAACTGCGGGCCGCGGCGCGCGCGCTGCCGGCGCCGAGCGAGCTGTTGGCGATCCCGCGGCAGCGGCTCGACCATCTCGGCGCAGCATTGCCGCGCGGATTGAAGGCAAACACGCACGCGCATTTCCGCCGCTTCGCCTCCACCAGCGGCCGGCTGACGCTGCGCGTGCTGCACGGGCAGATTTCGCATGCCAGGCAGCGCCTGACCGTCTCGGGCGAGCGCATCGCGCTCTCGGCACGCTCACTGCTGCGCAGCCGGCGCGAGCGCTTTACGGGGCTGGAGGTTCGCTTCAAGGCGTCCAAGCTCGCCAATGCACAGGCGCAGCGGAACGCGATCGCACGGCAGCGCGAACGCACCCATCGGCTCGCCGAGCGCGCGCAGCGCGCCATGGTCACATTGCTGCAGCGGTTAGATGCACGCGTCGGCCAGAGCGGAAAATTGCTGGCGGCGCTCTCCTATCGCAGCGTGCTGGCGCGCGGCTTTGCCCTGGTGCGCGACGACGCGGGACATCCGGTACATGCCGCGGCCAGCGTCGCGCCGAATGCACTTCTGTCGATCGAATTCGCCGACGGCCGCGTGGCTGCTACCGCCGATGGCGATCGCCCGGCCATCGCGGCACCGACGCCTGAGCCGAAGCCGGTCACGCGCGAGTCGAAACCCGCGCCGAAGCGGCTCGTAAAGCCGGTCGACCAGGGCAGCCTGTTCTAGCCTGTAGCCCGGGTGGAACGCGTAACCCGGGACACCTGTGTCCGCGTTGCGAGCGGCCCCGGGTTACGCGGGCGCTTCACCCGGGCTACGGCAGTGGGGAAAGAGAGCCCTCACCTGGCACTAACGCGAGAGCCAGGCGGCGACTTGCTTCTGCGCGTCGGTGCGCGCCTCCGCATCGGTGCCGATGTGGCCGACCTCGGGCATCGCGGCATCGGCTGTTCCGGCAATCGCCCGCAGCGGCAGGTTGGCGAGATCGAAGTCGTGATAGGCGCCGGGATAGGTGATGATCCGAGCCAGCGCGCTGCGGCCTCGCGCGCCGTCGACCATCTGGTGGCAGGCCGGCGGAGAACTGACATCATCATTGGCGCCGATCATGACCAAGGTCGGCACCCGCGTGCTCCAGCCGAGCCTGGAGGACAGCCGGCAATCCGGATAGAACGCAATCGCCGAGCGGAAATCCGGCTCGGTGCTGCGCGAGGGAAGTTGCGGCCGCACGGCCCACAACAGCGCGCTGGCGCCATTGGCCCAGCCGATCAGGCTGATGCGCTCATGCGCCACCCAGGGCTGCTGCATCAGCCATTGCCGCGCCGCCATGATATCGGCGACCCGCTCGCGGCGCGCCAGCACATGCCGTTCCCGGTCCTTGACGCGGCATTGCGGGCCGACCTCGCGCGAGCCGTAGCTGTCGGGCAACAGCACGGCGTGGCCAGCCTTGAGCAATTGTTCCGCCCAATCGCGGTAGCGCGGCAAGACCGGCTCCGAACGCCCGGCGAGACCGCCGCAGCCATGCAGCGCAATCACGGTCGGAAACGGGCCATCGCCGTCGGGCTTGTAGAGCTGCGCGTGCAACGTGAGATTGGTGGCAGGAATATCGACCTGATGCGGCGCAGGCAGCGGCGCGGCCGTCGCGGCGGAAGCCACAGCAACGAACGTCAGGAAAATGGCTGCTGACAAAAACCGCATCTCAATTGGCCGGATCATGGTGGCGCTGCTGACCGAGCGGACCAGGGCTGTCAAACTATCATGCAGCATGGCTGCAATTCATCACAAGTCGGTGGTTTAAGCTGCGGACATTACAGCCTATTTATGGTAGGTAAAAACCGCAACCCCAACGAGGCCTCGTGTTAAGGCCGGGCGGAGAGTTTCATAGTGCTGAACAAGTTTGGTCCCTCGGGTCATGGCGAAGCACAGGTGCAATATCTGGATGGCGATTTCCGCGTGGTCTCGCCCGGAACCTATGTGCGCTGCGCCCTCACGGACGTACGGATCCCGCTCGACGAGCTGAAGTACTGGAGCGTCGATCTGCAGGAGGCCTATGCCACCCCGACCGCGGTGCTGCAGCGGCATTTTCCCGCTGCACTGAAGCAGGGATAGCGCTGCCATAGATGGCACTGCCGTAGCCCGGGTGGAGCGCCAGCGTAACCCGGGACCGCTCTCAATTGCTGACGGGGATGTCCCGGGTTGCGCTTCGCTCCACCCGGGCTACGAACTACCGAACCTGTTTTCGCGCGCCTTGGACAGGCTGTCTGAGACGAACTTTCGCAGCGATGCTGCATCCTCGAACTCCAGCGTCACCGCGAACGGCACCACCGCCTGCGCCCAGACAGGCAGCTCTCCGCGCTGCTTGAGCCGCGCCAGATCCTTTTCCGTGGTCACCAATGTCAGCCCGTCGCCTCTCGCCTGCGACACCAGGCTATCGATGTCAGCCTTTGAGAACACGTGGTGATCGGGGAACGCACTCTCTTTGATGACGTCGACGCCGCTGTTGCGGAGGGTGTTGAAGAAGCGCGCGGGATCGCCAATGCCGGCAAAGGCGAGCACGCGCCGGCCCTGCAGCGACGCAAGCGATGCATCGTCCGGCCGCAGCCGCGCCGCCAGCACAGGCTTTCCGCGCACCGTGAGTTCGGTCGCCAGCATCTTCGCGGCAGGGCCGCCGCCGACCACGACGAGCGCGTCGGTACGCGCAACCTGCGGCGACAGCGGCGCGCGCAACGGGCCGGCCGGAAACACCTTTCCATTGCCGAGGCCGCGGTGGCTGTCGATCACGATGATCGAGGCATCCTTCGCGACCGCCGGATTCTGGAAGCCGTCATCCATCACCAGTACGGTCACTCCCAGCGACTTCACCAGCGCGACGCCTTCGGCACGGTCGCGCGCGACCACGACCGGCAGCCGCTCGGCCAGCATCAACGGCTCATCGCCGACATCGGCGGCGGAATGGCTGGAAGGATCGACCTGCACCGGCCCGCGCAACTCACCGCCATAGCCGCGGCTGAGCACAACAGGCACTTCCCCGAGTTCGCGCAGCAGCTTCGCCAGCACCAGCACGGTCGGCGTCTTGCCGGCGCCACCGGTGTGATAATTGCCGACGCAGAGCACGGGAATGCCGGCGTCGATCCCCTTGCGCTGCATACGTCTGGCGGCGATGGCGCCATAGAGCGTGGCGAGCGGTTGCAACAGATGCGATTTTAGGGATGCCGGACCGTGCCAGAAGGCCGGCTCACGCATTGGCGGCTCCCATCTCGATCCGTAACTGCAAGAGATACGGTTCGAGCGCCCCAAGTGTTCGCTCCAGCGCGCCGCCGAGCTGCCGCACCACATGTTCGGCCGCCCCCAGCGAGGCTTCGCGCGCCTTGGCATCGTCCAGCAACTGGCCGAGCTGCTTCACCAGCGCTTCCTGCGTCTCGGCACGCCGCGCACCGCCGGCACGATCGAGCGCCTCATAGACGTCGGTGAAATTGAAGACGTGCGGGCCGTGCACGATCGCTGCGCCAAGCTTCACGGCCTCGATCGGGTTCTGGCCGCCGTGCGGAACCAGCGAACCGCCCATGAACACGATCGGCGCCAATCGATAGAACAGGCCTAGCTCGCCCATGGTGTCGGCGACATAGACGTCGGTGGTCGCAATCGGCAGCTCCTCGCGCGACCGCAGCGCGCTGTGCAGGCCGGCGCCATCGACGACGCGCGCGACCGCCTCGCCGCGATCCGGGTGCCTCGGCACGATCACCGTGAGCAGCGAGGGAAAGAATCCCGCAAGCGCGCGATGCGCTTCCACGAGCTGCTCTTCCTCGCCGGGATGGGTGGAGGCTGCGACCACAATCGGGCGGCCGCGCGTCACTGCCATCAGCCGCTCCAGCTTGGCAGGATCGGCCGGCGGCGCCGCGACGTCGAGCTTGAGGTTGCCGGTGATAACGACGTTGCGACTGCCGAGCGCCGCAAAGCGCTCGGCGTCCATTCCCGACTGGGCCAGGCAGATATCGAAGCGATCGAGCAGGGCCGAGATCGTGTGCGACATCCGCTGCCAGCGCGGAAACGAGCGCTGCGACATTCGTCCGTTGATCAGCACCATCGGCAAGCGGCGCGCGGAGCTCGAAAGAATCAGGTTCGGCCAGAGATCCGACTCGATGAACAGTGCCAGCGACGGCCGCCAGTGATCGAGGAAGCGCGCGACAAAGCGCGGGGAATCATAGGGCACATATTGATGGATGACGTCGGGCGGAAAACGCTTGGCAACGATCGCCGCCGAGGTGACGGTGCCGGAGGTGAGCAGGATGCGCAAATTGAGCTCGCGCAGCTTCTCGATCAGCGCCGCCGCCGCCAGCACCTCGCCGACGCTGGCGCCATGGATCCACACCAGCGGCCCGTGCGGTCGCACATCGGCGCTGACGCCGCGCCGTTCGCCGACGCGGGCCGGATCCTCCTTGCCGAGCTTCAGCCGCCGCCGGATCAGCGCAGGCGCGAGCGGCACCATCGCGGACGACAGTCTTTGGTAGACCCGCAACGTCATCGGCAGCGAGTTAGCCAAGCGCTCCCTCCGGACGCCCGACGACCGTATAGGCCTTTCGGGTCGCTTCGTTCAGCAAGGCCTCCACCCTGAGCCGCAGCGTTTCCATGGTCTCTGCGTCGGCGTCGGGCGGCACCTCCACGGAATCGATGCCCACCAATGCGCCCCTTCCGAATGGCAAATTGATGGTGGTGGAATCCCAGTTTTTCAACCGGATGAACCGGCTGGTCACCATGGCAAAGGGCATGATCGGCCGGCCCGACTCGCGGGCCAGCATGATGATGCCGAGGCCGGCGACCCGGGCGCGCTTGGGCACGTCGGCGGTGGTCGCGACGTTCCACTCGTCCTCCAGCGCCTGCAGCATCTCCCTGAAAGCGCCGACGCCCCCTTTGCGATGGAAGCCGCCGGAATGGTCCCCCGACCCCCTGATGGTGCCGACGCCGAGCCGCTCGGCCGCGATCGCGTTGAACTCGCCGTCCCGGTGCCGGGAGATCAGGACCTTGGCGCGATGGTTTCCCCTGATCCGGATGAAGGGGGTCATCAGGTGCTGGCCGTGCCAGAACACGAAGATGCAGGGCATCTGCGGTTCCACCTGCTCGTAGACGTCAGGCGGCTCAAGGCTGAACCTGTTGGTCAGCCAGACCAGCCGCAGATATTCGGCCGCAAGCAGGCCCAGCGCACGCTGCACGAGGCCGCTGCGCAGGAAATCGCGAATCAGTCGTTTCAAAGGGAGGGCTTTGTGTCTTGACCCGGATCGAGCAGCCGATGGAGGTGGACGATGAAATAGCGCATGTGGGCGTTGTCCACGGTCTGCTGCGCCTTCGCCTTCCAGGCCACGTGGGCGCTGGCGTAATTCGGATATACGCCGACGATCTCGACCTTATCGAGATCCTTGAAGGTGTTGTGCTGGAGGTCGATCAGCTCGCCACCGATGACGAGATGCAACAATTGCTGCGGCTGGGCACTATCTGACATAATCGTTTTTCCTGATGAGATGCCCGGCAGGCAAGTCCTGCGGCGCGCGGCGGTCAGTGCAACGGGCGGTTGCGAAAATGCTCGACAATACGTGCATGACGATCATGTCCCGCTGCCACCAGCACCCCATGCGCCAGCTCCCGGCGATTATACTCAATCGCATCCCCCGAGAGTGCCGTCATCTTACCATCCGCTTCCTGCACGATCAAATTCGCCGCCGCAAGATCCCAATCGTGACTATTGCCGCCTGCGAAGGCCGCATCGAGCTCGCCATGCGCGACCCGGCATAGCCGGAGCGCCAGCGAACCGATTCGCGGATGCAGCGTGATCTCCTGCGTCGAAGGGCTCAATCGCTGCAGGAGCGGCTTCGGGCCGGCCATGCGGGAGAAATCGAGATCGGTGCCCGCGGTCGCGCGCACCGCGATGCCATTGCGCGTGGCGCCCTGCCCGCGCGCGGCGAAGAAGAACTCCTCGCTGGCGGGTGCGAATACCGCCGCCAGTACGGGCGCGGCATTTTCAACCAGCGCCACGCTGACGCACCAGTCCTCGCGCCCGGCCAGATAGGAACGGGTGCCATCGATGGGATCGACGATCCACACCATTCGCTTGCCAAGCCGCACCTGGTTGTCGGCGCTTTCTTCCGATAGCCAGCCGTAATCGGGCGTCGCCGAGCGCAGGCGCTGCTCCAGCAGGTCATTGACCGCAATATCGGCCTCCGACACCGGCGATGAGGCGCCCTTGATCCAGTTCTTCAATTCGGTGCGAAATAGCGAGAGCGCCAGCGCCCCTGCTTCCCGCACCGCCTCCGCCAGCAGCGCGGCGTCGCGCGCCAGGATCCCGTCGTCCGTATCAGCGTCCGCCAAGCGTCAGTCCCTCGATGCGCAGGGTCGGCGCGTTCACGCTGTAGCGGAATTCCAGATCGTTCGCGGCGACCAGCGATTTGAACATCGCCAGCAGATGGCCTGCGATGGTCACTTCGCTGACGGCATAGGTGATCTCGCCGTTCTCGATCCAGAAGCCCGAGGCGCCGCGGCTGTAGTCGCCGGTCACGCCGTTGACGCCCGAACCGATCAGGTCGGTGACGTAAAAGCCCTGCTTGATATCGGCGATCAATTCCTTCGGCGTCGCCGAGCCGGGCTCGAGATGCAGATTATAGGCCCCCGGCGACGGCACCGAGGAGACGCCGCGATGCGCGTGTCCCGTCGTCACCATGCCGAGCTCGCGCGCGGTGGCGCAATCGAGCAGCCAGGTGGTCAGAACGCCGTCATCGATCAGGGCGGTCTTCTTCACCTTGACGCCTTCGGCATCGAAGGTCTGCGAGCGCAGGCCGCGCACCCGCAACGGATCGTCGATGATGCGGATATTGCTCGCGAACAATTGCTGGCCGAGACGATCCTTCAGGAAACTGGTCTTGCGCGCGATCGATGCACCGTTGATGGCGCCGACGAGATGGCCGACGATCGAGTTCGCAACGCGTGGATCGTAGACGACGGGCACCTTGCAGGTCTCGACCTTGCGCGGATTGGTGCGCGCCACCGCGCGCTCGCCCGCCTTGCGGCCGACACTCGCAGGCGAAGCAAGATCGGATGCATGCAACGCGCTCGTGAAATCATAGTCGCGCTCCATGCCGGTGCCCTCGCCCGAGATCGCGGTCATCGAGATGCCGTGGCTCGAGCGCAGGTAGGAACCATGGAAACCGGTCGAGGTCACCAGCACCATGCCGCCGATGCCGGAGGAAGCCGACGCGCCGCCGGATTTGGTCACGCCATTCACCGCGAGCGCCGCCGCTTCCGCCTCGGTGGCGCGGCGTTCGAGTTCCGCGGTCGAGGGCACGTTGCGGTCGAGCAGGTCGAGAGCGGGGAAGTCGCGCGCCAGCAGCGCAGGATCCGCAAGCCCGACATATTTGTCATCGGGCGCAACGCGCGCCATCGCGACCGCGCGCTCGGCAAGCTTGGCGATCCCGTCGCCAGTGACATCATTGGTGGAGACCACCGCCTGGCGCTGACCGACCAGCACGCGCAGGCCGACATCGTCGCCTTCGGAGCGCTCGGACTCCTCGACGCGCCCGTCGCGCACCTCGACGCCTTGCGAAACGCCGCGCACCGCGATCGCATCCGCCGCATCCGCGCCGGCGCGCTTGGCGGCCTCGACAAGACGCTGCGCCAGTTCACTCAAAACCGACTGGTCGAACAGGTCGGTCGCGGACTTTTCGGCAGGCGATGGTGAAGGGTTCACGAACAGATTCCTGACATTGAAGGGCTCAACGCAGCGCAGCGCGCCAAACCCACCAAGTGGGCCGGATTTGCAGCGATTTCAAGCGTTTTGCCGCGCGATGAAGAAGAATTGCTCGAGCGCGGCAAGGTCTTGTCAAGCATGCGCGCCTTTGACGTCTCTTTAACCAGCCTTCTTAAGCTGATCGGGAAACGGCTGCGCTAAGGTCTCGCGCATCGACCGGGAACATAATCCCGGCGGGGAGATAAAGCCGTGAGGCGTCAAACAGCAACAGGCGGGCTCAACCCCGCCGGGTCGGGCCGTGTGCAACGGCTCGACCCGCTTTCTCTTCCGCTCAGCTTCCATGCGCAGGACGTCCGCGCGGATGGTGGCATGCGGCAGGTTGAACTTCACCACGAACGCGTCGTGCTGCGCCGTGCCGTCAAGGGCATGCGGATGGCGATCAATGTTCGCGTCAGCGACTTCATCGGCGTCGCGCTGCGCGATTTGGGCGACGAGCAGATGCTGACGCTCGTCCACCGCGATCCGTCGCTCGCAATCCCGCTTGGCGTCAGTTCCGATCGCGACGAGATCGAAAGCGCCTGGCGGATGTGGAGCGACGTGCTCCGCCTGCCGCAACTCAGCGAGCAAGCGCCGCGCGAGCCTGCAGCCCGGCGCAGGCGCCGCAACGTCATCCACACGCGCCGCCCGCGCTTCCTGGTACGCCGCCGCCGTGGCCGCCCGCTCGATGCGGGGAATGTCCATCGCGGCGAACGCGAGATCATCGCGCGGGATTGAGCGCCACAACACACACCGTCATTCCGGGGCGCCGCGAAGCGGTGAGCCCGGAATCCATTTCAACACCAGCACATGCGGCCCGATGGATTCCGGGCTCGCGCCAAGGGGCGCGCCCCGGAATGACGAGAGAGTGGTGATTCGGCACGTCCCGGAATGACCGCGAGCGTCAGCGCATCGCGGCATCAATCAGCAGGCCGGCGAACAGGATGAGGCCGGCGTCGCGGTTGGACTTGAAGACGCGCAGGCACAAGGCGGGATCGCTGATGTCGAGCCGTCTGATCTGGATCGCCAGATGCAACGCGAAGGCGGCGAGGCCGATCCACGCGAACCAGTGCGCGCCAGCCAGCACGAGCGCTATGCCGATCAGGACCACCGCGAGCGAATAGAACACCACGAGCGCCTTGTGCGTGGCCGCGCCGAACAGGCGTGCGGTCGACTTGATGCCGATCAGCGCGTCGTCCTCGGCGTCCTGATGCGCGTAGATGGTGTCGTAGCCGATCACCCAGGAGATCGAGCCGGCATAGAGCGCAAGCGCTGTCAGATCGATGCGCTCGAGGATGACGGCGAACCCCATCAAAGCGCCCCAGGAGAAGGCGAGTCCCAGCACCACCTGCGGCCACCACGTGATGCGCTTCATGAAGGGATAGATTGCGACGATGACGAGCGAGGCGATGCCGGTCGCGACCGCAAAGCGATTGAACTGCAGCAGCACCACGAGACCGATCAGCGCCTGGGCGACCAGGAAGATCAGCGCCTGCGTCACGCTCACCTGCCCCGCCGGAATCGGCCGCGACCGCGTGCGCTCCACTTTCGCATCGAGATTGCGATCGGTGATGTCGTTCCAGGTGCAGCCCGCGCCGCGCATCACGAAGGCGCCGATGAAGAACAGAACGATCGCAAGCGGGAGCTGGTGACGGTCATGGGCGATGCCGGCGGCGAGCGCCGCTGACCACCAGCACGGCATCAACAGAAGCCACGAGCCGATTGGCCGGTCGAAGCGGGAGAGTCGCAGGTAAGGCCGCGACCAGAGCGGCGCGTGGCTGTCGACCCAGTTGCCGGTCGCATCGGCAACGCGGGCGGTGACGTCGCTCATCGCGACAGCACGTTGCCGTTCAGCGTGTCAAAGGTGCTGCCGCCCTTGCGCGTCGGCACTGCTTCGGGCGCGGAGGCCGAGCCCAGCACTTCGCTCAAGGTCGGGCCAGCCGGACCGCGCGCCTGTTGCGTCGCCATCTGCTGCGCCACCGCGCAGACCTTCTTCTGCATCGCCTCGGTGTTCTTGTGGCCGTTCTGGAGCTGCTCGAGGATCTGCGGCGGGATTCCGCACTTCGCCGAGTTGTCCTTGACGTATTTCATCATCTTCAGCTCGGCCTGGCTGTAATTGCCGATCAGCTTGCAGGCCTCGTCCGGACCGGCCTTCTTTTCACCGGCGGCCTTGATCAGCTTGCCGCGCCGCTCGGTCTCCTCGCGCAAGGGGACGAAGCCCTTCATGCAGGCGTCCGACGGGCCCGCGCCCGCGGACTGGGAGGGTGGCGGTGCAAACCCGGCACCACCGCCACCGATCGGCGCCGCACCCTGGCTCGGGAAGGCCGAAGGCGCCCCGATCGACGCGGAAGGTACCCCGCCGTTCACCGGCGGGAAGGGCGAGGCGTTGGCAGGCGCTGCGGCCTGCTGACCGGGCAGCGGCGCGGGAAACGCGCCCTGCGCAAAAACCTGGCCGGCGTGGAGCACCACGGCGGCGACCGTCAGCGACACCATCAGGCGGGTCATCAAGGATATTTCTCCGGCAGCCGGCTTCCAAACGAAGCACAATTTCCATGCGGCTTTTTACGATTCCAGCCGTTCCTTAACAACCCGTGGATTGGGGCAACAGCGCGGCGTCACGCCGCGCCATCGATCAAAAATAAGCTACAGATTCTAGCGCTTTAGGCTAAAAGCGCGGCCGAGTTGCGTGACGACGGAACATTAACAGATGCCGGACTACGACTTTCGCGCCCCTCGCCTGTTCGTCGATGCGCCCCTGCAAGCGGGCGAAATTGTCGCGCTGGACCGCGACCAGAGCAACTATCTCGGTAACGTATTACGGTTGAAGGCCGGCGACGCCATCCTGGTATTCAATGGCCGCGACGGCGAGTGGCAGGCCGAGCTCAGTGGCCGCAAGCGGGCGGACACGCTGACGGTCCACCGCCAGACCCGGCCGCAGGATCGCCTTCCCGACATCGCCTATGTCTTCGCGCCCCTGAAGCACGCCCGGCTCGACTACATGGTGCAGAAGGCGGTCGAGATGGGCGCCTCGTGCCTGCGGCCGGTCCTGACCCGCTTCACCCAGGTTTCGCGGGTGAACGGCGAGCGGATGCGGGCGAATGTGATCGAGGCGGCCGAGCAATGCGGGATCACGGCCCTCGCCGAGGTCGCCGATCCCGTCCCGCTCGAGCGCTTCCTGACCGAGCGCGCGGGCGGCCGGCTCCTGGTATTCTGCGACGAAGCCGCCGATCTCGGCGATCCCCTGTATGCCCTGCAACAGGGGGCCGCCACTGACGGCATCGACGTCTTGATCGGCCCGGAGGGCGGGTTCGCCGAAGAGGAGCGCACGCTGCTGCTGCGCCAGCCCAAGACCCTCCGGCTGTCGCTGGGGCCGCGGATCCTGCGCGCGGACACCGCAGGGGTCGCGGCGCTGGCCTTGGTGCAGGCGGCGCTCGGGGACTGGCGCCGTAGCCCGGGTGGAGCGCCAGCGTAACCCGGGACCAATGGCAAACGCCGAGGCAGATGTCCCGGGTTGCGCATTCGCTCCACCCGGGTTACGCGCTCATTAAGCGATTTGGCCAATGGTTGTCGAAACGACACTTTTGCCGTGCTAAGGGCTCGCCGCGAACCCTTAAAACCACTCCGGGAACCCATTTTCGGGCGATTTGGACGTCGAGATGACCGCAACCGCCACCACACGCGGTGCCGCCTCCTCCGCCGCATGGGCGGATGCACTGCTGTTGTCATTTGCGCAGGCCGGTTACATCAGGTCCGAGCCGGCGATCCTGCAGCCGGCCGAGCCGTTCCTGGACCTCTCCGGCGAGGGTATCCGCAAGAGCCTTTACCTCACCACCGACGCCAGCGGCGAGGACCTGTGCCTGCGCCCGGACCTGACGATCCCGGTGGCGCGTGACTACCTCGCCTCGCCGGAGGCCGGAAAGCCGGCCGGTTTCAGCTATCTCGGCCCGGTGTTCCGTTATCGCGGCGGCCAGCCCAGCGAGTTCCTGCAGGCCGGCATCGAATCATTCGGCCGGCAGGACCGCGCCGCAGCGGATGCCGAAATGCTGGCGCTCGCGCTGGAGGCGACGGCGGCGTTCGGACTGACCGACGTCGAGATCCGCACCGGCGACGTCGCCCTGTTCAATGCGCTCATCGAGACGCTTGGACTCTATCCCGTGTGGCGCCGCCGCCTGATCAAGGATTTCAACCGCAAGGTCAACCTCACCGAGGACATCGAACGGCTGACGCTGACCGGCGGCCCCGCCGGCAACGAATATCAGGGCGTGCTGGCCGCCCTTGCCGGCTCCGACCGCAAGGCGGCGCTGGCGCTCGTCACCGACCTGATGTCGATCGCCGGCACCACCAATGTCGGCGGCCGCACCGTCGCCGAGATCGCCGACCGCTTCCTCGAACAGTCGACGCTGAAAGCAGGCGCATTGCCGCGCGATGCGATCGCCACCATCAAGCGCTTCCTGTCGATTGCGGGCGAGCCGGACGAGGCCATCGCGCAACTGCGCGCATTGGCTGAAGACGCCAGGCTCGACCTTTCCGGCGCGATCGACGAGTTCGAACGCCGCGTCGGCTTCATGGCCGCGCGCGGCATCGATACCAGCAAGACGCGCTTCTCGACGTCGTTCGGGCGTGGGCTCGATTACTACACCGGCTTCGAGTTCGAATTGCACGCCAGGGGCAACGGCACTGAGCCGCTGGTCGCCGGCGGCCGCTATGATGGATTGATGACGCAGCTCGGCTCGGCTGAGCCGATCCCGGCGGTCGGCTTCTCGGTCTGGATCGAGGCGCTGACGCAGCATGGCAAGCCTCGCAGCGGAGGCAAGGCATGAGCGCGCCCTTCGTTCTCGCCGTCCCGTCGAAAGGACGTCTGCAGGAAAATGCCGAGGCCTTTTTCGCCCGCGCCGGATTGACGCTGTCGAAGCCCGGCGGCGCACGCGATTATCGCGGCACCATCGCGGGGCTCGACAATGTCGAGATCGCCTATCTCTCGGCCAGCGAGATCGCCTCCCAGCTCGCGCGCGGCATGGTGCATCTCGGCGTCACCGGCGAAGACCTCGTGCGCGAGAGCATCGCCGACGCCGACAAGCGGGTGCACCTGATCGACGGATTGGGTTTCGGCTATGCCAATGTGGTGGTCGCGGTGCCGCAGGCCTGGATCGATGTCCGGACCATGGCCGATCTGGACGACGTCACCACCGGCTTCCGCGAGCAGCATCACCGGCGGATGCGGATCGCAACCAAGTACATCAACCTGACGCGAACCTTCTTCGCCTCCCGCGGCATCCTCGACTACCGCATTGTCGAGAGCGCCGGCGCGACCGAAGGTGCGCCCGCCGTCGGCACGGCGGAGCTGATCGTTGACATCACCACGACCGGCGCGACGCTCGCTGCCAACGGGTTGAAGGTGCTCGACGACGGCGTGATCCTGCGCAGCCAGGCCAACCTCGTCGCCTCGAAAGACGCCGACTGGTCGACCGAGGCCCGCGAGGCCGCCCGCGTCATCCTGGATCACATCGCCGCGCGCGCCCGGGCCAACAAATATCGCGAGGTCCGCACCCGCTTCAAAGGATGCGATGCAGCATTGCTCGCGGAGGCCCATAGCCGCTTCGGCGTGGTCGCCCCGTTCGGCGGGCCGACCTCATCCGGCATGCTGACGCTGCACTGCCCACCGACGCAGCTCTATGCGCTCGGCAGCTTCCTGCGCGAGCATGGCGCCGATACAGTGTCGGTGGTCTCGCTCGACTACGTCTTCGACCGCAAGAATCCGCTGTTCGCCAGGCTCGAGGCCTTCCTGCGGCAATGAGGCGTCCGGTCCGTTCATCGTGGCGACAGCCGGCGGGCGGTATCATATATCTTTGAGAACCCTGGAACCTGATCGATGACGCTGGGCTCTGACGTTTCCGGCCTGACCACCACCGCGACGAATGCCGCGGCGCAGGGGTTGTCGGTCGTCGTTCCCGTTTACAACGAGGCTGCGGGGCTGGCGCTGCTGCACGAGCGGTTGATCGGGCTGGCGCGGACTTTGAGGGATCGCTACGGGCTCGCTTGCGAGGTCGTCTATGTCGACGACGGCAGCAAGGACAACACCCTTGCGATCGCGCGTTCGCTTATCCCCGACACGCTGGATGTCCAGGTGGTGTCGCTGTCGCGCAATTTCGGCAAAGAGGCGGCGCTGATGGCTGGCCTCGACCATGCCCGGCGCGGCGCCGTGCTGTTCATGGATGGCGACGGCCAGCACCCGCCCAGCCTGGTCGAGAAACTGGTCTCACACTGGATCGATGACGGCTACGATGTCGTCTATACCGCGAAAGCGCATCGCGACAACGAGCCGTTCCTGCGCAGGCTCGCGGTGCACGGCTTCTATGCGCTGATCAACTGGGGGGCGCGGCAGAAGATCCCGGAAGATGCCGGCGACTTCCGCCTCTTGTCGCCGCGCGCGGTGGCGGCGCTGCGGCAATTGCCCGAGCGCAACCGCTTCTTCAAGGGGCTGGCGAGCTGGATCGGCTTCCGCCAGATCAGGGTCGACTACGAGCCGGCGCCGCGCGCGCATGGCGTCACCACCTTCAGCGCGACGCGGCTGATCGGCCTGTCGATCGAAGGAGTGACATCGTTTTCGGTGGCGCCGCTGCGCTTCGCGAGCCTGCTCGGCGTGCTGCTGGCGACCGCGGCGTTCCTGTTCGGGCTTTCGATCCTGTGGGAGGTCTTCACGACCGGCAAGCAGGTGCCCGGCTATCCCTCGCTGGTGATCGGGTTGATGACGATCGGCGGCGTGCAGCTCATCATGATCGGCATCGTCGGCGAATATATCGGCAAGATCCTGTCCGAGCTGAAGGCGCGGCCGATCTATTTCGTCGCCGAGCATAGCGAGAAGCGCGCCGGCCCCGATGCGGCCGCCGCGGGCAGCGAACGGACCGCGGCCGAATGAACGATGCCGCGCAGCCGCGCCGGATCTGGCTCTGCGCCGACGATTACGGATTGAGCGAGGGCGTCAACCGCGCCATTCGCGATCTCATCGCGCGCGGCCGTCTCAACGCGACCTCGGTGATGGTGGTGGGCGCGGCAATCGGCCGCGACGAAGTGGCGGCCCTAAAGCGCGTTGCCGCCGAAAGCCCGCGCTGCGCGGTCGGGCTGCACGCGACGCTGAGCGCGCCGTTCCGTCCGCTGACCATGCATTTCCGACCCGTCACTGGCGGGCTGTTCCTGCCCTTCCCGAAAATGTTGCGCGCCGGCCTGCTCCGGCGGCTCGATCGCGAGATGATCCATGCCGAGCTCGTCGAGCAGCTCGCGACCTTCAAGGACATGTTCGGCCGCGCGCCTGACTTTGTTGACGGCCATCAGCATGTGCAATTGTTTCCGCAGGTGCGGGACGCCTTCTTGCGCGCCGTGAAGGACGCCGCGCCCGAAGCCTGGGTGCGCCAGGGCGGACGCAGCCAGCCGTTATCGCAACGCTTGCGGTCGCCGAAAGCACTGGTGCTGGACACGCTGAGCGCGCAGTTCAGGAAGCGTGCACGACGCGTCGGCATTGCCTTCAACCCCGCTTTTGCGGGCGCCTATGATTTTTCGAGATCGCCCGATTTCGGTCCCCTGATGCGACAGTTTCTCGAGGGACTGCCCGACGGCGGGCTCGTGATGTGCCATCCCGGCTTCGTCGACGAGACGCTGAGGGAGCTCGATCCGCTGACGACCCAGCGCGAAAATGAGCATGCCTACCTCGGCAGCGAGCACTTCCCGCAATTGCTGGCGGCGAACAATGTTACGCTCGCCTGAGCATGATCCGGAAAAGTGGGTACCGGTTTTCCGAAAAGATCGTGCGCAAAGAGAAATCCGCCGGTCGTTTTGTCGCATACGCAAATTTAATTCGCGGCCCCACTCCTTGCGCCACAAAGGCGGCCCTACATGTTCCGCGCTTCGACGCAATCGACGCGATGGAGAAGGCCATGACCCCGCAAGAACGCCAATTGATCGACGATCTCTTCGACCGGCTCGCCAAGCTGGAGAACGCCCCGCGTGATCCGGAGGCGCTGGCCGCCATCTCGGAAGGGCTGCGCAAGGCGCCCAACGCCGTCTATGCGCTGGTGCAGACCACGCTGGTGCAGGACGAGGCGCTGAAGCGCGCCAACGACCATATCCAGCAATTGGAAGCAGAACTCGGCGGTGGACCGCAGCAGCAGGGCCAAGGCGGCGGCTTCCTCGATTCGATGCGCGATGCGATCTTCGGCCAGAACCAGAATCAGCCGCGCGGCTCGGTTCCGCCGGTGCGCCCGCCGGAGGGTGGCAGCCGTCCGGCCTGGAATACCGGCCAGGCGCTGCAGCAGGCGCAGGGTCCTGGACCGTATGGCCAGCCGCCTTACGGCCAGCAGCCCCAGCCCTATGGCGCGCCACAGGCGGGTCCGTTCGGCGGTGGCGGCGGCTCGTTCCTCGGCACCGCTGCGGCGGCCGCCGCCGGCGTCGTCGGTGGCTCGCTCTTGATGAACAGCATCCGCGGGCTGATGGGCGGTGGCGGCGGTCACCAGGCGTTCGGAGACTCCGCAAGTCTCGGCGACAACAAGCCGTGGGGCAATGACCAGTCGGGCGGCAATCTTGCGCGCGATGCCGGCGTCAACGACATCGGCTCTGGCGGGCGCGACAACGACTCGCGCTCCGGCCTGTACGATCAGGCGTCGAACAACAACGACAACAACAATGACGACCATGGCTATGGTCCCGACGATGACGACGATGGGTTCGATGACGGCGGCGACGACGGTGGCAGCGACTACGCGTAAGCCGCACGCAAATTCCAAAGCAGAACGGCCGCTCGAGCGAGCGGCCGTTTCTCTTTCGTCGTCCCTAACCACAGGAAGCTATTGTGGCGCGAGCAAGCTGTTGCAGCGGGGCACACCACAAACGCCTGTGATTATGGGTCCCGGGTCTGCGCTTCGCTTGCCCGGGACGACAGCATCGCTAGATCACGATCACCCTGGTGCCGACGTTGACGCGACCATAGAGATCGATGACGTCCTCGTTGCGCATGCGGATGCAGCCGGAGGACACGTTGGTGCCGATGGTCCAGGGCTCGTTCGAGCCGTGGATGCGATAGAGCGAGGAGCCGAGATACATCGCACGCGCGCCGAGCGGATTTTCCGGTCCGCCCACCATGTGCCGCGGCAGATCGGGACGGCGCGCCAGCATTTCCGGCGGCGGTGTCCAGTCCGGCCATTCGCGCTTGGCGGAGATCGTCTTAACGCCCGACCAGGTGAAGCCGGGGCGGCCGACGCCGATGCCGTAGCGCAGTGCCTTGCCGTCAGCCTGCACGAGATAAAGGAACTTGTTCGGGGTATCGACGACGATCGTGCCCGGAGCTTCCTTGCCGTCATAATCGACAAGCTGCTTCTCATATCTCGGATCGAACGGCCGCTGCGTGGGATCGGCCGCCTGCTCCTCGCGCATCATCGGCTGCTGCGGATCCATCGGCGGCAGCATCGTGCGCCGGCCACCATAGTAACCCGGCTGCTGCTGATACATCGGCTGCTGCTCGTAGGATTGCGGATAGCCCTGGTCGGGACCGTCGCCGAACAGGAATTCGATAAAGCCGCCGCCGAGGCTGGAGGCCCTGCGCACCGGCTGAGGCGGCGCCTGGTAGGAATAGATCACGGTCGGCCCGGCGAGCGGCGCGCCATCGATCGCAAACGCCTGATGCGGAGCGACAGGCAGGAAGGACGCGCCGGCAACAAGCGCAAAGAATGTTTTCTTCATCGACGTACTCTGTACTGTTTCGTCAATCGTCAGCAGCACTCGGCGTTAGGCGCCGTGGCATGCGACCAATCAAAATCAAAACCGCATCGGTTTGGTAAACGTAACCAGCGTTTGGATTCACCACGTCGGCAATCGGCGGCGGATTTCAAAATTAGCGTTTATTTTGCTTAAATTCGTGGGCGTCATGGTTAATCCCGGGTATGCGGCGCGACGCGAAACGCCGTTGCAAAACATTCCCGTGTGAACTCCCTATTAAATCGCTTCTGCGTAGAACAGTGGGAGTGAAGGGGGCGGGAACAGTCTCATGTCAGTTAGTCGCAAGCGTTTTCGTGTTGAACAAGCCATTATGGGCGACATGCCGATGCCGGCACCGGTTACGGTGGAAGGCGGTGAAATCGGTCCAATGCATCGGGAGATCATGGCGGAGCTTCGATCCATCCGTGCGCAGATGGCGCTCGGCGTCCACGCCCAGCGTCCGGTCGCAGCCGAAGCCACCGAGGCGGCGGTGGCGCGCGAGGTCGCCGAAGCGCATGCGCTGCTCGACACCTATCGGGCGCAGATCGAGCAATGCGAGAAGCTGAAGGTCGAGCTCGACCTGATCCACGATGCCATCAACCGCACCAAGCGCGAGATCGCGGCGCTGCACGGCAGGGGCTTCGATGGCCCGGAGATGGCCAAGGTGAACGGCGAGCTCGGGGCCGTCGTCGGCGGCACCGAGGAGGCGACCCAGCAGATCCTCGAGGCGACTGAGGCGATCGACCAGGCCGCCACCGCGCTGACCAAGGTCGCCTCGCCCGAACAGCAGAAGCTGCTTGCCGAGGATATCCAGGAACGTGTGGTGACGATCTTCGAGGCCTGCAATTTCCAGGACCTCACCGGCCAGCGCATCAACAAGGTGATGAACACGATGAAGTTCATCGAGCAGCACATCAATGCGATGATGGATATCTGGGGCGGTGTCGACGCCATCAAGGCGCACGCGCCGCCGATCGTCGACACCCGCGAGGGCGACGCCCGCCTGCTCAACGGCCCGAAGCTCGACGGCGACGTGGGCCACGCCTCGCAGGACGATATCGACGCGATGTTCGACTGAGCGGACAGGTCGCAGGGAACAACACAAAACGCCGGCGCGATGCCGGCGTTTTTTATGCGCGGCGGCGCCCCCTCTTCCCTTCTCCCCTTGTGGGAGAAGGTGGCGCGAAGCGCCGGATGAGGGGTTGTCTCCGCGCGCGATAGCGTTCGCGGAGAGTACCCCTCACCCAAATGAGTCCAGTTCTGGCAGCGGAGCTGCCCTCTCCCGCAAGGGGCGAGGGCACATCAACCGGCACCGCCGCATATAGCCCTCCTTGTAAGGGGAGAGGGCACAGCAATTGGCACTTCACGCCCGTGGCGCGCAGCGGACGTAGACCATGTTGCCGTAGCGGACGGCGGCGTCCTTGTCGACGAAGCGGGTGACCATGACGCGGCCGTCGAAGGAGACGATCTCGCGGTCCTGCTCGCCGCCGGACGGCCCGGGCGGGCCGATATAGTTCTTGCCGCTCGGAGAGCCCTTCAGACGCAGCTCCTGGGGGGTGGCCTGGTCTGCGAGATGCATGATCACGCCGCCGGACTGGCCGGCGCCGATCACGTAAGGCTGCTTGCACTGGTCGCGCGCCATCTTCTCGGTGCGGGCGCGGTCCGCCGGATTTTGGTAGGAGGCCAAGCCCCAGCGGCCGACGATCTCGTCGGAACGAATGGTGGCGGGCATTTCCGGCGCGGCCTCCTCGGGCCCAGGCCCCGGGTTGGATGACAGCGACGGCAGGTTGACGCTGCTGCACGCGCCCAACAGAAGCGTCAGCGCCGAGACGGTCGCAAATTTCGCAACCGCGCGCGCGTCACCTGATCCGATCATCCGTATTCCCCCGAAATATCCTTGGTCGCACCTTTGGGCCGCACCCGTCCTGCAGCCAAGCTTAAAACGTAAGGCAGAGCAATGACGTCGAAACGATGACGTGAGAACTCCAACCTGGGCTCTGATTTGATTTGGTTGCAGCATCCTATATTGGCCTCACCAAGGCCTTAACCACTTTGCTTGACAGGAAAGGCGCCAAGCCATATTCCCCGCCCCACAATTAGCACTCTGGCGCGACGATTGCTAATGCGCTGGATATCCTGCCCGCGAGCCATCGACCGGCCGGCATTCAACCCCGGCCTCGATGAACGAGACCTGAAACCGAGCCTCCAAGAGGAAACGTCATGGCTAAATCCAAATTCCGCCCGCTGCATGACCGTGTCGTGGTCAAGCGCATCGAAGCCGAAGAGAAGTCCAAGGGCGGCATCATCATCCCCGACACCGCCAAGGAAAAGCCCTCTCAGGGCGAAGTCACCGCCGTCGGGCCAGGCGGCCGCGACGAGACCGGCAAGCTGATCCCGATCGACGTCAAGGTCGGCGATCGCGTGCTGTTCGGCAAATGGTCGGGCACCGAGGTCAAGCTCGACGGCGAGGAACTCCTGATCATGAAGGAGTCCGACATCATGGGCGTGCTGGTCTAACGCAACTTAGCGGAGCGGCCGCAACATCCACACATGTCATGCCCGGGCCTGACCCGGGCATCCATCGATCTTCAAGAGCGATGGATTGCCGGGTCAAGCCCGGCAATGACGACAAGGGTGTGCGGCCCAGTGCCCTCAATCATTCCAGGAGCAAGATATGGCTGCCAAAGACGTTAAATTTGCCGGAGAAGCCCGCGAGCGAATGCTGCGCGGCGTCGATGTCCTTGCCAATGCGGTAAAGGTCACGCTCGGCCCGAAGGGCCGCAACGTCGTCATCGAAAAGAGCTTCGGTGCCCCTCGCATCACCAAGGACGGCGTCACCGTCGCCAAGGAGATCGAGCTAGAGGACAAGTTCGAGAACATGGGCGCGCAGATGCTGCGCGAAGTCGCCTCCAAGACCAACGACACTGCGGGTGACGGCACCACCACCGCGACCGTGCTGGCGCAGGCGATCGTGCGGGAGGGCGGCAAGGCGGTTGCTGCGGGCATGAACCCGATGGACCTGAAGCGCGGCATCGACCTTGCTGTCGCCGCTGTGGTCAAGGACCTCGAGAAGCGCGCCAAGCCAGTGGCCGCCTCTTCCGAGGTCGCGCAGGTCGGCACCATCTCGGCCAATGGCGACACCGCGATCGGCAAGATGATCGCCCAGGCCATGCAGAAGGTCGGCAATGAGGGCGTGATCACGGTCGAGGAGAACAAGTCGCTGGAGACCGAGGTCGACATCGTCGAAGGCATGAAGTTCGACCGCGGCTATCTCTCGCCCTATTTCATCACCAATGCCGAGAAGATGACCGCCGAGCTCGAAGACGCCTACATCCTCCTGCACGAGAAGAAGCTCTCCGGTCTGCAGGCGATGCTGCCGGTGCTGGAAGCTGTCGTGCAGTCCGGCCGTCCGCTCTTGATCATCGCCGAGGACGTCGAGGGCGAGGCGCTGGCGACACTGGTGGTCAACCGCCTGCGCGGCGGGTTGAAGGTCGCCGCCGTCAAGGCGCCGGGCTTCGGCGACCGCCGGAAGGCGATGCTGGAGGATATCGCGGTCCTGACCGGCGGCCAGTTGATCTCCGAAGAGCTCGGCATCAAGCTCGAGAACGTCACGATCAAGATGCTCGGCCGCGCCCGCAAGGTCGTGATCGACAAGGAGAACACCACGATCGTCAACGGCGCCGGCAAGAAGGCCGACATCGAGGCACGCGTCGGCCAGATCAAGGCGCAGATCGAGGAGACCACCTCCGACTACGACCGCGAGAAGCTGCAGGAGCGGCTGGCCAAGCTGGCCGGCGGCGTCGCGGTGATCCGCGTCGGCGGCGCCACCGAGGTCGAGGTCAAGGAGAAGAAGGACCGTGTCGAGGACGCGCTGAACGCAACCCGCGCCGCGGTGCAGGAAGGCATCGTGCCCGGCGGCGGCGTGGCGCTGCTGCGCGCCAAGAAGGCGGTCGGCCGTCTCTCCAACGACAATTCCGACGTCCAGGCCGGCATCAACATCGTGCTGAAGGCCCTCGAAGCCCCCGTACGCCAGATCTCGGAAAATGCCGGCGTCGAAGGCTCGATCGTGGTCGGCAAGATCCTCGAGAACAAGTCGGAGACCTTCGGCTTCGACGCCCAGACCGAGGAATATGTCGACATGGTCGAAGAAGGCATCATCGACCCCGCCAAGGTTGTGCGCACCGCGCTGCAGGACGCCTCCTCGGTCGCCGGCCTCCTGGTGACGACGGAAGCCATGGTCGCCGAACTGCCGAAGGAGCCGGCGTCTGCGATGCCGCCCGGAGGCGGCGGTATGGGCGGCATGGGCTTCTGAGCCCCTCTAACAATCAAATCAAAAGGCCGCCTTTGGGCGGCCTTTTCGTATCCGGATTAGAACATATTCGGTTCTGATTGTATCAGAACCGAATAGCCGCCGAGTACTTTCTGTCAGGCCAGGCTGATGGCGGCGAATACCAGGCAGGCGACGTAGACCATGGCCAGGCTCACGCCCACGATCCTGGCCTCGCGATGAGATTCCAAATTTCCCTCCGTTCGAAGAGATAGAGGCCGCCATAACGGCAGCCTCTAGCCTGCATCAATCAATTTCCTGAACGACGGTGCGCGTGCCGGGATCCACCAGCATCACGCGGTCCCCGGAATACACATAGCGATACTTCGTGAGCGATGGTCCCCAATCGGACGGCACCGCCGCGAGCTCGACATCACTCGGCACCGTTCCGCCGACGACGATCTTTTCCTTTGTCGTCACGGGACGAACCTTGTGCTCGGTGACGTAGGTCTTGATCCTGGTGCGGTACTCCGGCTCGATCTGAACCGTTGCACGTCCGGCCCCGGTCGTGGTCGTCACGGTGCTCTGCGCGAGCGCACCGCTCGACATCAGAGCGATAGCCGCGGAAAGCAAAAGCATCTTCCTCATCTGGATTCTCCTCGCCGCGACATGCGGCGCTCAAAGAACTTCATGGACTCGCACAAGTTCCGGGGCGCGCAGAGCGAATTTCCATTTTATCCCGATATTGATTTGCCAAGGAGCATCCGACTGATCGGACGATTAGCAATGAAAATTGTCGATTTTTGTAATCACCGCATCTGCTCTTGCCGGAGGACGCCGCGGCGATTTTTCCGATTTTTCCCACTATTTCAGCGGCGCGACGAATCCACCACCAAATGTCGGGGTTGCGATCATCAATGGCCATGATGAACGCCCGGACTGCTGTTCACCCTAACCATTGCAGTGGAGATTCCGTTCCCTTCGGCGGGACGTAAGAACACGATGCAGCATTCTTCGACCCGCACAAAGCGCGAGGCTGCGATCGGCGTTGCCGAAGGAACTGCAGCCCGGGCTCGGGAATTCAATGAACCTGATTGTTGCAGGACGCACGAGCGCAGCGGGCAAGCCTGTCATCGCGCGAGCAGCGTTGTGGCTGTTATTTTAGATGATTGTTGGAGAATGCATGGCTGGCTCGGATGTGGCTGACAAGGGTATCGGTGGCGAAGCCGATTGGGCAGCCAAGCTGAAGAACGAAACGGACGCGTGGCGTCGGCGTCGCATGGTGCCGTCGCAGCAGTTGACACCGGGCGGAATTCCGGTCGTGCGCCGCCTGAAGCGGAAGCGAGCAAACGCGGGAGCCGTTGCGGCTCACCCCTTGTCCGGTTAGCCCACGACTTTTTTCGAGTTGGGAACGCGCCCATCCCAGCAGTCCGCAACCGGTTTCCCCGCCCGCACCCGCGTCCCTGAATGCGGCTGCGCATTTTTGGGTTACGTCACCGCCGCGGCCTTCTTTTTCACCAAAGGTTTGCTAGTTACGGCGTTGGCGATTCTGTTCCTCAAGGGGGATCCTCATATGCGCGCCCTGCTCTGCTGCCTCGTGGGCCTCCTCACGGCCTCTTCGGATCTCGCTCTTGCCCAGATGAAGCTGCCGTCCAAGACGGCGCCGGGCACGACCGAGACGCGCTATTTCACCGCGATCGACGGCTTGATGGAGGGCAATGCCGACGCGGTGCTGAAGGAAACCCGCCAGGGCAAGAACGTCACCGCGGCGGTCCTCGACGTCTGCTACCCCGCGGAAAAAGGTTCCGACCGCAAGGACCGCTTCGTCGTCAACCTCGCCGTCAATGGCCAGAACCTGAGCGGCACGACGCAGACCCTGAATGACAAATCGCCCGTCACGGTGAAGCTCGTGCGCAAGCCGACCGGCGACAGTTTCGAATTCCGCGGCCAGATCACAATCGGCCAGGCGGTGACGGAAGTCGCCTCCTCCGACAATACCGACCTTTCGGAGCGGGAATTTCAGGAGAGCCAGACCACCGATGACGGCATCACGCCGGCACCGAAGGACTTTACCGAGGTGTCTCCCGAATCCGTCGGCGTGCGCGTCAAGCTCGACGCGGCGCTGGACTTGCTGAAGAGCCTCAAGGGCCAGGCCGTGGAGGTCGGCCTCTCGAGCCTCGCCATCACCTGCGACGCGCTGCGCGCCGGCGAGCAGACCATCAACCTCACCGTCGATCCGGAACAGGCCTCGGCCCTGGTCGCCAAGGCCAAGGCGACGCCGGGCGTGGTCGCGGCCGGCTGGACCACGGGCAGCGTCGAGATGGACCGCACCATCCGCTTCGCCGCCGCCGACTGGCTCAGCGGCGACAAGATCAACAGGGACAAGATCGCATCAGCGATATCGGGCGTACTGAGCAAGACGCTGGCGGCAAAGCCGTCGGGGGCGTCATGGAACGCCAACACCGGCAAGCTGAAATTGACCTTCAAGCGTCCGAGCCAGGTCTATCCCGCGCTCGGCCTCACCGAGACCGTCGAGATCTCGGCGCTGGTATCCTCGGACAAGCCCGGTGCGTCGGACAGGCTGATGCTGTGGGTCTCGAGCCCGGTGGTCACCACCGCCGATGAGGGTTCAGGTCCAAAGCTGAACCTCTCGGAAGACTCCGTCGGCGACGAGGAAGGCGGCGAGCCGCCCGACGACAACGGCTCGATCGAGGCGCTGGCGAAGGAATTCAAGGCCCAGCGCTGGGACGCCGACAAATCGGCGTGGAAGTAGCGGCCACGCGGCGATATGTGACTGGCTTGCCGCGCGCAGCTCAGACTCGTGCGAGCGAGTCCAGTTTTCCGTGAAGATCATCAATCGCCGGCTTCGCGACGGGACCAACACCTGGAATCGCCATCACCTTGTCGCACATCTGATTGATTGCAGGTGTCACCACCACGACCAGTTTGGCGAGTGCGCTTCGTCCTTCCGGAGGCAGCTTTGCAGCTCGCGCGTTGACATCGTTCAACTGTGCTACCGCCTCGTTGATCTTGGGCAGGGCCGCTTGAGCGGTAGCCACGTCTGTGACGCCTGACAGCGCGGACTTCAAGGTGTTGACGGACGAATCGACCTGGCTGGCCAGGTTCACCCCGTCGACGGTCAAATTCGCGGGCGCCACGCCCACGGTCCCGGTTGCGGGGCGCGTTGCGGCGGGTTGCTCGGCGACAGTCTGTTCACCCGGGCGCTGCGTTGCGTACCAGAGAAGACCGCCGAGCACGACGAGGCCGGCCAGCCAATAGGGCCACTGCGCCATCGTGTTGCTTGGCGTGTAGCGTGTAGAAGCCCCGGCGACGCGGCTCGCGGCCGCCGAAGCTCCGCTGCGCACGCTCTCCCCCGCCCTGTCAATGAGACCGGCAGTGCTCAGTTGATCGGCGAGACCAGATGGAAGCGCCGCAGTGATCTGGTCCTTTTGCGCGGCGAGGAGCGATGTCAGCCCGCTCGCCTCCATGCCGGTGCTGCGTTGATGCTGCCCCAACACCCCGAGGACGACAGGGCCAAGCATGCCGGTCAGCAACTTGCCGGAGCCCTCGCCGATGCCAGCGAACTTCGCGATGGCCTGAGCGATCGTGTCCAGCGCCCGGCCGCCAAACAGGCCGGCCAGCATCGCCGATCCGCTGTCCGCGAGCGCCGCCTGGCCAGGACCTGCCATCGCATTCTTTAGGCTTTCAAGCGCTCCGGGCTGCTGCTGCGACAATGCGCTGGACAACTGACGAGCCCCACCGGGGGTGGAGGCCACCTCGGACAAGTTCGCGAGCAGTGCGGGGACGGCACCTCCTATCGCCTTTTGTACGATGTCTCGATCAAGTCCCAGAGATGACGCGATCTTGGCGATCAGGTCAGGAGTCAGACATTGCATGACAACAGAGACGAGGTTCACAGCCATGGCGGTCTCTCCACCGTTACGACGCGGTTGAGACAGGATGACTGACAATCATCACGTCGCATGCCCACGTCAGAGATTTCGATTCCGGCTGTCAGGCGCTGGGCAAAATTATCGGGGCTAACCAGCAGATTTCCGTGCCTGCCAACCGACTTTCCCACTGCGCGTGCATGTCCGCCCCAAAACTCGCACCTGTCTAATCACAAAACGGAGAGCCGTGAAGGTTGATAGCCGGCGGCTCGACAGCCTGACATGGAATTTTGGCAGCTCCATTTGGGATGGCCGGCTGCCGGGGCCAGCGATCGGAGCGGCATCGCGACGCAGTTCATTCGGCCTGGTCGTTAAGGTTCGATTCAATTTCCGGGAACATCATCGCTCAGCCGAACGTGGGTCACGCCATGCAAGTCCACGAGCCGAGTACCCTTGGAAGCTGGTCGGGGAATGTGGCTGACGGCGAGTTGCCGGAGCAGCCGGCGCGCCTGTCGGATTTCCTGCAGCAAAATCGCGGTGACGTTCTGGTGGTGCGGGGGCCGTACGGCGATTGGGCGCGCACCATTGCGCTGCCCGCGACGGCACTGGTGGCAGCCTTTGGGTTGGGATGGGCCGGCGGTCTGAATTGGCCGGAGTTCGCGAGCACGCTCGGGATCAGCTCGGTCACCCAGAAAGTCACGTCTTCGCCTCGAACCGCTGAAGCAAGACCGGGCGGCAGGATCGAAGGCACCAAAAAAGCAACATCCACGTCAGATCTGCAGGCAGCGGCCCCCGCTGTCGTAGGAAGCATTCCCAAGCCTTTACCCGCGAGCACTCACCTGGCCGCGCGCACTTCAAACCCGTTCGCCTCGCAGGCAAATGCGAGTCCTTCCGGCGCGGCGCCGGCGAGGCCACCTTTGGCGCCGGCACCGGAAACGAGACCGACCACCATATCGGGCTGGACGGTTGTCGATGTCCGGGACGGAACCGCTGTTCTCGACGGGCCTGAGGGCATTCGGATGGCCGCGCGCGGCGACACGATACCCGGGCTCGGGCGTATCGAAACCATCGTGCGCTGGGGTAACCGCTGGATCGTTGCCACGGCCAACGGACTGATTGCGGCGCCTTAATTCGTGTTGAGCCGGAAGCGCAGCGTCTTCGAGCCGGTCAAGGTGACGAGGTCACCCTGACGGCGCCAGGTCGCGGTGTCGCCGAGCGCCGCAAGCAGATCATCGTCGGCCTGCGCCCGCTCAGGCGGACAGTTGCGATTCTCCATCGCGCCGGGAACGAAGATGATGGTGTTGCCCGCCACCGAGAACTGGCCCTTGCCGCCCTTGCACCAGAGTTCCAGCACCCCCTCGCCATTGTCGCCGATCTCGAGCGAAGGGATGCGCTTGGAGCCGGGCATGCGCGCGGCATCGAGCGACATTTCGAAGCCGAAGGGAAACTCCTCGTCGGCGCGCGCCGGACCTGCCGCGATCGCAGTCGCGAGCAGCGCGAAGACAAAGACCGTGCTCTTGCAAATCCGTGAAACCATCAACTCTCTCTGACACTGCCGCATCGGCGACGCGGAGACGAGTTCGTAGCCCGGGCGGAGCGGAACGCGCAACCCGGGATATCCGTGTCAGTGTTTGCGAGCGGACCCGGGTTACGCTGGCGCTTCACCCGGGCTACGAGTTCGATCCACCTCCTCGAAAAGTGGAGGTCGGTTTGCCCAACGCGCAACCGGGTGGGGATCCGGTCTCTCCGCGAACGCCTGCGCCCGTGGCTGACCCCTACCCCGCCCTCCCCCTGCAGGGGGAGGGCGGCGAGTCGCTACTTCAGGACCATCTCCGTGAACGGGTAGACATAGGCCTGGAGCGTCACGAACAGACCGACGAGGCAGGCCAGCACGATCGAGTGCAGGAACACATAGCGCAGGATCGAGCCTTCATGGCCGTACCAGTTGGTCGCGGTGGAGGCGACCACGATCGATTGTGCGTCGATCATCTTGCCCATCACGCCACCCGAGGAGTTGGCGGCCGCCATCAGGATCGGCGACAGGCCCAATTGCTCGGAGGTGATCCTCTGCAGGTTGCCGAATAGCACGTTGGAGGCGGTGTCCGACCCGGTCAGCGCGACGCCCAGCCAGCCGAGCAGCGTGCCGAAGAAGGGATAGAGCACGCCGGTTGCGGCGAAGGCCAGGCCGAGCGTCGCGTCGACACCGGAGAGCCGCGTCAGCGTGCCGATCGCGAGCATCGCCGAGATCGTGATCAGCGAGATCGCGCACAGGCGGATGGTGCGGCCATATTCGGTGATGAGCTTCAGCGGCGAGAAGCCCATCAACAGACCCGAGATGATCGCCGCGATCAGCATGCCCGTGCCGGTGAAGGACAGCCAGGTGAAGCCGAACACCGCGCCTTCCGGCGTCGGCTTGGCGGCGACAGGCGGCATCTTGTTGATGAGCTTGTCGAGCTCGGGCACCGGATAGTTCCAGACGAAATTGGCGTTCGCCCAGGTCTTGAACGCGCCGTTGCCCCAGACCAGCATCAGGATGCAGACGATGATCCATGGCAGCAGTGCGCTCCACAATTCGCCTTGCGTGAGCGGCGTCTTGTCCAGCGTCTTCGGCGCCGCCATGGTCGCGGCCGATTCATCGTGGCCGCGCAGCGCCGGTGACAGCCAGAGTTGCCGCGGCTGCCAGACGCGCAGGAACAGGATCAGGCAGCCCATCGAGATCAGCGAGGCGCCGATGTCGACGATCCAGGGATTGATGAAGTTCGAGATCACGAATTGCGGGACCGCGAAAGAGACGCCGGTGACCAGGATCGCCGGCCAGACGTCCTTCATGCCGCGCCAGCCGGCAAATGCGCACACCACCCAGAACGGTACGATCAGCGAGAACAGCGGCAATTGCCGCCCGACCATCGCGCCAAGCACATAGGGGTCCAGCCCGGTGACCGAGGCGAGACCCAGAATCGGCGTGCCCAGCGCGCCGTAGGCGACCGGTGCGGTGTTGGCGATCAGCGACAGTCCGGACGCCGCGAGCGGCGAGAAGCCAAGGCCGATCAGGATCGCGCCTGTGATCGCGACCGGCGTGCCGAAGCCCGAGGCGCCCTCGAAGAACGCGCCGAAGGCGAACGCGATCAGCAGCAGTTGCAAGCGCCGGTCCTCGGTGACGCCGCCGACCGCGCGCTTCAGGAGCTCGAATTTCCCGGTCGCCACCGTGATCTGGTAGAGGAAGATGACGTTCAGCACGATCCAGCCGATCGGGAAGAAGCCGGTCACCACGCCGAGCAGCGTGGCGCGGATCGACATGTTCGGGGGCATGGTGAAGATGAAGATCGTGATCAGGTTGGTCACGATCACGGCGATGATGGCGGCGACATGCGCCTTCACTCTGCCGCTGGCGATCAGGACCAGCAGCGTGACCACGGGAACGGCGGCTGCGATCGTCGACAGCGCGGCGTTGCCGAGCGGGTTGTAGATTTGGTTCCACATTTTTGTTGTTCCTCCCCAAGGTTTCCCGGTGGCGGCTTCCCGCCGGCGGCTTGCGTCGGCTCGCCGCGGGCATGGACCCGGCGCACCGGGCGCAATCAAAGATCATGTGGTGCGAAACAGGCCTGCACGAGTCGGCACAGCCAAACGCTCACAACCTCGCGAAATCAGAAAGTCCGCCGCCCCGCGTCGCCTTGGCATGCTAGGGTTAACTATCATGCTGCGACAAGTGGACGCTGACCGAGGAACCCACGACTTTAGTCTGAAGGTTCCCTGATTGTCCCGTTTTTTCAAGCCTTTGTAGGCGGTCCCCCGGAGACGCTAATCTGTGAACAACATTCGTTCGACGCTCGCGACGGTGTGGCGCATTGCAGCGCCTTATTTCAACTCCGAAGACAAATGGGCCGGCCGCGGCCTGCTTGCCGCGGTCATCGCGATCGAGCTGGCGCTGGTCGCCAACGATGTGCTGCTGAACCAGTGGCGCAATCGTTTCTACAACGCGCTGCAGGAGCGGGACTGGGACGGCTTCGTCCGCGAGCTCATCGTGTTCTGCGTGCTGGCCGCGATCCTCACCGTGCTGTCGATCTATCAGCTCTATCTCAACCAGTGGCTTCAGATCCGCTGGCGCCGCTGGATGACGAGTAAATATCTCGGCGAATGGCTGCACGATGCCAACCACTACCGCATGCAGCTTCACGGCGATGCCGCCGACAACCCGGACCAGCGCATCAGCGACGACATCAAGATGTTCGTCAGTCAGACGCTGGGGCTAGGCATCGGGCTGTTGAGCTCGATCGTGACGCTGGCATCCTTCGTCGTAATTCTCTGGGGCCTGTCCGCGGCGGCGCCGTTGCATCTGTTCGGTAGCGACGTGTCGTTCCCCGGCTATCTGGTGTGGGGCGCGCTGGTCTACGCCATCTTCGGCACGGCTCTGACACAGTGGATCGGCTCGCCGCTGGTGCGGCTCGATTTCGATCAGCAGCGGCTGGAGGCTGACTTCCGTTTCAACCTGGTGCGGGTTCGCGAGAACTCCGAACAGATCGCGCTGCTCAAGGGTGACCGCGCCGAACGCGAGCAGCTGTCGACGCGTTTCGGCAGTGTGGTCTCCAACTGGTACGGCATCATGAGCCGGACCAAGCGGCTGACGGCGTTCACGCAGAGCTACTCGCAGGCCGCCGTGGTGTTTCCGGTCATCCTCTCCGCGCCGGCCTATTTCGCCAGCAAGATCCAGCTCGGAACCGTGATGCAGATCATGGAAGCTTTCGGCAAGGTGCAGGATGCGCTGTCGTTCTTCATATCGGTCTATCGCACCATGGCGGAATGGCGCGCGGTGGTCGCCCGTCTCGATGGCTTCGAGCGATCGATTGCGCAGGCGGAAAGGCTCGCTACCGACCCCGACGCAGTCAAGGCGGTACCGGCGGCGAGCGATGCGATCGCGCTGCAAGAGCTTCTCGTGAAGCTGCCCAATGGGGCGCCGCTGGTCGCAGCGACCGGGCTCAAGCTTCGGCCCGGCGAACGCACGCTGGTTACCGGGCCGTCCGGCGCGGGCAAGTCGACGCTGTTCCGGGCCGTCGCCGGCATCTGGCCGTTCGGCAGCGGCTCGATCGTCATTCCCGAGCACGCCTCGCTGATGATGCTGCCGCAAAAGCCCTATTTCCCGATCGGCTCGCTGCACGCGGCGATCGTCTATCCCGCCGAAGCAGAAAAGTTCAGCGCCGACAGGATCAGGGAAGTGCTCGGCCAGATCGGACTGCCCCAGCTCGCTTCACGGCTAGAAGAAGAGGGACACTGGAACAGAATGCTGTCGCTCGGCGAGCAGCAGCGCCTGGGGCTGGCGCGCGCGCTCTTGCATGCACCCGACTACCTGTTCCTCGACGAGGCCACCGCCTCGCTGGACGAGCCCTCGGAAGCCGCGCTCTATCGTTTGCTGATGGAGGAATTGCCGGCCACCACGATCGTCTCGATCGGCCACCGCTCGACGCTGGAGGAATTCCACCAGCGCAACATCGCGCTGGTCCGCGATGGCGACCGGTTTGGGTTGCGGGACGCGACCAAGATCGCGGCGTCGCCTTAGACTAGGTCGTGTGGACTCTTGGGATTCTCAAATCAGATTGAACGTGATTCAAGGCTTTCTTTTAGGAGGAAGCCTTGGGTGTCATGGATCGGCTGGTTCTGAGCGATGTGCAATGGGATCGAATATCCGGCTTGAT
>NZ_JCAMOR010000048.1:0-62402 GCF_059512385.1 Bradyrhizobium sp. Crot121 | reverse complement strand
GCGTGCACCGAGGCGCCGCCGAGTTCCTCCGCCGTCACCACCTCGTTGGTCACGGTCTTCACCACGTCGGGGCCGGTCACGAACATGTAGCTGGTGTTCTTCACCATGAAGATGAAATCGGTCATCGCCGGCGAATAGACGTCGCCGCCGGCGCACGGGCCCATGATGACGGAGATCTGCGGGATCACGCCGGAGGCGACGACGTTGCGGCGGAACACGTAGGAATAGCCGGCCAGCGCGGCGACGCCTTCCTGGATGCGGGCGCCGCCGGCGTCATAGAGGCCGATGATCGGCGCCCTCGCCTTCATCGCCATGTCCTGGAGTTTTGTAATTTTCAGCGCGTGTGTCTCCGACAGCGAGCCGCCGAACACGGTGAAATCCTTGGCGAAGACGAAGGTCCTGCGGCCGTTGACGGTGCCCCAGCCGGTGACGACGCCGTCGCCGGGAACCTTGGTCTTCTCCATGCCGAACTCGATCGAGCGGTGCTCGACGAACATGTCGAATTCCTCGAACGATCCCTTGTCGAGCAGCAGCTCGATGCGCTCCCGTGCGGTCAGCTTGCCGCGGGCATGCTGCGCCTCGATGCGCTTCTCCCCGCCGCCCAGCTTTGCGCCGGCGCGCCGCTCTTCGAGGGTGTCGAGGATATCTTTCATTTGCTTCCGCCCGCATTAGCTAGTGATTGGGTGCTGGAACCCGCGCGGGGTTCTAACACGGCATTTTCTGAACCGGAAACCACCTTCTTGCCCCGAATCCCGGGCACCGGCGGTATCTGATCAGCGCAAATTGGGGGAGAAAGACCATGGATAACACGACAGCTGAGGCCGGCTCGGTCACGGGCGGCGTTCGCCTATTGCTCAGGCTGGAAGGCCTGACGCTGTTTGTGGGCATGACGGTGCTGTACGGGGTCTGGGGCGGCTCGTGGTGGGTCTACGCGATCCTGTTCCTGGCACCCGATTTGAGCTTCGCCGGCTATGCATTCGGCCCCAAGGAGGGCGCGGTCATCTACAATGCCGCCCACAGCTACATGGCGCCCGTGGCCCTGATGACCGTTGGCTTTGCCACCGCCGAGCCGCTGGTGCTCTCGATCGCAATGATCTGGCTCGCCCATATCGGCATCGACCGCGCGCTCGGCTACGGACTGAAATATCAGGCGGGATTCGGCTTCACTCACATGGGACGGATCGGAAAGGCGAAGTCACCTCAGACCTGATCATTTGGCGGCCGGGACGATCCCGGTTGTTCACCGCCCTCGTTCGCCGCCGCTCCATCACTCCCCCACCTTGAAAGGCTCCTCCTTGCCAGGCGGCACGGTCTCCTCCGCCATGGCAAGCATCATCGCGACCATGACATAGTTGCCGGCGACCGCGGTCAAATCCACGATCTGCTGATCGTTGAACACCTTCTTCGTCCGCGCATAGGTTTCGTCGGATACCTTCTTGGTGGTGGTGAGCTCAGTGACGAAGTCATAGACCGCGGCCTCATCCTCGGCCATGTGCGACGGTCGCTTGTTGGCTTTCAGCTCGGCAATGATATCGGGTGACAGGCCGGCCTTGGCCGCGAGCGGTGCATGCGCGAACCATTCGACCTGCGAGCGCCATTGCCGGCCGATGATCAGGATTGCAAATTCATTGAGCTTGGTCGGGACCGAGGTCTGCCAGCGCAAATAATAGAACAGGTCGAACAGCCGCTGGCCGAGCACGGGGCTGCGGATCATCGGGTTGTAGGGGCCGCCGATGCCGACGCTCGAGACCTTCATAATCTGCTCGCCGAGCGGACGCTGCTTTTCGTCAAGCTGGTCCATGGTGAGCTGCGGAAAGCGCGGCTCCTTGCTGGTCGCCGGCGCGGCAAACATCGTGGCCGCGAACCAGCCGCCGGCGGCGGCAAGTGTGAGCGACGAGAGCCAGACTGAAGCAGAATGCATGGTTTCCTCCGTACGATTTTTCGTTGTACGGAGATGCTAGTCTGGCATTGATTTGCGCACCAGCCGGTGCGGGCGCGCATCAGCCATCAATACGCCACGATATCTGCAAGGCATTGCTGCGTCACGGTCATGCGGGCGGCGATGTGGCTCTCGTTCTTGCAGTCCATGTTCATCGCGAACACGGTGACGGAGGACCCCTTCTCGACCCAGCCGACCAGCCAGCCGAGCGAAGGCTTGCCGACCTCGGCGCCGACGAGGCCGCTCTTGGCGCGGATGGTGGCATCTCCCACCTTCGTCACCGGCAGGATGTCGCGCGTCAATTCCTGGGCGCGCTTGGAGACCGGCAACGTGCCGCGCCGCAGCCGGTCCACGAAATCGATCTGCTGCACCGGATCGATGCGCAGGTTTCCCGTCAGCCAGAACTGGTCGATGCCGCCGCCGATGTCTTGGTTGCCGTATTCGAGCAGATCGAGATATTTCTTCATCCGCTCTTCGCCGATGCGCCGCGCGATCTCCTGATAGACCGGCACGGCGGAAACGGCGATCGCCGAGCGCAGCGTATGGTCCTTGTTCCAGGCCTCGATGCTGCGCGTCACGCCATCCCACTTGAACACGTCCTTGTCGGGATCCTCGACCACGCCGGTGTCCAGCGCGATGATCGAGTTCGGGATCTTGAAGGTCGAGGCCGGCAATTTGCCCTCGCTCGACCTCCGCTTGTCGCTGGCGATGATCAGGTAGTCGTCGACCTTGTAGGCGACGAAGGTCCCCTCGGTGCCGAGCTCGAAGAAGCGCCGCGCCAGGCTGTCGCGAAACTCGTTGCGCTGGTAGGACACGTTGGCAAAGCTGCGGGTCGGCAAAACGGACGCGGCGGTGAGGAGACCGAGCGCTTGGCGGCGATTGATCACGGCTGAACCTGATGGCTTGAGGAGCAGGCCATGATGGATGCCATCGTGATGAAACGATGGCAAGAACCTTACCGGCCGCGGCCCGAGAGGCGCAGCACGAACACCAGCACTTCAGCTACCGCCTTGTAGAGCTCGACGGGGATCTCGTCGCCGAGCTCGACATTGGAAAGTGCGCCCGCCAGGACCTCGTTCTCCTCGATCGGGATGTCGTGTGCTTTCGCAAGCTCGATGATCTTGGCGCCAATCGCCCCCCTGCCCTTGGCAACCACCGTCGGCGCACCGCCGTGGTCGTAATGCAGGGCGACCGCGAGCTGGCTCTTGGTCTCGACGGTCATAGCGCGCGGTCCAGGAAATGGCCGGCGCGAGCCGGTGCTGCCTGCGGCGGCGCGCCGTCCTGGATCACGATGTCGCCAGGCAGAAGCTCGGCCCGGCCCAGCGCCTGGCTCAACTGCGGCGCGCTGGCGCGAAGCTGCGCGGCGGTCGCCGGGCGTTCCGCCCACATCCGCACCGAAGTCTTGTCGCCGATCAGCGAGATCAGCGCGTGGATCGGGCCCGCCGGTTCGACATCGAGCGAGAAACGCGCCCGCCAGATGCGCTTGGCGGCCTCGGCCTCAACACCGCCGCCGCCGTCGCGGGAAATCTCGAACTGGGCCATCGCCGTGCCCTGTGGCGTCGCAAACGGGATTTCGAACTGCCAGCGCGGCGACGAGGTATCGATCTGCTGATGCGCGGGATCGATGCGGTCCGGCAGGGACGCCACCTGCAGCAGCGTCTGCCGCGCCAACGCGGCATCAGTGTCGCCAAGCAGATGATGAGCGACGGCGGCGAGCGGCATATCCGGCGCCACGGATGGCGAGGCGACGGGCTGGGCGGTCGGCAGCGCGCCGCGGAACGGCGGTGGCGGCGTGTTGGTGTGAACGGTGACATCGGTCGCGATGTCAGTGAGACGCGCGGAATTGCCGAGTTCCTGCAGCAGATTCAGCGTCGCACCGGCGGAGGGGCCCGCATTCGATGGGCCTCGGCCGAGGCTGCCCGGCATCACCAGGTCCTCAGCGACCGGAAGGCGCGCCTGCGGCAGCAGGATTTCCTCGACCTCGATATCGGGTGGCACGAGATTTTGGGTGAGTACGGGATGAGCCGCGGCCTGTCCCTGGGCGGTGGCGGCCGATGGCGCCGGATTCGCCGTGCCGAGCGACGACTGCAGGGTCTGCCGCAGCACGATCAGCGCGGCCTTCAGATCGGGGGCGCCCGCGGCCGACGACGCGGTGCCGGCGGCCAGCGACGCCTCGAAGAACAGGCCGGAGCGCTCGAACGCATTCTTGATATCGCCGCCGCCAAGGTTCTGGTCGAGCCGGGTCTGCTGCGTCAGCGCCTGCGCAATCGCCTGCTGCAGCCTTGGCGGAAGGTTACCCGCGGCGGCCAGTGCACCGAGATTGGCAAACAGCGGCGCCAGGCTCTGCTGCACCGTCGCTGCATTTTGCGCGGCGTTGGCGACGGCCGCGCGCTCTACCGGCGTGAGCACGTTCCTGGACTGGGTCGTGGTCGAGGGATTGGCGGCGGCGAGCTGCGCGTCGGGCGATAGCGTCACCGCATCGTCGGCGACGGCATCGCCCTGCCCGAGCATCGCAAGACGGATCCCGTCTTTGGTCTGGGACACTGCGAGCTGCAGCGCCTGACCTTCCTTCAAGGGAACTTCCGAGAGCACGTCGATCGACAGGCTCGAGATCGCGATCCGCACCAGGTCGGCGGAGAGCACTTTCAGCACCTGCGCATTGATCACGCTTCCCGGCTGCAGAACGAGATCGGGCGCGACGCTGCCCACCTCCTTGGCGGAAAGCACCGGCAGCACGGGATTGATGGTCAACGCCATGTCGGAGGGTCTCGGCTGGAAAGGCTAGAGCCTACCGACGCGCCGTAAACCTCCCGTTAACTTAGCAGGTGGCGGTTGCGGTAAAGGACCTCAGTTCAGCGTCTTCAGGATGCTGGCGGCCGCATTGAAATCGACCAGCCGTGCGGCGCGGCGCGCGGCGACCTCCTCGTCCACGCCCCATTGCTCGGTGTTCCAGTCCTCGTCGACATGGGCGGCGGCCCAGATCTGGGCGGGGCCCCTAAAACCATGGGTGAGGGCCAGCGCAAGCAATGCCGATCCGGTGAGCGTCGTCACCACATGCAACGCCGCCACCGACCATGGATCGCTCGGAAACGCCTCGCGCGCGGCTTTGATCGCGCTTTCCGGCTGGGCGACGTGCACGATGCCCTCCGCGAGGATGAAATGCGCGCCGAGCGTATCTGCGGCCCAGAACAGGATCGGGTCCCAATGCTCGGCCTCACGGGCGACCAGCGCCTCCGGATGGCCGGCGCGATAGAACAACAGATCCGACCCGAGATATTTTGCGACGTCGTCCGCGACCACGTCGACGCGATCGACCACGCCTTCGATGACGCTGTTGGCAAAGCGCGTCAGCGGCATGGTCAGCGGATCGATCGTCTCTCCTTGCGCGTTCCACTCGGCAGCGACGGCGTCCGCGATTGCGCGCGCGGGCGCCGTCACCTTCTTTCCCGATGGCGTACGGATCGGCCGGCCGTCGAGCGTCACGGCAAAGCCGCCCTCGTCTTCTGCGACATCGGCGCCTTTATAGAAGCGCTTGCGCTGCGGCGCGCGCACGTTGCGGCGCGCTGCCTCCTGCGGATCCAGCGGGGATTGTCCCGCCTCTTCATCGAACAATTCGCGCATGCAAGCTTCCGTTGGGCTTCGTCTGCTAGCAGGATAAGGCAGGCGCCGCTGCAAATAAAGCTGGCCAGATCAGCCGTCAGTCACGGGCGGCGCAACTGCGCGAATAGGTGGCGCGATCAGCAGGATTCAGGCCAGCAGCCGCGCCCTCGTCGAGGCAGCCTCTGACACGGTCGCTGAACGATCTGCGGGCCGACGCGCGGGGACCTGGCAGTGGCTGCAACTGAGCTTCTGGTTCGCCGCGCATCATCGGCGTCGTCGGCGCCACAATCTTTGGGGGCGGCGGCGGCGAGGGAGGCGGCGGAAGCAGGTTCGGGTTACTGCCAGGCGCAATGAACTGTGCTGACGCAGGGGGCGCTGCGAGCAGCAAGGCAAGCGCGAGCAAGAGCGCAGAATGCTTCATACAGCATATGTTGGAACGCCACGGCGAAACCGCAAATAAATTATTCTTCCGGCGCGTTCTCGATCGGGTCGAACCGGCTGGTGTCAAGCCCCAGCAGGTTCCAGGATTGCTGCATATGCGGCGGCAGCGGCGCGCTAACGTCGATGACTCCGCCGCGCGGATGCGGAATCACGATGCGCCGCGCAAGCAGATGCAGCCTGTTCTGCAACCCGCCCGGAAGTTCCCAATTCTCACGATTGAAATATTTGGGATCGCCCACGATGGCGTGACCAATATGCGCCATATGCGCGCGCAACTGGTGGGTGCGTCCCGTGACCGGCTTCAGCGATACCCACCCCAGCTTCTGCGCAGCGGTTTCGACCACCGCGTAATAGGTCACGGCGTGGCTCGCGCCCTCGTCGCCATGGGCGGCGATCCGCATGATCGTGTCGTCCTCGCCCTCCTCTTTCGCAAGATAGGTCGAGATGCGCCCCTGCTTCGGCTTCGGCACGCCGGCCACCAGCGCCCAATAGATTTTGCGCGCCGAGCGCGAACGAAACGCGCCGGTCAGATGCGTGGCGGCA
Organism: Bradyrhizobium sp. Crot121; assembly: GCF_059512385.1. Taxonomy (NCBI): domain Bacteria; kingdom Pseudomonadati; phylum Pseudomonadota; class Alphaproteobacteria; order Hyphomicrobiales; family Nitrobacteraceae; genus Bradyrhizobium; species Bradyrhizobium sp. Crot121. The sequence continues at coordinate 55,879 of NZ_JCAMOR010000048.1, read as the reverse complement.
AAGCGCGTTTTCGCAACCAGGAGACAGCCCGAGGTCTCCTTGTCGATCCGGTGCACCAGGCGCGGCTTCTGGCCCTTGGCGTCGCGCATCACTTCCAGCATCTGGTCGATATGGCGCGTGGTGCCGGAGCCGCCCTGCACGGCAAGCCCGGCGGGCTTGTTCAGGACCAGCACGTCGGCGTCCTCGAACAGCGTCATCTCCTTCAGCGCGGCAAGCGTCTTCGTCGCGGCCTCGGAGAGCTGACCAACCACCTTCGGGGCATCGAGCTTCAACGGCGGGATGCGTACGCTCTGTCCCTCCTCCAACCGGTCCTTGCTGTCGGCGCGCTTGCCATTGACGCGCAGCTCGCCCTTTCGAACGATGCGCTGGATATGGGAGAACGACAGCCCGGGAAACCGCGCCTCGAGAAACCGGTCGACGCGCATGTTGTTCTCGTCAGCGGTCACGGTGACGGTCTGGACTTTTGTCGGCAACGGCAGCTCGGCGGCAGCTTTCGCGGGCTCTGCTGCAACGGGCGGGGCCGATTTCTCCCGCCGCGGCTGGGCAAAGCGCGGCGGCTTTGCGCCCGCGCGATGCATCGGCGGCCGATCGCCCTCGTGACGATTGCGAAAGGGCCGCGCGCCCTTCGGGCGATCACCACGATCGCCCGATTTTGACAATGGTCTCTTGACGCGGCGGCTCATGCTGTTCGGCTCCAGAGGTCGAGTGTTGCGTAGCGCAAATGCGGCTGGCCGTCACGGCGAAATCACCGCAAATCCCGCGCAAAACCTCCAAAAGGTGACGTCGGTTTGACGAGACGCGTGCAACGAGCCACCTATACTCGTTGACAGTGTCGGGAACGCCATGCATATTTTCCGCGGGTGGATACGACCCGCTGCTTGCGCCCGAACAGGGTATGGTGAACGTATCGAGCCGCTTCCGGCTTCCTTTGCCCCGGCGAACGAGTCAGCAACGCAAGCACCTGACGATTTCTCGTTCGCTTACAGCAGAGGACGATCCATGCGCGATTTCCGCGATGCCAAGGCCATGGCGCAGACGCTGCGCGATGCGCTCAAGACCAAATCTATTTCCGTCAGCCACAGCGAGAGCCTTGAACTGGTCGCCAAGACCCTGGGCTTTCATGACTGGAACGTGCTGTCGGCGGCCATCCAGTCAAGCCAGCCGGTTGCGGTCCCACCGAAAAAATCATCTGTGCCTTCCGTCAGCGGCAACGCAGCCTTCCCGGTCGCGCCGATGCGCGACGTCGTGTTTTTTCCGCAATTGATCTCGTGGATATTTGTCGGACGCGACAAGACGCGGCGGGCGCTCGATCGCGCGGTGGCCAATGATGGGCGCATCGTCGTGGTGACCCAGAAACGGGCCGAAGATGACAATCCCGATTTCGAAGCGCTCTATTCGGTTGGAGTGATAGCGGACATCATTCATCGCGTACAACTTCCGAACGGAGACTTCCGGGTGAAAGTCTCTTGTGCAGAACGTGTCGCCATTGTGAGGCCAGTCGAGGATGATTTCCTGGCGGCTGAAGTGGCCCCAATCGGAGAGCTACGCGCGGTCGATACCGAAGCCTTCGCGCTCACGCGCGAAATCTTCGAGGCGTATCAAGGCTTCACTAACACCGTGCTGCCGCCGTCGCTCTACCGCTACGCCCGAGAGCCGGGCGTGCTCGCCGACGTCCTCGCCCAGGTCCTGGAGGTCGGCATCGAAAAGATGCAACAGATCCTGGAGATCCCGGATGTGGTCGCGCGTCTCGAAACCATCCTCGGCTGGATGCGTGCCGGCGCACCCGCCAAGGCAAGCTAGCGATTTGAGAGTCGGGGCGGTCTTACGTCCCGCCCCGCTCTTTCCTCAGCCTTGCCCAATAGTCCAGCCGCTTGCGGATTTCGCGCTCGAAGCCGCGGTCGGGCGGATCGTAAAAGGTCTGACGGCCCAGGGCTTCCGGAAAGTAGTCCTGGCCGGAGAAGGCGTCGGGCGCATCGTGGTCGTACTGGTAGCCGGCGCCGTAGCCTTCCGACTTCATCAATTTGGTCGGGGAGTTCAGGATGTGCTTGGGCGGAAGCAGGGAGCCCCCCTCCTTCGCGACCTGCTTCGCCGCACCGAATGCGGTGTAGACGGCATTCGATTTCGGCGCGGTCGCGACATAGACCACGGCCTGCGCGATCGCGAGTTCGCCCTCGGGCGAGCCGAGAAAATCATAGGCGTCCTTGGCGGCATTGGCGATCACCAGCGCCTGCGGATCGGCAAGGCCGATGTCCTCGACCGCCATGCGTACCACGCGCCGCGCCAGGAACAGCGGATCCTCGCCGGCATCAAGCATGCGCGCGAAATAATACAACGCCGCGTCCGGATCGGAGCCGCGCACAGATTTATGCAGCGCCGAGATCAGGTTGTAATGGCCGTCGGCGGATTTATCGTAGATCGGCGCGCGGCGCTGCAGGATGTCCTGCAACTGGGCGGGGTTGAAGACCTCGTCCTTCCGCGCAGAGCGCCAGACCTCTTCGGCCAGTGTCAGCGCGGCGCGGCCGTCGCCGTCGGCCATCCGCACCAGCACGGCGCGCGCCTCCGCATCCAGCGGCAGCTTCCTGCCTTCGACCTCTTCGGCATGGGCGTAGAGCTTTTCGATCGCTTCGGCGTCGAGCGAATGGAACACCAGCACGCGTGCCCGCGACAGGAGCGCGGCGTTGAGTTCGAACGACGGATTTTCGGTGGTCGCGCCGACCAGCACCACCGTGCCGTCTTCCATCACGGGCAGGAAGGAATCCTGCTGGGCGCGGTTGAAGCGATGGACCTCGTCGACGAACAACAGCGTGCCCTTGCCGGTCTCGCGCCGCGCGCGCGCCGCGTCGAACGCTTTCTTCAGATCGGCAACCCCGGAAAACACCGCGGAAATCTGCTCGAAATGCAGTTCGGTCGCATCGGCCAAAAGCCGCGCCACCGTGGTCTTGCCAGTGCCCGGCGGGCCCCAGAAGATCAGCGAGCCCAGCGTGCGCGTCTCCAGCATGCGCGTCAGCGCGCCATCGGGGCCGAGGATGTGATCCTGGCCGACGACGTCGGAAAGCTGGTGCGGACGGAGCCGATCGGGGAGCGGACGCGGCGCATCCTGCTCCATCCCTGCCGCGGCAAAGAGATTGGTGCTGGGTTCGCGCTGACGCTTCGCGTTCATCCGCCGAGAGTCACGTTGATCTGCTGGCCGCCTCGCACCAGCGTGATGCGCCAGATCCGCGACGTCGCTTTCGAGGCCTTCTCGAGATCGCCGGTGCGCGCGATCTTCTGGTTGTTGACGGCGAGGATGATGTCTCCCTTCTGGAAGCCGACATTGGCAGCCGTGCCGTCATCGGCGAGGTCGGTAACCACCACGCCTTCGACCCCGGCATCGAGATGCAGCTCGTCCGCAAGCGCCGGCGAGATGTTTGCGACCTTGGCGCCCTGGAACGGCGAGCGCGCGGTCAGCACGATCTCGTCGCGCCCCGTATCGGGTGCGGTCTCCAGCGGCACGGTGAGCTTGATGGTCTTGCCGCCGCGCTGCACGTCGATCTGGGCGGTGCCGCCGAGCGGACGCGTTGCAAAACGGTAGTCGAAGGCGTTGGGATCATCGATGGTCTGGCCATCGATCGCAACGATCAGGTCCGACGGCTTCAGCCCCGCATGCGATGCCGGGCTGTTTGGCGCGACGTTCGCGACCAGTGCGCCGTTTGGCAGCTTCAGCCCGAGCGTCTCGGCGATGTCAGGCGTCACCGCCTGCAGCCGCGCGCCAAGCCATGGCCGCTTCACCGCCTTGCCGCCGCTCTTGGCGGAGGCCACCACAACACGCACCATGTTCGCGGGAATCGCAAAGCCGATGCCCTGCGAACCGCCAGAGCGCGAGAAGATCGCGGTGTTGATGCCGGCGAGCCGCCCGGTCATGTCGACCAGCGCGCCGCCGGAATTGCCGGGATTAATGGCCGCATCGGTCTGGATGAAGAACTGGTAGTCGGTGATGCCGACTTGCGTACGCGCGAGCGCCGAAATGATGCCATGCGTCACGGTCTGGCCGACGCCGAAGGGATTGCCGATCGCAAGCACGACGTCGCCGACCAAGAGTTCGTCGGAATTGGCGAAATCAAGCGTCGCGAATTTCTCTTTCGAGTCCTTCACGCGCAGCACCGCGAGGTCGGTGCGGCTGTCCTTGAGCACGATCTCGGCCTCGAACTCGCGCTTGTCGGCGAGCGAGATCTTCACCTGATCGGCGCCCTCGATGACGTGGTTGTTGGTGACGACGAGGCCGGAGGGATCGACCATCACGCCGGAGCCAAGCGAGCGCTGCATCTGCTCGGGCTGGCCGGGCACGCCGAAGAAGCGGCGGAAGATCGGGTCATCCAGGAACGGATTGCGGGTCTGCACCGTCTTGGCGGCGTAGACGTTGACGACCGCCGGCTGCACGCGCTGCACGATCGGCGCGTAGGACATTTTCAGCTCGGCCGGCGAAGACGGCACGCGGCGGTCCTGCGCCAGCGCCGGTGTCGCGGCGACAGCAGACATCAACAACAGGGCGGCTAGGCGAATGAGCATCATGCAAGAATCCCGGGAATTGATCGTCGTGATATAGGCGTGAGCCAGTGGCGAGAGAAGCGATTGCTGCGTTCAGGCGGCGGTCTGCGCCGCTTCGATGGGATCGGGCGCGGGAGCACAGGACAGCTGCGCCCGGTGAGTCTCGCCCCATTGCTTCAGGATCTCGATCACCGGCCGCAGGCTCTCGCCGATGTCGGACACGGTGTATTCGACCCGCGGCGGCACCTCGGCATAAACCTTGCGGATGATGAGCTTGTCCTCTTCGAGCGCACGGAGTTGCTTGGTCAGCATGCGCTGGGTGATGCCGGGCATCCGCCGCCGCAACTCGCCAAACCGCTGGGTCCCGGACAACAGATGGAACAGGATGACCCCCTTCCATTTGCCATCGATCAGGTCGAGCGTCGCCTCGACCGCGCAGCCCGGCCGATGGGCAAAATTCCGCCGTTTCATGGGCTTTCTTCCAATAGTATCCAAACAGGGACTAGTTCCCTGAATTTACCGTACTTGCCAACTGAGCGCCAGCGCGAGAGTTAGATCGCAGCCAGACAAGGGAGAAGGCAATGAAGGCCGTCGGATACAAGAAATCCCTGCCGATCGAGGACGCAGAATCGCTGTTCGATTTCGATGCCGCCAAACCGGAGCCCAAAGGGCGCGACATCCGGGTCGCGGTGAAGGCGATATCCGCCAATCCCGTCGACTACAAGGTGCGCAAGCGCGCCGCCCCGCCCGAGGGCGAGGTCAAGATTCTGGGCTTCGACGCGGCCGGCGTAGTCGACGCTGTCGGCCCCGACGTCAGCCTGTTCAAGCGAGGGGACGAGGTCTTCTATGCGGGCTCGATCCTGCGCCAGGGCACCAATTCGGAATTCCATCTTGTCGATGAGCTGATCGTCGGCGCGAAGCCGAAGACGCTGTCGTTCGCTCAGGCCGCCGCCCTGCCCCTGACCTCGATCACGGCCTGGGAACTGCTGTTTGACCGGCTGGGCGCCGTGCCCGGCAAGAGCCTCGATCCGCGATCGCTGCTGATCGTCGGCGGCGCCGGCGGCGTCGGCTCGATCCTGATCCAGCTTGCGCGGCGGCTGACCGGCCTGACGGTGGTCGCGACCGCGACGCGGCCGGAGTCGCAGAAATGGTGCCTCGAGCTCGGCGCGCATGCGGTGGTCGATCATGGCAAACCGATGAAGGAGCAGCTCGAGAAATTGAAGCTGCCGCCGGTCGGCCTCGTCGCCAGTCTCACCTATACCGACCAGCACTACAAGGCGATCGCCGACTTCATGGCGCCGCAGGGCAAGTACGGCCTGATCGACGACCCGCCGGAATTCAATGTCAGTGCGTTCAAGGGCAAGGCGATCTCGGTGCACTGGGAATCGATGTTCACGCGCTCCTCGTTCCAGACGCCGGACATGATCGCGCAGCACCATCTGCTGAACGATGTCGCCGACCTCATCGACAAGGGCGTATTGCGCACCACGCTCGCCGAGACGTTCGGCACCATCAACGCGGCCAATCTGAAGCGCGCGCATGCGCTGCTCGAAAGCGGCAAGTCGCGCGGCAAGATCGTGCTGGAGGGGTGGTAGCCTTGCGCCTGGGCGTCCGCTCATCTCATGGCTGAACCGGCGGACGCGCCGCGTCCGCAGCCGGCGTTGAGCGCTCGATGAAGCCTTTGGCGAGCGCGTGGTAGATTCCTTCCTCGCAGACCAATCGCGAGGTGCCGTAGGCAATCAACGCCGCGGTCATCAGCGGCACCACCATGGTGTGATCGCCGGTCATCTCGGTGACGATGACGAACGCCGTGATGGGGGCTTGCACGACACCGGCGAAATACGAGACCATGCCGAGCAGCATGATCGCCGCCAGTGGCGTTTCGTGAAAGAAGGACGCCACGTTCGAGCCCAGTCCGGCGCCCACCGCCAACGAGGGCGAAAAGATGCCGCCCGGAATGCCGCTGACGGCTGCCAAGGCGGTGGCCAGGAACTTCAATAATCCGAAGTCGTCAGGCAATGGCGCGCTGCTCTCAAGTGCAGCCTTCACCTCCGAGTAGCCCGTGCCATAGATGGTGTCGCCGGAAACAAGTCCACACAGCGCGACCGCGAGGCCGCACAGCACCGCAAATGGCACCGGACGGCGTCGTATCGCCTGTCCGACAGAGCCGGGAAGGCCGCGCGCCATGATAATGACGATGCGACTAAACAGTCCGCCCATCAATCCGCCGACGACTCCGCAAACGGGAACGACGAGCCAGTCGATGCCCCGGTTCAACGTCACCGCGGTCGTACCAAAATAGTCATAACTGCCCACCAGGGCGAGCGACGTCAGGCCTGCAGCAATCACCGCGGCGATGATCAGGCTGCTGGTACGCGTTTCGAAAGCGCGGCTCATCTCCTCGATGCCAAACACGATGCCCGCGAGCGGCGTGTTGAAGGCGGCCGCAACACCGGCCGCGGCACCGGCCAGGATCAATCCCGGCTGCCGCCGCGGCGACACGCGTCCGACTGCGAACATGATGGACGCACCGACCTGGACCGTTGGCCCTTCACGGCCGATCGAAGCCCCGCATAGCAGGCCAAAGAGGGTCAGGATGATCTTTCCGACCGCGATCCGGATGGATACGAGCCGCTCCCTCGCCTGCTGGTTGGTGAGATGACGCGCGGCGATCGCCTGCGGAATGCCGCTGCCCTGGGCGTTCGGAAACAGCCTCGCCGTCAGCAACGCCGACAGCCCAAAGCCGATCGGCGTGACCAGAAGCGATGCATAACGCGACTTGGACAGCAGCATCGCGAAAGCCTGCTGCGCCAGATCGGCGAGCTGTGCCAGCAGCACCGCAGCCGCGCCAACAACGATGCCACCGAGCAGAAAGATCGCACGTCGCTGCCAGCGCGCCGAGGTGATCTTAACCAGCCGCTGGTGGCGGGTGGACAGGGTCAACTTCATGGAACGGTTTTACGCAATCCGGGCCTCCGGCAAAAGTGCGGATCCGTAAAGCGTGCCCTCCTTCTATCGCCGTGCTCGTCATGGTGGGGCACGCTACGCTTTGCCCACCCTATAACTGAGCCCGCGCCCTCTCCCTCGTCATTGCGAGGAGCGACAGCGACGAAGCAATCCATGCCTCAGTAAGCGGTACTATGGATTGCTTCGCTTACGCCCGCAATGACGGAGCGCGAGCCCCCTCAGATGGTGTTGATGATACCGCCTTCGACGCGAAGCGCGGCGCCGTTGGTGGCGGAGGCTTCCTTCGAAGCAACATAGACCACCATGTTGGCGATCTCGTCGACGCTGGCGAAGCGCTGCAGGAGCGAGGTCGGGCGGTGCTGCTTGACGAAGTTCGCAATCGCCTCGTCCTCCGGCTCACCATTCTGCCTGGCGAGATCCTTGACGAAGGTGTCCACGCCTTCCGATAAGGTCGGCCCGGGCATCACCGAATTGACGGTCACCGCCGTGCCGCGGGTCAGCTCAGCGAGCCCGCGCGAGATCGAAAGCTGCGCGGTCTTGGTCATGCCGTACTGGATCATCTCCTTCGGAATGCTGAGCGCAGATTCGGAGGCGATGAAGACGATGCGGCCCCAGTTGCGCTTCAGCATGCCCTGCATATAGCCACGGGACAGGCGCACGCCTGACATCACGTTGACCTCGAAGAAGCGGGTCCAGTCCTCGTCTGGAATCTCGAAGAAGTTCTTCGGTTCGAAGATGCCGGCATTGTTGATGAGGATATCGACATCGGGCTGTGCCGATAGCAATGCTTTGCATCCCGCGGCTGTGGAAACGTCGGCGGCGATGCCGCGCACCTTGGCGCCTGCGACCGCCTTCTGAATCGCGGCGACGGCGGCATCGATCTTGGGCTGGTTGCGGCCGTTGACGATCACCTCCGCGCCGGTTGCCGCCAGGCCGCGGGCAATGGCCAGTCCAATGCCGGCAGTCGAGCCCGTGACGAGCGCGGTCTTTCCCGAAAGATCGATCTTCATGCTGTATCTCCGTAAATTCGATCACCGAGATATCGGGAGCCCGAGATACGGACGCAATTGCCTGATGCAGCATGGCTGACGTCGGGCCAACGTATCCGTGCAAAAATGAAAAGCGTCGCCGAGCGGAATCGTAGAATCGCAGGATGGGTAGAGCGCAGCGAAACCCATCGCGACGAAACAAGCCGAGCGAATGATGGGTTTCTCTGCACTCTACCCATCCTACGGACCGAAATGAAAAAGCGGCGCTCGGTGGCGCCGCTTTCTGAAAACCAGGCCGGAGAAGGCTTACGCCGCCTCGGCTTCCTTTTCCTGCACCGGGCCGGAATCCTTGCCCTTGGCGTCGACATCGCGGTCGACGAACTCGATCACGGCCATCGCGGCGTTGTCGCCGTAGCGGAAGCCGGCCTTGATGATGCGGGTGTAGCCGCCTTGACGATCCTTGTAGCGGGGCGCCAGCGTGTCGAACAGCTTCTTGACCATGTCGACGTCGCGCAGCTCCGAGATCGCCTGGCGGCGCAGCGCCAGCCCGCCCTTCTTGCCGAGCGTGACCAGCTTCTCGACGATCGGGCGCAGCTCCTTGGCCTTCGGCAGCGTGGTGACGATCTGCTCGTGCTTGATCAGGGCCGCAGCCATGTTGGCGAACATCGCGCGCCGATGCTCGGCCGTGCGATTGAGCTTCCGATGAACCCTTCCGTGACGCATGATCTATTCCTTAACTCTCTGTGCCACGACGGTTCGTCGGACATGTTTCCAGGTGGGCTTCCTGTGTTCGCCCCAAGTCATTCCGGACGTCGCGAAGCGGCGATCCGGAATCTCGAGGTTCCGGGTTAGATGCTCCCGCATCGCCCCGGAACGACGAAAACTCAGTAATGATCCCGGATCAGTAATGATCCTCGAAGCGCTTGGCGAGTTCGTCGATGTTCTCCGGCGGCCAGCCCGGCACTTCCATGCCGAGATGCAGCCCCATCTGGGCCAGCACTTCCTTGATCTCGTTCAGGGACTTGCGGCCGAAGTTCGGGGTGCGGAGCATTTCCGCTTCCGACTTCTGCACGAGGTCGCCGATATAGACGATGTTGTCGTTCTTCAGGCAGTTGGCCGAACGCACCGACAGTTCGAGCTCGTCGACCTTCTTGAGGAACGCCGGGTTGAAGGCGAGATCGGGGATGATCTCCTGCGCGACTTCCTTGCGCGGTTCCTCGAAGTTGACGAACACGTTGAGCTGATCCTGCAGGATGCGCGCGGCATAGGCCACGGCATCATCCGGCGTGATCGCGCCGTTGGTCTCGATCGTCATCGTCAGCTTGTCGTAGTCGAGGATCTGGCCCTCGCGGGTGTTCTCGACCTTGTAGGAGACCTTGCGGACCGGCGAGAACAGGCTGTCGACCGGAATCAGGCCGATCGGCGCGTCCTCGGGACGGTTGCGCTCGGCGGGCACATAACCCTTGCCGGTCGAGACCGTGAACTCCATGCGGATCTCCGCGCCATCATCCAGCGTGCAGAGCACGAGATCCGGATTGAGCACCACGACGTCGCCGACGGTCTGGATGTCGCCGGCGGTCACAACGCCCGGACCCTGCTTCTTCACGACCATCCGCTTGGGGCCTTCGCCCTGCATCTTGATCGAGATGTCCTTGATGTTGAGGACGATGTCGGTGACGTCCTCACGGACGCCCGCGATCGAGGAGAACTCGTGCAGCACTCCATCGATGTGCACTGACTGCACGGCAGCGCCCTGCAGCGAGGACAACAGGATGCGGCGCAGCGCGTTGCCGAGCGTCTGGCCGAAGCCGCGCTCAAGCGGCTCGGCGACAATGGTCGCAAACCGCGCGGCATCGGAGCCGGCCGTCACCTGCAGCTTGTTTGGTCGGATAAGTTCCTGCCAATTCTTCTGGATCGTCACTGTGTCACCCATTGGTGAGTCGATTTGGGCCAGTCGACATCAACTTACTGGCGTCGCGGATTAGTCCGCGCGGTCAATTCCAAAAACAATCGCGAGACGGCAAAGCCGCCCCGCGACCAACAATCAGACGCGCCGGCGCTTGCGCGGACGGCAACCATTGTGCGGGATCGTCGTCACGTCGCGGATCGAGGTGACGGTGAAGCCCGCGGCCTGCAGCGCGCGGAGCGCCGACTCGCGGCCCGAACCGGGACCGGCGACTTCGACTTCCAGTGTGCGCATACCGTGTTCCTGCGCCTTCTTGGAAACGTCCTCCGCCGCGACCTGTGCGGCATACGGAGTCGACTTGCGCGACCCTTTGAAACCCATCGTGCCCGCGGAAGACCAGGCAATGGTGTTGCCCTGCGCGTCGGTGATGGTGATCGTGGTGTTGTTGAACGACGAATTCACATGCGCGATGCCGGAGGCGATGTTCTTGCGTTCGCGGCGGCGTACGCGGGTGGCTTCCTTGCCCATTCCAAACCTTTCCTATGATCTCAACGCCGCCGTAATGCCAGCGGCTACACCTCAAAACGCGAATGGCGCATGGCGAATGATTCTCTTCGCCAACGCCAATCGCTATTCGCAAACTTACTTCTTCTTGCCGGCGATCGCCTTGGCCGGCCCCTTGCGCGTACGCGCATTGGTGTGGGTGCGCTGGCCGCGCACCGGCAGGCCACGGCGATGGCGCAGGCCGCGATAGCAGCCGAGGTCCATCAGCCGCTTGATGTTGATGCCGGTCTCGCGGCGAAGGTCGCCTTCCACAACGTAGTCGCGGTCGATCACTTCGCGGATCTGCAGCACTTCCTGGTCGGTGAGCTGGCTGACGCGACGGTCCAGCGGGATCTTGACCTTCTCCACGATGTCGGCCGCGTTCTTCTGGCCGATGCCATGGATGTACTGAAGCGCGATCAGCACGCGCTTGTTGGTTGGGATATTCACGCCGGCAATACGGGCCACGGCCTTCTCTCCTGTCGCCGATCCCCTGGGATCGGTGCTTCCTAGATCTCTGCTATCTCGGGCAGGTGTCCACAAACGCCAACACGACGCCCTCCCCTCGTTCCTTCGGGGCCCGGCATCGTCATAAAACTATCCGACTTGGATGCGAGGCTTATTAAAGGATTCATGTCGGTTTCGTCAACCGCTCCTAGCGCTTAGCTCGCTTTTTCGTGAGCTTTTTTGCGGGCCGTTTGGCGGCCTGCCTTACCGTCTTCTTGGCCTTGCCGACGCCCCTCGCCTTGGCGGCCTTTGAGACCGTTTTGCGGGCCTTCCGGGCCGAGGTGGCGGCCTTTTTGGTTCCCTTGCCGGCCCCCTCCTTGACCTTGCCAGTCCCCTTGGTCTTGGCGGCCGCCTTCTTGGCAGGCGCCTTGGTTCCCTTCCGGGCGGTTCCAGACCCAGAACGCTTCGCTGGAGCGGCACGCCGTCCAGCCTTGGGTTCCGTGGCGCCGAGCGCTTCCAGGATCCGGTTGATCTCGCTCGTAACGTGCTCGATGGTCATCATACCATCTACGGTAAGCAGCTTGCGGCGCTCGGAATAATAGTGAATCAGGGGTTCGGTCTGGACGCGGTAGCTCGCCAGCCGCTTGGTCAGCACTTCCGGCGTATCGTCGGCGCGGACTTCCTCGCCGCGCGCCCGCGTCTCGGCGGCGCGCTTCTCTACCCGCTCGAGTAGCGCACTCTCATTGACGCGAAGCTCGACCACAGCATCGAGCTTGAGGCGCTTCTTCTTCAAGAGGTCATCCAGCGCCTCGGCCTGCGGAACCGTGCGCGGAAAACCGTCGAGGATGAAGCCGTTCTTAGCATCGGCCTGATCGATTCGATCGGAGATGATGCCGACCACGATCTCGTCGGGCACAAGCCCGCCCGCGGCCATGATGTCCTTGGCCTGCAGCCCGATCGGCGTGCCGGCGGCAACCGCGGCGCGCAACATCTCGCCGGTCGAGAGCTGGACAATACCGTGCTTCTGAACCAGCCGCTGGGCCTGGGTCCCCTTGCCCGAGCCCGGCGGCCCCAAAAGGATCAATCTCATGAGTTTTCGCCCCCCGGCTTGGTGAGCGCGATCCGCACACCCTTGGTTTTGACTTTTGCGCCGCCCGCGTTCCGCTCTATCAGCGGCGACGGCCCCTGAGCTTGGACTTTCTGATCAGCCCTTCATACTGATGGGCGAGCAGATAGCCCTGAACCTGTGCCACCGTATCCATGGTCACGCTGACCACGATCAGAAGCGAGGTACCGCCAAAGTAGAACGGCACGGAGGCGTAGGAAATCAGAATCTCCGGGATGAGACATACGATCGCAAGATAGATCGCGCCAACCACAGTGATGCGCGACAGCACATAGTCGATATATTCTGCGGTGCGCTCGCCGGGCCGGATGCCGGGGATGAAGCCGCCATGCTTCTTCAGATTGTCCGCGGTCTCGGTCGGGTTGAACACGATCGCCGTGTAGAAGAAGGCGAAGAACACGATCAGCGCCAGATAGAGGATCAGGAACAGCGGCCGGCCATGGCTGAGCTGGGTGGTGATCCACTGCATCCATTCCGGGCCCGAGCCGGCGTTGAAGTTCGCTACCGTGGTCGGCAGCAACAGCAGCGAGGACGCGAAGATCGGCGGAATCACGCCCGAGGTGTTGAGCTTGAGCGGCAGATGCGAGGACTGGCCCTCGAACATCTTGTTGCCGACCTGGCGCTTCGGATACTGGATCAGGAGCCGGCGCTGGGCGCGCTCCATGAACACGATGAAGGCGATCACGGCGACCGCCATCACGATCACGACCAGGATCAGCCCGGTCGACATTGCGCCCTGGCGGCCGAGTTCGAGCATGTTGGCCAGCGCCGACGGCAGTTCCGCGACGATACCGGACAGAATGATCAGCGAAATGCCGTTGCCGATGCCGCGCGAGGTGATCTGCTCGCCGAGCCACATCAAGAACATGGTGCCGCCGGTCAGCGTGATCGCGGTCGAAAGGCGGAAGAACATGCCGGGGTCGGTGACGACGTTGCCGGCGCCCTCGAGCCCCACCGCGATGCCGTAGGACTGGAACGCGGCCAGGATCACGGTGAGATAGCGCGTGTACTGGTTCAGGATCTTGCGGCCGGCCTCGCCTTCCTTCTTCAGGGCCTCGAGCTGCGGCGAGACGGTGGTCAGGAGCTGGATGATGATCGATGCCGAGATGTACGGCATGATGTTCAGCGCGAAGATCGCCATGCGGTGGATGCCGCCGCCGGCGAACATGTTGAACATGCCGAGGATGCCGCCGGCCTGGGAGCGGAACACCTGCTCCCACACGTTGGGGTCGATGCCGGGTAGCGGGATGTAGGTGCCGAGCCGATAAACAAGCAGCGCACCCAGCGTGAACCAGATGCGCTTCTTCAGCTCTTCGGCCTTGCCGAGCGCTGCGAAATTGAGGTTGGACGCGAGTTGTTCCGCTGCTGAGACCATGTTTCGGCTTTCTCCCGGAGGCCCCGCCGACGTCCCCGTGGGATCATCGGCGGACACCGGACATTATTTGGTGCTCGGCTTCGATAAGTCCAACGTTCTCTGCCGTCCCTGCCTGCGCGAGCCAGGCAATGACGCAGATGTTACGCCGCCTCGCCGTCTTCCTTCTTGGCGGGCGCCAGGATCTTCACCGTACCGCCGGCCTTCTCCACCGCCGCAATCGCGGACTTGGAAGCGCCATGCACCTCGATGTTGAGCTTGGCCGTGAGCTCGCCGCGGCCGAGCAGCCGCACGCCGTCCTTGGCGCGGCGCAGCACGCCCGACTTCACCAGCGCTTCCGCGTTCACGACCGCACCAGTGTCGATCTGCTTGGCGTCGACCGCCTGCTGCAGTCGATCGAGATTGATCTCGGCGAAATCGAGCCTGAAGATGTTGTTGAACCCGCGCTTCGGCAGGCGGCGATGCAGCGGCATCTGGCCGCCTTCAAAGCCCTTGATGCGCACACCGGTACGCGCGGTCTGGCCCTTGCCGCCACGGCCGCCGGTCTTGCCCTTGCCCGAACCGATACCGCGGCCGATGCGCATGCGCTTCTTGCGCGAACCGGGATTGTCGGCGATCTCGCTGAGCTTCATCGCCCTTCTCCTTGTCTGTCTTAACCCTCGCCGACGACGCGGACGAGGTGTTGAACCTTGCTGATCATGCCGCGAACCTCAGGGGTGTCCTGATGCTCGGCAACCCGGCCGATCTTGTTGAGCTTGAGGCCGATCAGCGTCGAACGCTGCGAATGATGGCGGCGAATCGGGCTGCCGATCTGCTCGACCTTGATCGTCTTTGCGGCCTGGGCCATCTCTTAAAACTCCAGATAGCGCGCTGGTTTAGCGCGAGTTATTCAGCCACCACTTCGGCATCGCCACCGACGCGGCGGGCCTGCAGCGTGGACACCTTGATGTTGCGGCGCGCAGCGACCGAGCGCGGCGAATCCTGGTTCTTCAGCGCGTCGAAGGTGGCGCGGACCATGTTGTACGGATTCGACGAACCGATCGACTTCGCGACCACGTCCTGGATGCCGAGCGTCTCGAACACCGCACGCATCGGGCCGCCGGCGATGATGCCGGTACCGGCCGGCGCGGCACGCAGGTAGACGCGGCCGGCGCCGTGACGGCCGGCGATGTCGTGATGCAGCGTGCGGCCTTCGCGCAGCGCCACGCGGGTCAGGTTGCGCTTGGCGGATTCGGTCGCCTTGCGGATCGCTTCCGGCACTTCGCGCGCCTTGCCGTGGCCGAAACCGACCCGGCCCTTCTGGTCGCCGATCACGACCAGCGCCGCAAAGCCGAAGCGCTTGCCGCCCTTCACGACCTTTGCCACGCGATTGATGTGCACGAGCTTGTCGACGAACTCGCTGTCGCGCTCCTCGCGCTCCCTGCTCCGTTCGCGTCCGCCGCGTTCGCGTTCTGCCATGGTGTTTTCCAATCTCTAGAAAGGCTTATGCCTCAGTCCTAATATCCGCTCGAAACCTGCTCAGAAGCTCAGTCCGCCTTCGCGGGCTGCATCGGCAAGCGCCTTGACGCGCCCGTGATAGAGATAGGCGCCACGGTCGAACACGACTTCCTTGACGCCCTTCTGCGTGGCACGCTCGGCAAGCAGCTTGCCGACGGCCTTGGCTGCGTCGATATTCGCACCCGTGTTGCCGCCATCGCGCATCGCCTTCTCCAGCGAAGAGGCCGACGCCAGCGTCTCGCCCTTCTGATCGTCGATCACCTGGGCGTAGATGTGCTTGGACGAGCGGAACACCGACAGACGCGGACGCCCGCCCCCGGAACGGCGCAGCGCCAAGCGCACGCGTTGCTTGCGCCGGGCATTGGTAACCTTCAGTGACATGACCGGCTCCGTTACTTCTTCTTGCCTTCCTTGCGGAAGATGAATTCGTTGGCGTACTTCACGCCCTTGCCCTTGTAGGGCTCCGGCGGACGATAGGCGCGGATCTCGGCCGCGACCTGCCCCACGCGCTGCGGATCGATGCCCGAGACCGTGATTTCGGTCGGCTTCGGCACCGCGATCGAGATGCCCTCCGGGATCGGGTAGACGACGTCGTGGCTGTAACCGAGCGCGAGCTGCAGGTTCTTGCCCTGCATCGCGGCGCGGTAGCCGACGCCGGTGATCTCGAGCTTCTTCTCAAAGCCCTTGGTGACGCCTTCGACCAGGTTGGCGACCTGGGCACGCGCGGTGCCGTACATCGCCTGCGCGCGATTGGTCTTCACACGCGGAGCGACCTTGACCTGGCCGTTCTCGAACTTCACCTCGACGTCGTCATGCACGACGAACTGAAGCTGGCCCTTCGGCCCCTTCACCTTCACCGTCTGCCCGTCGACAGTCGCCGTCACACCCGACGGGATCGCCACAGGCCTCTTGCCAATACGTGACATGGCTCAATCCTTCCTCAGAACACCGTGAAGAGAACTTCGCCGCCCACATTCGCGTCGCGCGCTTCGTGGTCAGCCATAATTCCCTTCGGCGTCGACAAAACGGAGATGCCGAGACCGTTGTTCACGCGCGGCAGGTTCTTCACCGACGTGTAGACCCGGCGGCCCGGCTTCGACACGCGCTCGATCTCGCGGATGACCGGCTCGCCGTCGAAATACTTCAATTCGATCTCGAGCTCGCTGCGGCCGGACGAATGCTCGACGCTGGCGTAGCCGCGGATATAGCCTTCCGCCTTCAGCACCTCGAGCACGTTCTGGCGCATCTTCGAGCCCGGGGTCGTGACCTTGGACTTCGAGCGCATCTGCGCGTTGCGGATGCGGGTGATGAGATCTGAGATCGGATCGTGCGTTGACATCTTCCGACCCTCCTTACCAGCTCGACTTCACGAGGCCCGGGATCAGGCCCTTGGAGCCGAGCTCGCGCAGCGCGATGCGGGACAGCTTGTTCTTGCGATAGTTCGAGCGCGGACGGCCCGTGAGCTCGCAACGGTTCCGGATCCGGGTCGGCGACGAGTTGCGCGGCATTTCCGCAAGCTTCAGGGTCGCCGCGAAACGCTCTTCCATCGGCTTGGTCTTGTCGGCGATGATCGCCTTCAACCGGGCGCGGCTGGCGGCGGCGTTCTTGGCCATCCGCTTGCGCCGGTTGTTCTTCTCGACTGCACTCTTCTTTGCCATGCGTGGCTCCTTACGTTTCCGCGTTTGAGAGGCTGTTCGTCAGCGTCTCACTGCCGGAACGGGAAATTGAAAGCGGTCAACAAGGCGCGAGCCTCGTCGTCGGTCTTGGCCGTGGTACACACGGTGATGTCCATGCCCCGCGCTTCCGAGACCTTGTCGAAGTCGATCTCGGGGAAAATGATGTGCTCCTTGATGCCGAGCGAATAGTTGCCGCGGCCATCGAAGCTCTTCGGGTTCAGCCCGCGGAAGTCGCGCACGCGCGGCAGCGCGACGGTGACCAGGCGATCGATGAACTCGTACATGCGGGCCTTGCGCAGCGTGACCTTGCAGCCGATCGGCTGGTTCTCGCGCAGCTTGAAGGTCGCGATGGCAACCCGCGAATAAGTCACGATCGCCTTCTGGCCGGCGATCTGCGTCAGCTCGGCGGCAGCGGTCTCGGCCTTCTTGCGGTCGTTGACGGAATCGCCGACGCCCATGTTGAGCACGACCTTGTCCAGCCGCGGCACCTGCATCGCGTTCTCGTAGCCGAACTTCTCGGTCAGCAGGCCGCGAATGTTCCTGTCGTATTCCGTGCGCAAGCGCGGCACATAAGCGGTCTCAGCCATCGATCTCTGCTCCCGAGCTCTTGGCAATGCGAACCTTCTTGCCATCAGCCTGAATCTTGAACCCGATGCGGGTCGGCTTTCCGTCCTTGCCGACATACGCGACGTTGGAGAGGTGGACCGGCGCCTCCTTGGAGATGATGCCGCCCTCCTGGTTCTGGGTCTGCTTCTGGTGACGCTTCACCATGTTGACGCCGCGCACCAGCGCGGTGTTTTCCGCCGGACGCACCTCGAACACTTCGCCGGTGCGTCCCTTGTCGCGGCCGGTCAGCACGATGACCCTGTCACCCTTGCGGATCTTGGCAGCCATCACAGCACCTCCGGCGCAAGCGAGATGATCTTCATGTGGTTCTTGGCGCGCAGCTCGCGCGGCACCGGCCCGAAGATACGGGTGCCGACCGGCTCGGACTGGTTGTTGACCAGCACGGCGGCATTGCGGTCGAAGCGGATGACGGAGCCGTCGGGGCGGCGGATGTCCTTGCGGACCCGCACCACGACCGCCTTCATGACGTCGCCCTTCTTCACCTTGCCACGCGGAATGGCTTCCTTGATCGACACAACGATAATGTCGCCCACAGTGGCATAGCGGCGCTTGGAGCCTCCAAGCACCTTGATGCACATGACACGGCGTGCGCCTGAATTATCGGCCACGTCGAGGTTGGTCTGCATCTGAATCATTGATGCACCTCGTCCTCTTTCTGCGCTTCACTCGCGCTCAAAATTTTCCTGACATTCTCCGGCTTCGAAGCCGGATGTGCGTCAGGCCGTTTGCTTCTGCTCGCCCCGGATCACGATCCAGCGCTTCAACTTCGAGATTGGCTTGCTTTCCTCGATCCACACCGTGTCGCCCGGCTTGAACTGGTCGCTCTCGTCGTGCGCGTGATAGTTCTTCGAACGGCGGATCGTCTTCTTGTAGATCGGATGGGTGAAGCGGCGATCGACGCGCACCACCACCGTCTTGGCTTGCTTGTCGCTGACGACCACGCCCTGCAGCGTACGTTTCGGCATGTCCGGCCTCTTACTTCTTCTTCGCGCGCTGCTGCGCGGCGATGGTCTTGATACGGGCGATGTCGCGGCGCGCTTCCTTCAGCCGCGAGGTGTTCTCGAGCTGGCCGGTGGCGCGCTGGAAGCGCAGGTTGAAGCGCTCCTTCTTCAGATTGAGGATCGCGTCCTCCCTCTGGTCCTCGCTCATCGCGCGGATATCCTCGACTTTCATCTGGGCCATCTCGGTTACTCCGCGATGCGCGCGACGAAGCGCGTCTTGATCGGCAGCTTGGCGGCGGCCAAGGTCAGCGCCTCGCGCGCGACCTGGTTGGTGACGCCGTCGATCTCGAACAGCACACGACCGGGCTTGACGCGGGCCACCCACAATTCCGGCGCGCCCTTGCCCGAGCCCATGCGCACTTCGGCGGGCTTCTTCGACACCGGCAAATCAGGGAACACGCGGATCCAGACGCGGCCGGCGCGCTTCATGTGGCGGGTCAGCGCGCGGCGGGCGGCCTCGATCTGGCGCGCAGTGACGCGCTCCGGCTCGAGCGCCTTCAGGCCGAACTGGCCGAAGGACAACGTCGCGCCCGAAGTCGCAACGCCGTGGATCCGGCCCTTATGCGCCTTCCGGAACTTCGTTTTCTTTGGTTGCATCATGGCGTTAAGCCCTCAAATTCTCATTTGCCGTTAGGCGGCGTCGCGGCGCGACCGCGGGCTGCTGTCGCCCTCGGCCATCCGCTTGTCCTGGGCCATCGGATCGTGCTCGAGGATCTCGCCCTTGAAGATCCAGACCTTGACGCCGCAGGTGCCGAAGGTGGTGAATGCGGTGGCAACGCCGTAGTCGACGTCGGCGCGCAGCGTGTGCAGCGGCACCCGGCCCTCGCGGTACCATTCCATGCGCGCGATTTCAGCGCCGCCGAGCCGACCCGAGCAGTTGATGCGGATGCCTTCGGCGCCGAGGCGCATCGCCGACTGCACCGCGCGCTTCATGGCGCGCCGGAACGCAACGCGGCGCTCGAGCTGCTGCGCGATCGATTCGGCGACCAGCGTCGCATCGAGCTCCGGCTTGCGGATCTCGACGATGTTGATGACGACGTCGGAAGCCGTGATGTCGGCGACCTTCTTGCGCAGCTTGTCGATGTCCGCGCCCTTCTTGCCGATCACGACGCCCGGACGCGCCGAGTGGATCGTCACCCGGCACTTCTTGTGCGGGCGCTCGATCACGATGCGCGCCACCGCCGCCTGCTTGAGCTCCTTGTGCAGGATCTCGCGGATCTTGACGTCCTCGTGCAGCAGCTTGCCGTATTCGGCCTTGCCGGCGAACCAACGCGAATCCCAAGTCCGGTTGATGCCGAGACGCAGCCCGATCGGATTGATCTTTTGACCCATCTTGTTCTCCCGCGCTTCTCTTAAGCGCTCGCCTCGGCCTCGACCTCACGAACCACGATCGTGAGATGCGAGAACGGTTTGTAGACACGGCCCGAACGGCCACGGCCGCGCGGGGCAAAACGCTTCATGACGAGGCCGTTGCCGACATGCGCCTCGGCGACGACGAGATCGTCGACCTCGAGGTCATGGTTGTTCTCGGCATTGGCAATCGCCGATTCCAGGCACTTCTTGACGTCGACCGCGATCCGCTTGCGCGAGAACTGCAGGTCGGCAAGTGCGGCCGATGCCTTGCGGCCACGGATCATCTGCGCCACCAGGTTGAGCTTCTGCGGGCTGACGCGCAGCATCCGGGCGACGGCCTTGGCCTCATTGTCCGCGAGGACACGTTCGCGCTTTGGTTTGCTCATCGCTTAATCCTCAAGCCCTCTTGGCTTTCTTGTCGCCAGAGTGGCCGTGGAAGGTACGGGTCGGCGAGAACTCGCCGAACTTGTGACCCACCATTTCCTCGTTCACCGAAACCGGCACGTGCTTCTGACCGTTGTAGACGCCGAAGGTCAGGCCCACGAACTGCGGCAGGATGGTCGAGCGGCGACTCCAGATCTTGATGACGTCGTGACGGCCGGACGCGCGCGCAGCATCTGCCTTCTTGAGCAGCGATGCCTCGACGAACGGGCCTTTCCAGACTGAACGAACCATGTCCGGCGTTCCTTACTTCTTCCGCTTGTGGCGGCTTAGGAGAATGAATTTGTTGGTCGACTTGTTCGACCGCGTCTTCTTGCCCTTGGTCGGCTTGCCCCACGGGGTCACCGGGTGGCGGCCGCCCGAGGTGCGGCCTTCACCGCCGCCATGCGGGTGGTCGATCGGGTTCATGACGACACCGCGGTTGTGCGGGCGCCAGCCGAGCCAGCGGGTACGACCGGCCTTGCCGATCGAGATGTTCATGTGATCCGGATTCGACACCGCGCCAATGGCGCCGCGGCAACGGCCGTGCACCAGGCGCTGTTCGCCCGAGTTCAGGCGGATGATGACGTAGTCCTGGTCACGGCCGACGATCTGGGCATAGGTGCCGGCGGAGCGCGCAAGCTGACCGCCCTTGCCGATCTTCAGCTCGATGTTGTGGACGATGGTGCCGACCGGCATGTTGCCGAGCGGCATCACATTGCCCGGCTTGACGTCGACATAGCTGCCGGCCACGACCGTGTCACCCGCGGCGAGCCGCTGCGGCGCCAGGATGTAGGCCTGCTCGCCGTCCTGATACTTGATCAGCGCGATGAAGGCGGTGCGGTTCGGGTCGTATTCCAGCCGCTCGACGATCGCCGGCACGTCCACCTTGTCGCGGCGGAAGTCGACGTTGCGATAGGCCTTCTTGTGGCCACCGCCACGGAAGCGCACGGTGATGCGCCCGGTGTTGTTGC
Source organism: Bradyrhizobium sp. Crot121 (assembly GCF_059512385.1). Classification (NCBI taxonomy): domain Bacteria; kingdom Pseudomonadati; phylum Pseudomonadota; class Alphaproteobacteria; order Hyphomicrobiales; family Nitrobacteraceae; genus Bradyrhizobium; species Bradyrhizobium sp. Crot121. The sequence goes on along the minus strand of NZ_JCAMOR010000048.1, from coordinate 34,457 downwards.
GGCCACCGTTCGACTGCTTGCCCTCGGTGAGCGCCTTGACCGGCTTGCCCTTGTAGAGCGCCGAACGATCGACCATGACCAGCTGGCGCTGGCCCGGCGTCGTTGGATTATAAGTTTTCAATGCCATCGTCGTTACGCCCTTATAGTCCGGTAGTCACGTCGATGCGGTGGCCCTCTTCCAGGGTCACGATCGCGCGCTTGGTGTCCGACTGCGAGCCGAAATTGCCGCGGAACACCTTGGTCTTGCCCTTGCGCACCAGCGTGTTCACGCTCTTGACCTTGACGTCGAAGAGCTTCTCGACCGCTTCCTTGATCTGCGGCTTGGTGGCCTTGGAAGCGACCTTGAACAGCACCTTGTTGTGCTCCGAGGCGAGCGTCGCCTTTTCGGTCACAACGGGCGCGACGATGACGTCGTAGTGGCGCGGATCGATATTCTTCATTTGAAGCGCGCCTCCAGCGCATCGACGGCCGCCTTGGTCAGGACCAGCTTCTGGCGCCGCAGGATGTCGTAGACGTTGATGCCCTGGATCGGCAGCACGTCGATATTCGGAATGTTGCGGGCCGCGGCCGCGAAACCGTTGTTGAGCTCGGCGCCGTCGATGATCAGCGCATTGGTCAGCCCGAGGCCGGAGAAGTGACCGACCAGCGCCTTGGTCTTGGCTTCCTTGATATCAGCGCTGTCGAGCACGACCAGGCCGCCGTCCTTGGCCTTGGCCGACAGAGCATGCTTGAGCGCCAGCGCACGCACCTTCTTCGGCAGGTCGGTCGCATGCGAGCGAACCACCGGACCGAAGGCGCGGCCGCCGCCACGGAACTGCGGCACGCGCGCCGAGCCGTGACGGGCACCGCCAGTGCCCTTCTGCTTGTACATCTTCTTGCCGGTGCGCCAGATCTCGGCGCGCCCCTTGGCCTTGTGCGTGCCCGCCTGGCGCTTGTTGAGCTGCCACTGCACGCAGCGCTGAATGATGTCCGCGCGCGGCTCGAGGCCGAAAATGGCGTCGGAAAGCTGGACCGAGCCAGCTTCCTTGCCCTCCAGGGTGGTGACTTTCAGTTCCATCTCACGCACCCTCCTGCTCGGCCGGCGCTTCGGCAGCCTGCTCGCCCGCAACCTTGAACTTGCCGGGCTTCGGAGCTTCCTTCGGCAGCGGCTTCTTGATGGCGTCGCGCACCCTGATCCAGCCGCCCTTGGAGCCGGGAACGGCGCCTTCGACCAGGATCAGGCCACGCTCGACATCGGTCTGGACGACGCGAAGGTTGAGCGTGGTGATGCGATCGACACCCATGTGGCCGGGCATCTTCTTGTTCTTCCAGGTCTTGCCGGGATCCTGACGGCCACCGGTCGAACCGATCGAACGGTGCGAGATCGACACGCCGTGGGTGGCGCGCAGACCGCCGAAATTCCAGCGCTTCATGCCGCCGGCAAAGCCCTTACCGATCGAGGTGCCGGTCACGTCGACGAACTGACCGACCACGAAGTGATCGGCTTGGATCTCGGCGCCGACCGGGATCAGCGCATCCTCAGAAACGCGGAATTCCGCGACCTTGCGCTTCGGCTCGACCTTGGCGACGGCGAACTGGCCGCGCTCGGCCTTCGGCATGTAGACGGTCTTGCGCGAGCCCGAGCCGAGCTGCAGCGCGACATAACCGTTCGTTTCAGTGGTGCGGTGGCCCAGCACCTGGCAGTTGCCGAGCTTCAGCACGGTCACGGGGATATGCTCGCCGGCCTCTGTGAAGACCCGCGTCATCCCGACCTTTTGTGCGATCACTCCGGAGCGCATCGGCGTGGTTCCTGTTCTCTTTCGTCCGCTCGCGCGGACTTCAATCCAAAAAACTTAGAGCTTGATCTCGACGTCGACACCGGCGGCCAGATCGAGCTTCATGAGAGCATCGACGGTCTGCGGGGTCGGATCGACAATGTCGAGAAGGCGCTTGTGGGTGCGCATCTCGAACTGTTCGCGGCTCTTCTTGTCGACGTGCGGCGAACGGTTGACGGTGAACTTCTCGATGCGAGTCGGCAGCGGAATGGGACCGCGAACCTGGGCACCGGTACGTTTCGCCGTGTTCACGATCTCGCGGGTCGACGTATCGAGGATACGATGGTCGAACGCCTTGAGACGGATGCGGATATTCTGGCCGTTCATTGCCGTACTTTCTTTGGTGAGTGGCGAGTAGCGAGTAGCGAATAGAAATTCCTATTCGCCACTCGCCATTCCCTGTTCGCTTCTTACTCGAGGATCGAGGCGACGACGCCGGCGCCGACGGTGCGGCCGCCTTCGCGGATCGCGAAGCGCAGCTTCTCCTCCATCGCGATCGGCACGATCAGGTGCACTTCCATCGCAATGTTGTCGCCAGGCATCACCATCTCGGTGCCCTCAGGCAGATGCACGACACCGGTCACGTCGGTGGTGCGGAAGTAGAACTGCGGGCGGTAGTTGGTGAAGAACGGGGTGTGACGGCCGCCCTCTTCCTTGGTGAGGATGTACGCCTCAGCCTTGAACTTGGTGTGCGGCTTGACCGAACCCGGCTTGCACAGCACCTGACCACGCTCCACTTCCTCACGCTTGGTACCGCGGAGCAGCGCACCGATGTTGTCGCCCGCCTGGCCCTGATCGAGCAGCTTGCGGAACATTTCGACGCCGGTGACGGTGGTCTTCTGAGTGTCGCGCAGACCGACGATCTCGATTTCGTCGCCGACCTTGACGATGCCGCGCTCGACACGGCCGGTCACCACGGTGCCGCGGCCCGAGATCGAGAACACGTCTTCGACCGGCATCAGGAACGGCTGGTCGATCGGACGCTCCGGCTGCGGAATGTACTCGTCGACATTGCGCATCAGCTCAAGAACCGCGTCATGGCCGAGCTTCTTGTCGCTGTCTTCCAGAGCGGCCAGCGCCGACCCCTTGACGATCGGGATCTTGTCGCCGGGGAAGTCGTACTTCGAGAGCAGCTCGCGCACTTCGAGCTCGACGAGCTCGAGCAGCTCCGGATCGTCGACCATGTCGCACTTGTTGAGGAACACGACGAGCGCGGGAACGCCGACCTGGCGGGCGAGCAGGATGTGCTCGCGGGTCTGCGGCATCGGGCCGTCGGCAGCCGACACGACGAGGATCGCACCGTCCATCTGGGCGGCGCCGGTGATCATGTTCTTCACGTAGTCGGCGTGGCCGGGGCAGTCGACGTGGGCGTAGTGGCGGTTCTTGGTCTCGTACTCGACGTGAGCGGTCGAGATCGTGATGCCGCGCGCCTTCTCTTCCGGGGCCTTGTCGATCTGGTCGTAGGCGGTGAACGTCGCACCGCCGGTTTCCGCCAGGATCTTGGTGATCGCGGCGGTCAGCGAGGTCTTGCCATGGTCGACGTGACCGATGGTGCCGATGTTGCAGTGCGGTTTGTTACGCTCAAATTTTGCTTTGGCCATTTGACTCTCCGTTCAATCGTTAGCTGCCAACCAACGATAATCAGGCAAACTTCTTCTGGACTTCAGCCGACACGTTCGCCGGCGCTTCGGCGTAGTGATCGAACTGCATGGTGAAGGTCGCGCGACCCTGGCTCATCGAGCGCAGGTTGTTCACGTAACCGAACATGTTCATGAGCGGCACCATCGCGTTGATGACGTTGGCGTTGCCGCGCATGTCTTGGCCCTGGATCTGGCCGCGCCGGGAGTTCAGGTCGCCGATGACGGAACCGGTGTAGTCTTCCGGCGTCACCACCTCGACCTTCATGATCGGCTCGAGCAGGACGGACTTGCCCATCTGCAGCGCCTCGCGGAAACAGGCCCGCGTTGCGATTTCGAAGGCCAGTGCCGACGAGTCGACGTCGTGATACTTGCCGTCGATGAGCTGCACCTTGACGTCGACGATCGGGAAGCCCGCGACGACGCCCGAGCCCAGCACGCTCTCGAGACCCTTCTCGACGCCGGGGATGTATTCCTTCGGCACCGCGCCACCGACGATCTTCGATTCGAACTCGTAGCCCTTGCCGGCCTCGTTCGGCTCGACGATCAGCGTCACGGCCGCGAACTGGCCGGTGCCGCCGGTCTGCTTCTTGTGGGTGTAGCTGTGCTCGACCCGCTTGGTCACGCGCTCACGGAACGCCACCTGCGGCGCACCGATGTTGGCGTCGACCTTGTAGGTGCGCTTCAGGATGTCGACCTTGATGTCGAGATGCAGTTCGCCCATGCCCTTCAGGATGGTCTGACCGGACTCGTGGTCGGTCGTCACCCGGAACGACGGATCTTCCGCCGCGAGCTTCGCGAGCGCGACACCGAGCTTTTCCTGGTCGGCCTTCGACTTCGGCTCGATCGCGATCTCGATCACCGGATCCGGGAACTCCATCTTTTCCAGGATCACCGGGTGGTTCGGATCGCACAGCGTGTCGCCGGTGCGCGCTTCCTTGAGGCCCGCCAGCGCGACGATGTCGCCGGCATAGGCTTCCTTGATGTCCTCACGGTTGTTCGCATGCATCAACAGCATGCGCCCGATCCGCTCCTTCTTCTCGCGGGTCGAGTTGATCACGCCGGTGCCGCTCTGCAGGATGCCCGAATAGATGCGGCAGAAGGTGATGGTGCCGACAAACGGGTCGTCCATGATCTTGAACGCGAGCAGCGCCAGCGGCTCCTTGTCGTCCGCCTTGCGCACGACTTCGTTGCCGTCCTCGTCGGTGCCCTTGATCGCGGGCACGTCGATCGGCGACGGCAGGTAGTCGACGACGGCGTCAAGCAGCGGCTGCACGCCCTTGTTCTTGAACGCGGAGCCGCACAGCACCGGATAGAACGCGCCGGTCAGCACCGCTTTGCGGATCAGCCGCTTCAGCGTCGCTTCGTCGGGCTCGTTGCCATCGAGGAAGGCGGCCAATGCGTCGTCGTCGAGCTCGACGGCGGCTTCCACCATCTTCTCGCGGTATTCCTTGGCCTGGTCGACGAGGTCTTCCGGAATGTCGACATAGTCGAACTTCGCACCGAGGGATTCATCGTTCCAGACGATGCCCTTCATCTTCACGAGATCGACGAGACCCTTGAAGTTGTTCTCGGCACCGATCGGAAGCTGGATCGCGATCGGCTTGGCGCCGAGGCGGTCGACGATGTCGGACAAGCACTTGAAGAAGTCGGCACCGGTCTTGTCCATCTTGTTGGCGAAGACGATGCGCGGAACCTTGTACTTGTCACCCTGGCGCCAGACGGTCTCGGTCTGCGGCTCGACGCCCTGGTTGGAGTCGAGCACGCACACAGCGCCGTCGAGCACGCGCAAGCTGCGCTCAACTTCAATGGTGAAGTCGACGTGGCCGGGGGTGTCGATGATGTTCAGCCGCTTACCGTTCCAGAACGCGGTGGTCGCGGCGGAGGTGATGGTGATGCCACGCTCCTGCTCCTGCTCCATCCAGTCCATCGTCGCGGCACCTTCGTGCACTTCGCCGATCTTGTGGCTCTTGCCGGTGTAATAGAGGATGCGCTCGGTCGTCGTGGTCTTACCGGCGTCGATATGCGCCATGATACCGAAGTTGCGATAGTCCTCGATGGCATGTTGGCGTGGCATGGGGCTGTTCCTTAAATTCCGTAATTCGCCTTACCAGCGATAGTGCGAGAAGGCGCGGTTGGCTTCCGCCATCCGGTGCACGTCTTCACGCTTCTTGACGGCGTTCCCCCGGTTGTTCGACGCATCAAGCAGCTCCGCCGAGAGCCGCTCCGTCATGGTCTTCTCGTTGCGCTCGCGCGCGGCCGAAATCAGCCAGCGGATGCCGAGCGCCTGCCGGCGCACCGAGCGGACTTCCACCGGCACCTGATAGGTCGCACCACCGACGCGACGGGAACGCACCTCGATGGTCGGCATGACGTTCTCAAGCGCCTGCTCGAACACGCCGAGCGGGTTCTGCTTGGTCTTGGCCTCGATCATGGTGAGCGCGCCATAGACGATGTTCTCGGCGACCGACTTCTTGCCGGCGTACATGACCGAGTTCATGAACTTGGTGATGATGATGTTCCCGAACTTCGGGTCCGGAAGCACTTCACGCTTTTCTGCAGAGTGACGACGCGACATCTTACCTGTTCCCGCTTACTTCGGACGCTTGGCGCCGTACTTCGAACGACGCTGCTTACGGTTCTTGACGCCCTGGGTATCCAGCACGCCGCGGAGGATGTGATAGCGCACGCCCGGCAAGTCCTTGACGCGGCCGCCGCGGATCATGACCACCGAGTGCTCCTGAAGGTTATGGCCCTCACCCGGGATGTAACCGATCACCTCGAACCCATTGGTCAGACGCACCTTGGCGACCTTACGAAGCGCCGAGTTCGGCTTCTTCGGGGTCGTCGTGTAGACGCGCGTGCACACGCCGCGCTTCTGCGGCGACTGCTGCAGCGCCGGCACCTTCTTGCGCGACTTCTGCACTTCCCGTGGTTTTGCGATCAGCTGGTTGATCGTCGGCATGTCAGCCTTCACCCTTCAAGTTCGCGCGGAACCTCACTGGCTCCGCAAATTCTTCACGGGAACGAACCGCCCGTCCGGCCGCCTCACACGAAAACCGTTCGCGCAAAACGAAATCGCGCCTACCACTCATTGCTGAGCGGAAAGCGCTTGACGCCACAGAGGACCGCGATCACGACCGATCAGCTCTCGCTGTCCGGCTGAAAACCGAGGTCATGCGTCCGAGTTCACTCTCAAGAGAACGCGCTCAAGAGAACAAAAATCGCCCTGGCATTGCCTAGCTATCATCGACAGCGTTTGAGCGGCATTCGTCGAGGTTGGTGCCCGCCTCAGTCCAGTAGGTCTGATAGGGTGTTCCGTTCCGACGCTGGCGTAGCTCACCGCCTGTCGTTAAGTTCGCGCCTTGTATAAGCGGTAGATAGTGAAGTCAAGCAAAACGACAATACGAGAAACGCCTCTGCTGCATATGGATTTGGCACTTTCGCGCGCTCAGCGCGAGTGAAAATCGCAAAGTCTACTGCCCCACTTTCCGAGCGAGTCGGCCGACTATTTTATCCGGACATAAATAGCCTGAAGCAGCTCTTAGGCGGCTCTCAACCAAAGATTCGCGCAAAATAAGCCTTGTTTGCCATTTCGGGCGCAAAGAACGCGCTTAGCCCCTGCCCTGTACCGCCTTGCGATCATCGGCAGCGAGTGGCCAACTCCACGGCAGCCGCGATGCTTGGCCGGCCGGCATTCGACCATCCCGGTCGATTTGCAGGATGTCTGTCCGCCAGATTTCCGCTTCGAGAAGCTGGCGGCGGCGCACCGATCGAGCGATTCGCGCGGACCGAGGCAGCTTGCGATCCAACCAAGGCGCGTGCGTTGATATCCACGTCGCCCAAGGTCTGTCGCTCGCGCTGCCGCGACAAGTCAAAAAAAGCTTCACCCCGATCGCGTTACGGTTGCGGCGAAGGTGCGCAAAGTCCGCCTCGAATCAGCGAGGAAAATGCTTCAGCAGCTTCCTTCTCGCTGCAATGACCACCGATCATCATGACCGAGAGCGCTTCGCCCGCCCCGACAAGGCCGACACAGCGCCGTTGTAGTTCATCGGGCGGCAACGTGCTGTACGGCTCAAGCGCCGATACGAACAGCTGGACGTACCCATCTATCAGCTCCTGGTGCACCGCGCCCATCTTCCCGCTGCCCGACAGCGCCGCGCCCACCGCGTGCCATTCGCCACTCGTATCTGCGGAACAGTGGATATAGGCGGTGGCGAGGATGTCGGCAGTATCCCCCAAGTTCCGCTGAACGCTTCTTAACGCTTCACGCAGGGCATTCGCCTGCTCCCTGTCGAGCGACTTGTAGAGTTCGATCAACAACCCCGATCGTGTGCCGAAGTGTTCGTACGGGATTGGCTTGGAGACCCCGGCACGAGCGGCCAGGTGTCCCAGTGTCAGCCGATCGGCCCCTTCCTCGCGGATAATGACGAGGGCCATATCGAGCAACTGGCGCCGTCGATCCGCCTTCGAGAGCCGACCGGAAAGCGCCTTATGCGCTTTCGGTCTCAAAGAGTGTTTCACGGTCCGGATCTCCCCCTTGCAATACCTACCATCAGTAACTTACTAATGGTAACTTACCGACGTTAGGTTATGTTCGCTAGGATGAGAGGCACCGCAATGTCGCCAGCTCCCATTCTCCTGATCGGCGGCTCCGGCATTGTCGGCCGCTGGACGGCCCGATTCCTGCGCGTCGCCCATCCCGATCAGCCGCTACTGATCGGCGGCCGCGATCTCGCTAAGGCCAAGAAAGTCGCGACCGAAATTGGCGGTGCGGAGGGTGTGGTGCTCGACCTGGCCGTTGATGGCCTTGGACTCGGTGAGCGCCCGGTCAGCGCCGTCGCCGTCTTTTTTACGGACGAAAGGATCGCCGGGCTCCGTTTCGCTCAGTCGCGCGGCGTGCCGCACATCAGCATTTCTCCAGGCATTATCGAGATGGGCCCCGAAGTAGCGGCCTACATCCACGACCCGGACGCCGCGCCGGTCATTCTGGGCACGGAATGGCTCGTCGGCGCGACGACGGTCCCCACGCTCGAATTCGCCAAGGCGTTCGGTCGGGTCCACGACATCGCTATCGGCGCGCTGCTCGATGAGCAGGATGCCTTCGGTCCGGCGGCAGCCGCCGACCTGGAGCGCCAAACGAAGACCATGCCGGCGGCGCTTGCTCGTCGGGACGGCGCCTACCTCTGGCGCGTTGGCGGCGATGCCAAGGCCAAGTTCCGCGCCGTCGACGGCACCCTGATGGAGGCCTCCGCACTCTCCCCCTATGACGTTGTCGGCCTTGCGACCGCGACCGGCGCGCCAAACGTTCAGTTCAGTCTCGCGATTGGAGTGAGCTCCACTCGCCGCCGAGGAGAGCCGATGTCGACCGAGATCGTCATCGAACTTGCCGGTGAGGATCAAGCGGGCCGACTGCTCCGCACCCGTCATGCGATTGTCCATCCTGAGGGACAGATGCCACTGACGGGGCTAGGCGTCGCCATGGTTCTCGAACGGCTCGTCGGACTCGACGGCAATCCGGCAACTCCCCCTGGCCTCTACTTTCCCTATCAGCTCCTCGAGCCCGCAGCCTATTTTGCCCGTCTCGAAAAGATCGGCGGAATGGTCATGACACTGGATGTGTTCTGACGAGTAACGATTCCGTCCTGCCAAGAAGGCTTACAGGCCCTGGTCAATGGCCAAGGCCCTCGACTTCCGCCTGGTGTCGACGGACCCCAGCCTTTGCTGGCGCGCGCAGCGCGGCGCCCGCTTCCTTTTCCGGCTTGCTCGCGGTGCCCTGCGGCGCCTTGGCGGAGGATGTCCGACGACGCTGCCGCAGGCGGTCCCGCAGACGCCGCAGAAAATGGTAGCCGAGCAGCCGGCCCGCTTCCATCCGGTAGCCCAGCGACTTCGTTCCGCTGACATCGAAGAGCAGATCGAGCATGGTGCGGCGGCCGGTCCATAGCTGGGCCATGAAGCTGTCTTCGGCGGCGCAGGAATTGATCGCCTCGATCTCGGGCTGCGCGAACAGCTGATCGGTCACCTTGTCGACGAGGAGATGCCCGGGTGAATATCGCGCGAACTGGGCATCGTATGCGGTCTTCCAAGTGTAGGCGGTCGCGCCGCCATACATCAGCACCTGCGCAGCCGCGACCTCGCCGTTGACCTGCAGCAAGGCGACGGAGCAGGCTTGGCGGTCGGCCAGATTGTGCACCAACTGCCTGGTGAAGGCGGCATCGCGGGCATCCGATAACACCGCCGTGCCCTGCTCACCCTTCCAACTTGCCTTTTCCATCGCCAGAAACGTCTCGAACGCCTGGCGGACCGCGCCAGGCGACCGGTCGTTGACGACATCGACGGCGCCAAGCGCCGACAGTCTGTTCCAGTCCTGACGCAGCTTTTTCCGCGTCGAGCCGCTACGCTTCACGCCGAATTCCTTCGTCACGAAAGGCCGGCTGCTCGTTGCAACGATCAACGGCTCGATGCCACGCGCGGCCAGCCATTTTGACATGGCCGCGTAGCTCGGGCACTCCCCGTCGAACGACGTGAGGCTGAGGACATCGGGCAGCAGCGGGTCTTGTTCGATGGCGGCGAGGAATGCGGGAATGACCTGATCGGCGAAGGCCGGATCGACGACCGGGCTGGAGAGAAAAGCATAAGTGTAGGGCAGCGCTTCCGACACCTTTGGCCACAATCGCACGGCCTGCCGCACCTGTAGCGCCCAGATGCCTACGAGCCTCCGCTGCGAAGCGCCCTGCTCCCAGGCCAGCAGCACGTGGATCCTGGCAAAGTCGGTCGCAACGGCCGCCGCAAGCGCGGCCGGATTCATGAACACGTTCGACGACGCACGCCGCACCAGATCGTCCCATTGCGGGGCGATGTCCAGGCTGGGTGAATCAATCGTTACCAAGATCATCGAAATCCGACCCTTCGACCGCGCGCCATCGTGTTTGCGGGACATTGCTTTTCAATTAAGCGGACGCGGGACTGACTGGATTGTGAAGCACCAGTTCAGGGTTCCTTTGCGATTCTCGGCCATGCATGGAGCCTTGCGATCAGAGGCAAGACGCATGCGCTACACGGATGTTGCCATCATCGGCGGCGGGCTCGCCGGTTCGACCGCCGCGGCGATGCTCGGACGCGCGGGCATCTCGGCGTGCCTGATCGACCCGCATCTGAGCTATCCACCTGAGCTGCGCTGCGAGAAGCTCGGCGGAGATCAACTCGAGCTGTTGCGCAGGACCGGCCTTGCCGAAGAGACGCTGCGCGCCACGACGCTGGACGGCCAGGTGTGGGAGGCGCGGTTCGGCTACGTCGTCGCCAAGAAGCCCAGCGATCAGCACGGCATCCTCTATGACACGCTGGTCAACACCATGCGCGCGCAGATTCCAGGCGATGTCGAGATCATCCATGCCAAGGCCTACGCTGTTTCAAACAGCGCCGACCGGCAGAAGATCGTGCTGTCGAACAATGAGGAGATCTCGGCACGGCTCATCGTGCTCGCTAACGGCCTGAACACCGGCCTGCGCCACACGCTCGGCATGCAGCGCCGCATCATCAGCGCGTGCCATTCAATCACGCTTGGCTTCGATGTCATGCCGGTCGGCCGCGCGGCGTTCGATTTTCCGGCACTGACCTATTGGCCGGGCCGGCCGAGCGCGCGCATGGCCTATCTTACATTGTTCCCGATCGGCGGAACGATGCGCGCCAACCTCATGGTCTACCGCGACATGACCGACCCGTGGCTGCAGCAGTTCAGGCAGGCGCCGGAAGCCACCATGCTCGCCACGATGCCGGGGCTTGCCCGCATGACCGGCGGCTTCATGGTCTCCGGGCCGATCAGGATCAGGCCCGCCGACCTCTACGTCACCGAAGGATATCTGCAGCCCGGTATCGTGCTGGTCGGCGACGCGTTCTCGACCTCCTGCCCAGCCGCCGGCACCGGTAGCGACAAGGTCTTCACCGACGTCGAGCGGCTGTGCAACGTCCACATCCCGGCGTGGCTTTCGAGCGACGGCATGGACGTGCCGAAGATCCAGGCGTTCTACGACGATCCGGTCAAGCAGGCCTGCGAGGCACGATCGCTTGCCAAGGCCTACCACCTTCGCTCGCTGTCGATCGACCATGGCCTGACCTGGCGCGCCGGACGCTGGGGCCGCTTCGTGGTCCGCTTCGCGCAGGGCGTCCGCTACTCCACCGCCGGCGCGTTTCGCCCCGGCCGGCAAGGCCGGATCGCGACATCAAGCTGAGGGATCACTCCTCGTCGTCGTCCTCATCATCGTCTTCATCGTCGTCGGCCTGCGCAGCGGCATTGTGTGCGACGTGGCCCTGATCGTCCCAGAGCTTGCGGTAGACGCCGTTTGCGGCGAGCAGCTCGGCATGGGTGCCGCGCTCGATCGCCTTGCCGCCGGAGATCACGATGATCTCGTCCATGTCGACCACCGACGTCAGCCGGTGCGTCGACCAGATCATGGTGCGGCCCGCGGCAACCCTGAACAGCGTGCTGTTGATCGCGGCCTCCGTGGTCTGGTCGAGGGCCGAGGTCGCTTCGTCGAGCAGCAGCACGGACGGATTGCGGATGATGGCACGCGCGATCGCGATGCGCTGGCGCTGGCCGCCTGAGAGCGTGTCGCCGCGCTCGCCGACCACGGTGTCGTATTTCTGCGGCAGGCTCATGATGAAGCGATGGATTTCGGCCTTGCGCGCGGCGTCCACGACCTCTTCGTCACTCGCGCCTTCCTTCCCGAGGCGGATGTTCTCCCGGATCGACATGTTGAACAGCATGTTCTCCTGGAACACGACCGCCATGCTTCGCCGCAGCGATTCACGCGTCACCTTGCGGATATCGACGCCGTCGATGGTGACGCGGCCCTCGTCCGGCACGTAAAGCCGCAGGATCAGATTGAGCAGCGTGCTCTTGCCGGAGCCCGAGGGGCCGACGATCGCGATGCGCTGACCAACCTTGAGCTTGAGGCTGAAATTATCGAGCACCGGCTCCTGACTGCCCTCGTACTGGAACGTCACGCGCTCAAAGGTGATGTCATTGGTGATGCGCGGCAGGTCCGGCGCGCCCGGCCGGTCGGCGCCGCGCGTCGGCTCGTCCAGGAGTTCCTGCATATGCTGCACCGCCGCCGCCGACTGGATCGATACCGGGATGAAGTGCATCAGGTGCGCGATGTTGTAGGACACCTCCCAGAATGCGCTTTCGAAGGTGACGAAGGTGCCGATGGTGATCTGGCCCTTGGTGGCGAGATAGGCGCCGATCGCGAGCACCACGAGGTGCAACAGCAGCACCGCGATGGTGACCGTGCGCTCCACCATGGTCGACAGGAACATGGCGGAAGCTGCCTTCCGCCGCACGTCGTTGTTGCGCATCGTGAACCAGCCGAGCGCGCGGCGCTGCAGGTTGAACGCCTTCACCACGGCCTGGGCCGCGACATTCTCCTGCACGGTGCCGAGCAGCGCGGCCTCGTTCAGCTTCTGCTCGTAATTGGCCTGCACCGCCTTCGGGGTCAGGATCCGCGGCCCGATCAGGGTGATCGGAAACACGAGTAGCGCGACCACGGCAAGCTGCCAGCTCAGGAACAGCATCAGGATGATGCCGGCAATGAGCTCCAGGAACGGCAGGGCGGCGCTGTTGGCGAAGCTCTTGACCGAGCCCTCGAAGGCCGAAAGGTCGATCGAGAAGCGCGACAGGATCTCGCCGCGCTTGGTGCGGGCGAAATAGGACGACGGCAGGTTCTGGACGTGCTCGAACAGTTTGGTCCGCGCGTCGGAGATAATGCAGGCGGCAAGCCGCGCGTCCCAGCGTTCGTACCAGACCGCGATGATGGAGGTGATGATCCCGGCGGCGGCAAGCACGCCGAGGATCTTGTAGAGCGCCTGGAAGTCTTCCTCGCCGAGCGCATCGTCGATCAGGAACTTCAGGCTGAGCGGCATGATGACGTTGAACAACGTCTCGACCACGAGGCCGAAGCTGACGAAGACCAGCATCCGCTTGTAGTTGGCCAGATACGGCTTGACGAAGCCGTAGATCGTGGCAAGCGCGCCGGCGGCTTCCTTGGCGGTGAAGACGACGAGGTCCTCGTCCTCATCATCGTCATCGAGCTCGATTTCGTTCTCGGCGTCGGCTTCGTCATCATCGTCGGGAAGCGGTGATGTCGACGAAGGCTTGCCGCCGGGCCTGGACGTAGCGGAATCGGCATTCGCCCCGAGCTTCTTTTTCAGCTCGAGTTCATCCGTCGCAACCGGATTGTGACCGTCAGATGATGGGGGCTTCGATGCCATGAAACCAACCGATACTGCACGGCCGGCATGACCGCAAATCGAGCGCGACAGCGCGATACGCGCTATGCCAACGATTCTATGCGATCAGCAAGGATTGGGCAAAGCAATTGAACCGGCCGGTGCACCGGTCAATCTTCAGGTCAATCCTTGGGTCAATCCTCGTCCTCGACCTTATCGAAGAACGAATAGCGCAACGCGTCGGAGTCGCCGTACCAGTGGCCGGGCCCCTTGTTGGCGGCGCGCGCCGCGGTCCACAGCGCCTCGGTGCAGTCGCGACGATGGGCGGCGAGATCAAAACCGTTGCCGAAGAACAGTTCCGACCACTCCCACCAGGTGGCGAGCTTCTTGACGCCACGCAACAGATCGTAGCGGTCGATCAGGCCGGGCGCGAGGTCCGAAGTCACCGAGCCGAACACGAGGCCGGTCTTGACCACGCGATGCAATTCGCGCGCCGCGCGCACCACCTGCTTTCCGCCGAGATGGCAGAGGCTGGTCTCGAACACGAAGTCGAATTCGTTGTCCTCGAACGGCAGGTCGACGACCGAGCCGAGCTTGTTGTACTCCTGCAGCGCCTTCGGTGTCTTGCCGTGGATGAAGCGGTTGTTCTCGACGCCCCAGGCATCGACCCCGCGCTCGCGCAGCGCGCCGACCAGTTCGCCGCTCGCCGAGCCCGCCACCAGGAGCTTGTAGCCCTTCGCCTCGCCCCAGACGATCTGGATCATCTCCATCAGCAGCGCGGGATCGGTGAAGTGGCGCCACGCCTCGCTGTAGGGGCCCTGCCCGCGATAATTCTCGAAATAACCGCGGTCGATCTTGTCCGACAGCGGCCGCTCGGCCTGGGCGCGGGCATGGCGCAGCCGGATCATCTCGGTCAGGATGATGTCGGTCGCCGCATCGGACGAATCGAGCAGGCCGTTCAGCGTGGAATCGAACAGATAATCGCCGACCACGACGATGCCGGGATGCTCCTTGGGCTCGGGACGATGGTTGGTCATGACGTCGCGCGCCGGCAGGCCGCCGGGCAGCGCGTTCACCGAGCTCAGCCAGCGGTGGATCTTGCCCTCGAGGAAATGCTCGCGCGCATTGCCGAGGGAAGCCGGCAGCGATTTCAACGCAGCATCGATCAGTTCCTGGTCGGTCAGATTGGCAAAGGCCAGCGCGTCCGAGCCCGCGATCAGCCAGTTCAGGACACCGTGCCGGCCAACATCATGGCGCGAACCTTCGTTGTAGACGCAGCAGCCGCCGAACGCTTCCGACATGAACCAGGAGCCCGGGATCTTCTCGCCCCAGAACGGCTCGTCGAACAGGATCGAGACGCGCAGGTAGTGCGCCGGGCGGTCGAAATAGGCGATGTGCTTGACCATCGACTGGCGCAACTCCTCGCCGTCCCAGCCGAGCGTGGCGAGCCAGGAATGCGGCAGGCAGACCAGCACGAGGTCGAAGTCGCGCGTCTCCGGCCCTTTCCCGTTCATCATGTTGAGGCGGTAGCGGCCGTTGCCGGCCTTGCCGACTTTCAGCACCCGGTGATTGAGCTGGATGTCGGCATCGACTTCCGAGCGCAGGCATTCGATGAGCTGCTCATTGCCGTTCTGGATCGAGTACAGGCCGATATAGCCGTCGATATCCATCACGAAATTCTTCAGCGCATTGAGCCCGTTGGTGTTGTGGCTCTCGGTCGCGATGTCGGAGCGGGCCATCACCTTGAAGAAGCGCTTGGCGGTCGGATCCTCGACCTCCTCGTCGAGGAGTTGCTCGCAGGTCTTGTGGGCCCAGGGATGCTCGTTGTCATGCGCGCCGACGCCTTCGTAGTATTCGACCGGCGAGATCATCTCGGTGCAGCGCTTGCGGAACGCTTCGATCGCCTCGGCGGTCGTCGCGCCATATTTGCGGCGCATGCCCCGCACGTCGTTCAAGAGCTCGCCGTCGAGCTGGACCTGCTCGGCATCCATCGGGATGGTCTGCAGGCCGAAATGCTGGATCAGTTCGCGCAGCGGATCCGGGCCGGTCATCGAATAATCGTAGATCTCGGCGACGCCGGCCTCGTAGGTCGCGGATGCGGTATTGAATTTGCGCGTGACGATCTTGCCGCCGAGCCGGTCCGACGCCTCGTAAATGGTGACGCGGCAGAGGTCGCCGAGCTTCCTCTTCAGGTACCAGGCGCTCATCAGCCCGCCGGGGCCGCCACCAACGATTGCGAGATCAAGCATGGGGATTCCGTTCTTCCGGGCGGGCGAAGCACCCGGCCGTAGCCGCTCTTAGCAGAAGCGCTTTTCTGTCTGAAGGAAAGATGAACAAAGCGCATTCCTGCAGCGCAGCACAAGAGGAGAGCAGCAAAAAGGCCGGCAAAAAGCCGGCCTTTTCGTGAGTACCGTAGTTTTGCGGGGTATTACTCCGCCGGCGGCAGCGCCAGCGGCTCCGCTTCGGGCGCGGACGGCACGATCGCCGCCTGCTTCTCGCGCTCGTCGAGGATCAGCTTGTCGCGCTTCATGGCGACTTCGCGGATCCGCGCCATCGAGGCGCCCGTGCCTGCCGGGATCAGCCGGCCGACAATGACGTTCTCCTTGAGGCCTTCCAGCGGGTCCACCTTGCCGTTGACCGCGGCTTCGGTGAGCACGCGAGTGGTCTCCTGGAAGGAGGCCGCCGAGAAGAACGAGCGGGTCTGCAGGCTCGCCTTCGTGATGCCGAGCAGCACCGGCGTTCCGGTCGCGGGCTTCTTGCCCTCTTCCTTGGCCTTGGTGTTGAGCGCGTCGAACTCGATCTTGTCGACCTGCTCACCCGAGATCATGTCGGTGTCGCCCTGATCGGTGACCTCAACCTTCTGCAGCATCTGACGGACAATCACCTCGATGTGCTTGTCGTTGATGAGCACGCCCTGCAGCCGGTAGACCTCCTGGATTTCGTTGACCAGATAGGCAGCGAGTTCCTCGATGCCCTTGATCGCCAGGATGTCGTGCGGTGCCGGATTGCCTTCGACGATGAAGTCGCCCTTTTCGACGATGTCGCCGTCCTGCAGGTGGATGTGCTTGCCCTTCGGGATCAGGTACTCGCGCGGCTCCTCGGTCTTGTCGGTCGGCTCGATCGAGATGCGGCGCTTGTTCTTGTAGTCGCGGCCGAAGCGGATGGTGCCCGCCACTTCCGCGATGATCGCCGCATCCTTCGGCTTGCGCGCCTCGAACAGTTCAGCAACGCGCGGCAGACCGCCGGTGATGTCGCGGGTCTTGGCGCTCTCGGTCGAGATACGCGCCAGGATGTCGCCGGGCTTCACCTGCGCACCGACGTCGACCGACAAAATCGCGTCGACCGACAGCATGTAGCGGGCATCGCCGCCACGCGCGAGCTTCATCACCTTGCCGTCCTTGCCCTTGACCACGATGGCCGGGCGCAGATCGGCGCCGCCACGCGTCGATCGCCAGTCGATGACGACGCGCTTGGCGATACCGGTGGATTCGTCCAGCGTCTCCGAGATCGACTGGCCCTCGACCAGGTCCTCGAACCCGATCGTACCCTCGACTTCGGTCAGCACCGGACGGGTGTAAGGATCCCACTCGGCGATGCGCTGCCCGCGCTTGACCATATCGCCCTCGTCGACATGCATGCGCGAGCCGTACTGGATGCGATGGGTCGCACGCTCGGTGCCGTCGGCATCGACGATCGCAACCACCATGTTGCGGACCATCGCGACCAGGTGGCCTTCGCTGTTGCGGGCGATTGCCTTGTTCCTGATCACGATCTTGCCGTCGAAGTTCGACTCCACGAACGACTGCTCGTTGATCTGCGCCGCGCCGCCGATGTGGAACGTGCGCATCGTCAACTGCGTGCCCGGCTCGCCGATCGACTGCGCCGCGATCACGCCGACCGCCTCGCCGTGGTTGACGGGGGTGCCGCGGGCGAGATCGCGTCCGTAGCACTTGGCGCAGATGCCGTTGATGAGCTCGCAGGTCAGCGCCGAACGGATCTTCACCTCCTGGATGCCGGCCTTCTGGACGGCGTCCACATGGGACTCCTCCATCAGCGTTCCGCGCGCGATCAGGACCTCGTTGGTCGCGGGATCGCGCACGTCATCGCAGGCCACGCGGCCCAGGATGCGCGAGCCGAGCGAGGCGACCACCGTGCCGGCATCGATGATGGCGCGCATCTTGATGCCGAGATGGGTGCCGCAGTCGCTGGACGTGATGATGCAGTCCTGCGCCACGTCGACCAGACGGCGGGTCAGGTACCCGGAGTTCGCGGTCTTCAACGCGGTGTCCGCGAGGCCCTTGCGGGCGCCGTGGGTCGAGTTGAAGTACTCGAGCACCGAGAGGCCTTCCTTGAAGTTGGAAATGATCGGCGTCTCGATGATCTCGCCCGACGGCTTCGCCATCAGGCCGCGCATGCCCGCGAGCTGGCGCATCTGCGCCGGCGAACCACGCGCGCCGGAATGCGCCATCATGTAGATCGAGTTGATGTCGGCATCCGCCCCGCTGGCCGTCTTCTTGGTCGAGGAGATCTCCTTCATCATCGCCTTGGCGACTTCTTCGCCAGCCTTCGACCAGGCGTCGACGACCTTGTTGTACTTCTCGCCATGGGTGATCAGGCCGTCATTGTACTGCTGCTCGAAATCCTTCGCCAGCGTACGGGTCTGGTCGACGATCTTCCACTTCGACGCCGGCACGACCATGTCGTCCTTGCCGAACGAGATGCCGGCCTTGAAGGCGTTGTAGAAGCCGAGCGCCATGATGCGGTCGCAGAAGATCACCGTCTCCTTCTGGCCGCAGTGCCGGTAGACCTGGTCGATCACGCCGGAGATCTCGCGCTTGGTCATCAGCTTGTTGATGATGTCGTACGAAGTCCTCGGGTGCTTCGGCAGCAGGTTGCCGAGCATGACGCGGCCCGCGGTGGTTTCGATCCAGCGCTTGCTCTTCTTGCCTTCCTCGTCGAGGCCCTCCCACCGGTACTTGATCTTGGTGTGGAGGTGGATGACCTTCGAGTGCAGGGCATGCTCGAGCTCGGCCATGTCGCCGAACACCTTGCCCTCGCCGGGCAGGCCTTCGCGCATGATCGAGACGTAGTAGAGGCCGAGCACGATGTCCTGCGAGGGCACGATGATCGGCTGGCCGTTCGCGGGGTGCAGGATGTTGTTGGTCGACATCATCAGGACGCGCGCTTCGAGCTGCGCTTCGAGCGAGAGCGGAACGTGCACGGCCATCTGGTCGCCGTCGAAGTCGGCGTTGAACGCGGCGCAGACCAGCGGGTGAAGCTGGATCGCCTTGCCCTCGATCAGCACCGGCTCGAACGCCTGGATGCCCAGACGATGCAGCGTCGGCGCGCGGTTCAAGAGCACCGGATGCTCGCGGATCACCTCGTCCAGGATATCCCAGACCTCGGGCCGCTCCTTCTCGACCAGCTTCTTCGCCTGCTTCACGGTCGTCGACAGGCCCTTGGCGTCAAGCCGCGAATAGATGAACGGCTTGAACAGTTCGAGCGCCATCTTCTTCGGCAGGCCGCACTGATGCAGGCGCAGCTCGGGACCGACCACGATCACCGAACGGCCCGAATAGTCGACGCGCTTGCCGAGCAGGTTCTGGCGGAAGCGGCCCTGCTTGCCCTTGAGCATGTCGGCGAGCGACTTCAGCGGGCGCTTGTTGGCGCCGGTGATGACGCGGCCGCGGCGGCCGTTGTCGAACAGCGCATCGACGGCCTCCTGCAGCATGCGCTTCTCGTTGCGGATGATGATGTCGGGCGCGCGCAGCTCCATAAGCCGCTTCAAGCGGTTGTTGCGGTTGATGACGCGGCGGTAGAGGTCGTTGAGGTCAGACGTCGCGAAGCGGCCGCCATCGAGCGGCACCAGCGGGCGCAGGTCCGGCGGGATCACCGGAATGACCGTCATGATCATCCATTCCGGCTTGTTGCCGGAGACGCGGAAGGCCTCGACGATCTTCAGCCGCTTGGCGAGCTTCTTGTGCTTGATGTCGGAGTCGGTCTCCTGCATCTCGGCACGCAGCGAGAGCTCGAGCTTCTCCAGCTCGAGGCCCTTCAGCAATTCACGGATCGCCTCGGCGCCGATCATGGCGGTGAAGCTGTCCTGGCCGTATTCGTCCTGCGCCTTCAGGTACTCATCTTCCGACAGGAGCTGACGGTCCTTGAGCGCGGTCAGACCCGGCTCGAGCACGACGTAGTATTCGAAGTACAGGATGCGCTCGAGATCCTTCAGCGTCATGTCGAGCAGAAGGCCGATGCGCGACGGCAGCGACTTCAGGAACCAGATGTGGGCGACGGGCGCCGCGAGCTCGATATGGCCCATGCGCTCGCGCCGGACGCGCGACAGCGTGACTTCGACCGAGCACTTTTCGCAGATGATGCCCTTGTACTTCATCCGCTTGTACTTGCCGCACAAGCACTCGTAGTCCTTGATCGGCCCGAAGATGCGGGCGCAGAACAGCCCGTCCCGCTCCGGCTTGAAAGTGCGGTAGTTGATGGTCTCCGGCTTCTTGATCTCGCCGTAGGACCAGGACAGAATCTTCTCCGGGGACGCGATCGAAATCCGGATCTGGTCGAAGACCTGGGCCGGCGTCGTCGGATTGAAAAGATTCATAATCTCTTGGTTCATGGTCTTCTCCGTCTGCCGACTTTCGTCGGCCCATGCATTCCTTTTCTGTCATGCCCCGCGAAGGCGGGGCATCCAGTAATCACCGCAGCCGCGGGTTACTGGATCGTCCGCCGGAGCTTGTCACCGGACCGGCGTTTGGCCGGACCCGTTGGCGGACGATGACGGCGGCGAAGGCGGCGTCACCGCCGCCTTCACGAAATTACTCGGCCGCTTCCGACGTCGGTGCCGGTCCCACCTTGGAATTGTGCAAGTCGACGTTGAGGCCGAGCGAGCGCATTTCCTTGACCAGCACGTTGAACGACTCCGGGATACCGGCCTCGAACGTGTCGTCGCCGCGCACGATCGCCTCGTACACCTTGGTACGGCCGGCGACGTCGTCCGACTTCACGGTCAGCATCTCCTGCAGCGTGTAGGCCGCGCCATAGGCTTCCAGCGCCCACACCTCCATTTCGCCGAAGCGCTGGCCGCCGAACTGCGCCTTGCCGCCCAGCGGCTGCTGGGTAACCAGCGAGTACGGGCCGATCGAGCGGGCGTGGATCTTGTCGTCCACCAGATGGTGCAGCTTCAGCATGTAGATGTAGCCCACCGTCACCTTGCGATCGAAGGGATCGCCGGTGCGGCCGTCATAGACGGTCGACTGGCCGGAGGCGTCGAAGCCGGCAAGCTTCAGCATCTCCTCGATGTCGGCCTCCTTGGCGCCATCGAACACCGGAGTCGCGATCGGCACGCCGTGACTCAGATTGCGGCCGAGCTCGATCAACTCGTTGTCGTTCAGCGAGCGGATGGTTTCATCGTCGCCATAGATCCTCTTCAGGGTCTCGCGCAGCGGCTTGAGATCCTGCTTCTGATAATAGGCGTCGATGGTCTGGCCGATGCGCCTGCCGAGGCCGGCGCAGGCCCAACCGAGATGCGTCTCGAGGATCTGGCCGACGTTCATGCGCGAGGGCACGCCGAGCGGGTTCAGCACGATGTCCGCATGCGTACCGTCCTCAAGGAACGGCATGTCCTCGATCGGAACGATCTTGGACACCACGCCCTTGTTGCCGTGGCGGCCGGCCATCTTGTCGCCGGGCTGGATCTTGCGCTTCACCGCGACGAAGACCTTGACCATCTTCATCACGCCGGGCGGCAGTTCGTCGCCGCGCTGCAGCTTTTCGACCTTGTCGAGGAAGCGCTGCTCGAGCCCCTTCTTCGACTCGTCGTACTGCTTCCGCATCGCCTCGATCTCGGCCATCAGCTTGTCGTTAGGCGAGGCGAACAGCCACCACTGCGACTTCGGATACTCATCGAGCACCGCGCGGGTGATCTTGGTGTCCTTCTTGAAGCCCTTCGGACCGGAGATGCCCTGGCGGTTCTCCAGCAGCTCGGCGAGACGGTTGTAGACGTTGCGGTCGAGGATCGCCTGCTCGTCGTCACGGTCCTTGGCGAGGCGCTCGATCTCCTCCCGCTCGATCGCCAGCGCACGCTCGTCCTTGTCGACGCCGTGGCGGTTGAACACGCGCACTTCCACGATCGTGCCCTGCACGCCCGGAGGCACGCGGAGGGAGGTGTCGCGGACGTCGGAAGCCTTTTCGCCGAAGATGGCGCGGAGCAGCTTCTCTTCCGGCGTCATCGGGCTTTCGCCCTTCGGCGTGATCTTACCGACCAGGATGTCGCCGGCGCGCACTTCCGCGCCGATATAGACGATGCCGGCTTCGTCGAGGTTCTTCAGCGCCTCTTCCGAAACGTTCGGAATGTCGCGCGTGATTTCCTCAGGACCCAGCTTGGTGTCGCGCGCCATCACCTCGAACTCCTCGATGTGGATCGAGGTGAAGACGTCATCCTTCACGATCCGCTCGGAGAGCAGGATCGAGTCTTCGAAGTTGTAGCCGTTCCACGGCATGAACGCGACCAACACGTTGCGGCCGAGCGCGAGCTCGCCGAGATCGGTCGACGGACCGTCAGCGATGATGTCGCCCTTCTTGACGATGTCACCGACCTTCACCAGCGGACGCTGGTTGATGCAGGTCGACTGGTTGGAGCGCTGGTACTTCATCAGACGGTAGATATCGACGCCCGACTTGGTCGGATCGAGATCTTCCGTAGCGCGGATGACGACGCGGGTGGCGTCGATCTGGTCGATCACGCCCGAGCGGCGGGCCGCGATCGCGGCGCCGGAGTCGCGGGCAACCACACCTTCCATGCCGGTGCCGACGAACGGCGCCTCGGCGCGAACCAGCGGCACCGCCTGGCGCTGCATGTTCGAGCCCATCAGCGCGCGGTTGGCGTCGTCGTTCTCGAGGAACGGAATCAGCGCGGCGGCCACTGAAACGAGCTGCTTCGGCGACACGTCCATGTAGTCGACCTTGTCAGGGGTCACGGGCAACACTTCGCCGGCGTGACGGCAGACCACGAGGTCCTCGGTGAAGCGGCCCTTCGGATCCAGCGGCACGTTGGCTTGCGCGACGCGGTAGCGCCCCTCCTCCATCGCCGACAGGTACACCACCTCGTCGGTGACGCGACCCTCCTTGATCTTCCGGTAAGGCGTCTCGACGAAGCCGTACTTGTTGACGCGCGCAAACGTCGCGAGCGAGTTGATCAGGCCGATGTTCGGACCTTCCGGCGTCTCGATCGGGCAGATACGACCGTAATGCGTCGGGTGCACGTCGCGCACCTCGAAGCCGGCGCGCTCGCGGGTCAGACCGCCCGGGCCAAGCGCCGACAGGCGCCGCTTGTGGGTGATCTCCGAGAGCGGGTTGGTCTGGTCCATGAACTGCGAGAGCTGCGAGGAGCCGAAGAATTCGCGCACCGCGGCCGCCGCCGGTTTCGCGTTGATCAGGTCCTGCGGCATGACGGTGTCGATATCGACGCTCGACATGCGCTCCTTGATCGCGCGCTCCATGCGGAGCAGGCCGATGCGGTACTGGTTCTCCATGAGTTCGCCGACCGAGCGCACACGACGGTTGCCGAGATGGTCGATGTCGTCGATCTCGCCCTTGCCGTCGCGCAGGTCGACGAGCGTCTTGATGACGGCAAGGATGTCTTCCTTGCGCAGCGTGCGATGGGTGTCGGGCGCATCGAGCTCGAGGCGCATGTTCATCTTGACGCGGCCGACCGCGGAGAGGTCGTAGCGCTCGGAGTCGAAGAACAGCGACTGGAACATGGCCTGCGCCGAATCCAGCGTCGGCGGCTCGCCCGGACGCATCACGCGGTAGATGTCGAACAGCGCGTCCTCGCGCGTCATGTTCTTGTCAGCCGACAGGGTGTTGCGGATATAGGCGCCGACGTTGACGTGGTCGATGTCGAGCAGCGGCAGGTCCTTGTAGCCCTGCTCGTTGAGCGACTTCAGGAGCTTCTCGGTGATCTCCTCGCCGGCTTCGGCGTAGATCTCGCCGGTCTTCGGATTGACGAGGTCCTCGGCGAGGTAATTGCCGACCAACTCCTCATCCGACAGACGCAACGCCTTGAGGCCCTTCTCCTGCAGCAGGCGGGCCTGGCGAACGGTGAGCTTCTTGCCGGCCTCGAGCACGACCTTGCCGGTATCGGCGTCGATCAGGTCGTTGACCGTGGAATAGCCGCGGAAACGGTTGGCGTCGAACGGCACGCGCCAACCTTCCTTGGTACGCTTGTAGCTGATCTTCTTGTAGAAGGTCGAAAGGATCTGTTCCCCGTCGAGACCGAGCGCGTACATCAGCGAGGTCACGGGAATCTTGCGGCGGCGATCGATGCGCGCGAACACGATGTCCTTGGCGTCGAACTCGATGTCGAGCCAGGAGCCGCGATAGGGGATCACGCGCGCCGCGAACAGGAGCTTGCCCGAGGAGTGGGTCTTGCCCTTGTCGTGGTCGAAGAACACGCCCGGCGAACGGTGCATCTGGGAGACGATGACGCGCTCGGTGCCGTTGACGACGAAGGTGCCGTTCATGGTCATGAGCGGGATGTCGCCCATGTAGACGTCCTGCTCCTTGATGTCCTTGACCGACTTGGCACCGGTCTCCTCATCGATATCGAACACGATGAGGCGCAGCGTCACCTTGAGCGGCGCAGCGAAGGTCATGCCGCGCTGGCGGCACTCGTCGACGTCATATTTCGGCGGCTCGAACTCGTAGCGCACGAACTCCAGCATCGAGGTGCCGGAGAAGTCCGAGATCGGGAACACCGAACGGAACACGGCCTGCAGGCCTTCGTCCGGCCGCCCGCCCTGGGGCTCATCGACCATCAGAAACTGATCATAGGACGCCTTCTGAACCTCAATGAGGTTCGGCATCTCCGCGACTTCCTTGATGTGACCAAAGAACTTGCGTACGCGTTTGCGACCGGTGAATGTCTGCTGCGCCATCGGGGCCTCTCATTTTCGCCGCCCTTTTGGGGCGTACCTTCCGGACCGCGATTGCCACCGCACCCGGGTTGAATTTCGATTCGCCTGGAAGGAACAAGGGCCAAATTCAGGAACCAAATCCTCAATTCGTTCTTGTGACCTTACAAAACGCAAAAGAACGCGCGGGGCGCTTGACGCACCCGCCCGTCAAAACTCGTCGCTTCACGGACTGAAAAAGCCCGAAATCTGCCTGTCTCCCAACGGTTCCCGTGGAAGCCCTGCCGCCCCCGCCGCCAACCGTGTTTCCGCTGCCACCCCGATATGGGACGGCGATCATGGAGATTCGAGGGTTAAACCCACGAATCCCCACACTTTTTTGTGTACCACGCATAACGCGACAACCCGTCGCACATCTTTTGCATGGCCTGTCCCGGATTGCGCGCGGCCGCCCGGGATTTTCGCTCAGTAACCCTCGGGTTACTTGAGCTCGACCTTCGCGCCAGCCTTCTCCAGCTGGGCCTTGATCTTGTCGGCTTCTTCCTTGTTGACGCCTTCCTTGACCGGCTTCGGAGCGCCTTCGACGAGGTCCTTGGCTTCCTTCAGGCCCAGGCCAGTAATGGCGCGGACTTCCTTGATGACCTCGATCTTCTTGTCACCGGAGGCAGCGAGCACGACCGTGAACTCGGTCTTCTCTTCAGCCGGAGCCGCGGCAGCGCCACCAGCGGCGGGACCGGCCACCGCAACGGCGGCAGCGGCGGACACGCCCCACTTCTCTTCCAGGAGCTTTGCGAGTTCGGCCGCTTCGAGCACGGTGAGGCTCGAGAGGTCGTCGACGATTTTCTGCAAGTCAGCCATTGATCTGTTTCCTTAAACGTTTGGTTCGAACCAGGGTTTGAGTTTTGCGAAGGGTCAGGCCGCTTCGCCCTTTGAGGCATGAGCCTGAATGACGCGCGCGAGCTTGGCCGCGGGCGCATTGGAGAGCTGGGCGAGCTTGGTCGCCGGGGCCACGATGAGGCCGACGATCTTGCCGCGCAGTTCGTCCAGCGACGGCAGCGAGGCAAGCGCCTTGACGCCATCGACATTCAGGACGGTTTTACCCATCGAGCCGCCAAGAATGACGAACTTCTCGTTCGCCTTGGCGAAATCGATGGCAACCTTTGGCGCCGCAACCGGATCGTTGGAGGTAGCGATCACGGTCGGCCCCTTGAGGAGGGTGCCGATGGCAGCGACGTCAGTGCCTTCAAGAGCAATTTTGGCGAGACGGTTCTTCGAGACCTTCACCGACGCGCCCGCCTGCTTCATCTGCTTGCGCAGGGTCTGCATCTGGGCGACGGTGAGGCCGGAATAGTGAGCAACGATCGCAACGCTCGTGGTCTTGAAGACCTCGTTGAGCTGTTCGACCGCCTCTTTCTTTGCCGCTCGTTCCACAGCAAGCTCTCTCCGGTTGGCGGCCTTCGCTTGCGCGGGACCGCCGGGTTGCACCCATCGTCCCACCCAAACCTTATGCCTCGGGACCGAAGTCCGAGGGACACGCCGGGCAAGACGACATTCTTAGAAGCCTGCCCTCCCGTCGGCCTTTCGACCGCGGGCTGTCGAGGTTCGAACCAAACCAGCTTCCGCAAGGCCCGCTTAAGGCTCTGCGCGAAGCAAAATCCAGTTTTCACCCGTCTATGCAGGCCATACGATTAAGCCGTTGAAAAACCGAAGTTTGTCGCGGGCGCCTGCAGTCTCGGACAGGATCAAGGCTAAGGCTCAAGCCAAAGCCCCTGCCCTCATCCCAACCGGGCCGACGGGTTCGCTTCCTTTCGAGCAATCCAAGTGGACGCCTGGAAGGAAAACTCTCCTATTGAGCCAAGTTTTCGGAATGCGAGCACAGGCACGCCAGCAACCGCCAGCACGCCCGGAAACAGTTTCTTAGCGGCTCCGCCCTCACTTGCCAAGAGCAAAATTCGGGCCGCGGACAGATCAGGCGAGCTGAACCTGATAAGGCAGCGGTTTGCCGGCGAAAAATGCCTCGAGATTGGCCAGCACGCAGTCCTGCATCGCCACATGCGATTCCAGGGTGTGGCCGCCGATATGTGGGGTCAGCACGATGTTCGGTAGCGCAGTGAGCGCGTCCGGCGCATGCGGCTCGATCGCGTAGACGTCGAGGCCGGCGCCGGCGATGATCTGGTCCGACAGTGCCGCAACCAGCGCGGCCTCGTCGATCACGGAGCCGCGCGAGATGTTGACGACCAGACCGTCGCTGCCGAGCCGACGCAGGATGTCGGCATTGACGGCGTGGTTGTTGTCCGCCCCGGCTCGCACCGCAATCATCAGGACGCTGCACCAGTCGGCCAGCGCCTCGAGGCTCGAAAAATACCGATACGGCACGTCGTGCCGGCTTCGGCTGAAATAGCCGACCTCGGTCTCGAAGGCGGCGACGCGCGCGGCAATCTTGCGGCCGATCTCGCCCATGCCGTAGACGCCGACCTTGCGGCCGCGCATGCCCGCCTGCGGCCGCATCATCGGCGATGGTTTTGCCTCCGCCCAGTCGCCGCTCCGCACGTAATTGTCGGCGACCGGCAGCCGGCGGACCGCCGCCAGCATCAGCGTCATCGCGATGTCGGCCACCGAGGCCGCATTCGCGCCGGGGCTGTTGCCGACCGCGATGTTGCGCTTCGCCGCGGCAGCAAGATCGATGCCGTCATAACCGGTGCCGTAGCAGATGATCGCGCCCAGCTTCGGCATCATGTCCATGGCGTCGGCCCCGAGCCGCCCGCTGCCGCCCGCGGTGATTAGCGCCCGGATGTCGGCGAGTTCCGCGGCCGAGAACGCCTCGTTCGGCCGCTTGCCGGCCGCGTTCAGCAGTTCATAGCGCTCACCGAAGCGCTGGAGCTGGGCTTTGGGAAAGCGCGAATAGATCAGGACTTTATCCGGCATTGTTGTTCTTCCCTGGAAAGCTGCGCCACGCCGCATAAGCAAAAGGCGGAACCGGCTGCCCGATCCCGCCCTCTCTATATTAGTAGGCCTTGCCGGTGGTTAGCCGAGCAGCGTGCCCGGCTCGACCTTCACGCCCGGGCCCATGGTGGAGGATACCGCCACGCGCTGGACGTAAGTGCCCTTGGCGCCGGCCGGCTTGGCCTTGACCACGGCGTCCGCGAGCGCCTTGATGTTCTCGACCAGCTTGTCCTCGGCGAACGAGGCCTTGCCGACGCCGGCCTGGATGATACCGGCCTTCTCGACGCGGAACTCGACCGAGCCGCCCTTGGCGCCCTTCACGGCGCCGGTGACGTCCATGGTCACGGTGCCGATCTTCGGGTTCGGCATCATGCCGCGCGGACCGAGCACCTTACCGAGACGGCCGACCAGCGGCATCATGTCGGGGGTGGCGATGCAGCGGTCGAAGTCGATATTGCCGGCCTGCACCTTCTCGACCAGGTCCTCGGCGCCGACGACGTCGGCACCCGCCGCCTTGGCCTCATCCGCCTTGGCGCCGCGAGCGAACACGCCGACGCGGAGCGTACGGCCGGTGCCGTTCGGCAGGGTCACCACGCCGCGCACCATCTGGTCGGCGTGACGCGGATCGACGCCGAGATTGATCGCGACCTCGATGGTTTCGTCGAACTTCGACTTGGCCCGCTCCTTGACCAGCTTGATGGCGTCCGCGAGCGGGTAAAGCTTTTCGCGGTCAATACCTTCGCGGGCCTTCTTCAAACGCTTTCCGATTGCCATGGCGCCTTACCCCGCAACTTCCAAGCCCATCGAACGGGCGGAGCCCTCGACCATCTTCATGGCCGCTTCGACAGTGCCGCAATTGAGATCCTTCATCTTCTTCTCGGCGATCTCGCGCACCTGCGCTTTGGTCACCTGGCCGGCCTTGTCGCGGCCCGGCGCCTTCGAGCCGGACTGGATCTTGGCAGCCTGCTTCAAGAAGTAAGACATCGGCGGCGTCTTCATCTCGAAGGTGAAGGAACGATCCGCATAGATGGTGATGACCACCGGGATCGGGGTGTTCTTTTCTTCCTTCTGCGTCTGGGCGTTGAAGGCCTTGCAGAATTCCATGATGTTGAGACCGCGCTGACCAAGCGCGGGACCGATCGGTGGCGACGGGTTCGCCGCACCGGCCGGGACCTGAAGCTTCAGGTATCCGGTCACTTTCTTTGCCATGTATCACTCCTGTTGTGCCGGACATTGTCCGGCGGGTTCAGGTTCCGTGGTTCGGACCCGGTGCGGCTGGCGACCGCGCCCGTCCTCCCACGTCCTTTCGGAAGCGTCTCCGCCTCCATTCTTGTCGTGCCCGGGCTCGACCCGGGCATCCATCCATCTTCGCAAGAAGCCTTCCTTCAAAGGCAGATGGATTGCCGGGTCAAGCCCGGCAATGACGACACAATCAGACCTTCTCGACCTGACCGAATTCCAGTTCGACCGGGGTGGCGCGGCCGAAGATCGAGACCGCGACCTTCACGCGCGAGCGCGCCTCGTCGATTTCTTCCACCACGCCCGAGAACGAGGCGAACGGCCCGTCGGCCACCCGCACATTCTCGCCGATCTCGAACGACACCGACGCCTTCGGCCGTTCCACGCCCTCCTGCACCTGGTGCAGGATCCGCATGGCCTCGGATTCCGAGATCGGCATCGGCTTGTTTTCGGCGCCCAGGAAGCCCGTCACCTTCGGCGTGTTCTTGATCAGGTGGAAGGCTTCGTCGGTAAGCTTCATCTTCACCAGCACGTAGCCGGGGAAGAACTTGCGCTCGGCGTCGATCTTGCGGCCGCGGCGAACCTCGGTGACCTTCTCGGTCGGCACCAGCACCTGCTCGAACAGTTCCTCCAGCCCACGTTGCTTAGCCTGTTCGCGGATCGATTCCGCCACCTTCTTCTCGAAGTTCGAGTAGGCGTGGACGATGTACCAGCGCTTGTCCATGGATTGCGTTAACGTGCTCATCAGTGGATACCCAGGATGAGGGTAATAAGATAGCGGATGATCTGGTCCGCGGCGAAGAAGAAGATCGACGCCAGCGCGACCATCACGAACACCATGATCGTGGTGATCGTCGTCTCACGACGGGTCGGCCAGGTGACCTTGGCGGTCTCCGAGCGCACTTCCTGCAGGAATTTGAACGGGCTGAAAGCCATTCTTTAAAGTCCGCGTCCGTCGTCAGACGATTCAAGTGTTTCAGGAATCCGAACAGTCCTTGAGTGCCCAGCCCTCTCGCGAAGGATGAGCCGGTTAACAGGCTCGGTTGTTCGGGGGATATCAAAGCCGCGCCGGATATCCGCCTTTTAATCGCGGGCCGGCTGCAGGTGGCGGGTATGTACTGCGGCAGTGGTGAAAGGTCAAGATATGCGCACGCTGGCAGGAGTGGCAGGGCTCGAACCTGCGACCCCCGGTTTTGGAGACCGGTGCTCTACCAATTGAGCTACACTCCTAAGGAACCGAAGCGTCGCCGCCGGTTCGCGCCGTTTGAAGCACAGGGCATGCCCCGAATGCAAGGGTGAAGCGGTAAACGCCCTGTTCAAGATTGCACTTCTCGGCCAGACTTCGCCCCGTCGCCGCGACAACAAGAAGCAACGGGAGAGACCATGACCGCGCAAACCGCCACCAGGCCGACATCCGCCCCGCAGACGCCACCCCTGCCCTCCGCCAAGCCCGAGCAGCTCGGCCTCTCCAGCGTCCGGCTGCAGCGGATGTCCGACACCTTCAAGCGCGAGGTCGACAAGGGAACCATCCCCGGCGCCACCGTGCTGGTGGCCCGCCGCGGCCAGATCGGCTGGTTCGACACCATCGGCCAGCAGGCCCCCGAGGGGGCGCCGATGGCGCATGACACCCTCTTCCGCATCTTCTCGATGACCAAGCCGATCGTCTCGGTCGGCATCATGATGCTGCTGGAGGACGGCCACTTCCTGCTCAGCGATCCCGTCTCGAAATTCATCCCGGAATTCGCCGAGACCAAGGTCGGCGTCGAGAGTGGCGGCAAGCTCGAGCTGGTGCCGGCGAGCCGCCAGATGACGATCCAGGACCTGCTCCGCCACACCTCCGGTCTCACTTACGACCACACCGGCAACGGCCTGGTGCAGCAGCTCTACCAGCAGTCGCGGCTGCGCAGCCGCAAGATCACCAACGCCGAGCACGCGACCTTGCTCGCCAGCATGCCGCTGATCTGCCAGCCCGGCGCCGA
This sequence comes from Bradyrhizobium sp. Crot121, assembly GCF_059512385.1. Lineage (NCBI taxonomy): Bacteria > Pseudomonadati > Pseudomonadota > Alphaproteobacteria > Hyphomicrobiales > Nitrobacteraceae > Bradyrhizobium > Bradyrhizobium sp. Crot121. Next base: position 3,699 of record NZ_JCAMOR010000048.1, on the reverse strand, counting down.
GTTCAACTACAGCCGCTCCACCGACATCCTCGGCCGCATCATCGAAGTCGTCAGCGGCAAGACGCTGGGCTCCTTCCTGACCGAGCGCATCCTGGCGCCGCTGCAGATGACCGAGACCGGCTTCTACACCGGCGAGGAGAATGCAACCCGGCTTGCCGAGGCGTTCCCGAGCGATCCCTGGAGCGGCGAGAAGGTGCAGCTCTTCAACATGCTGGAGCAGCCGGCGATGGAATCCGGCGGCGGCGGGCTGGTGTCGACCACGATGGACTATGCCCGCTTCTCGCAGATGCTGCTGAGCGGCGGCTCGCTCGACGGCAACAGGATCATCGGCCGCAAGACGTTGCAGCTGATGGCGTCGGACCACCTCGGTCCGCACGTGAAGATCCAGGGCACGCTGGTGCCGCCCGGGCACGGCTTCGGTCTCGGCTTTGCGGTGCGCACCCATCAGGGCATCGCGCCATTTCCGGGCTCGGTCGGGCAGTTCTTTTGGAGCGGCGTCGCCGGCACCTTCTTCTGGATCGATCCGGTCGAGGAGCTGTTTGCGGTGTTCATGTCGCAGGGCCCAGGCCAGCGCGACTATACCCGCACGCTGGTCAGGAACGGCGTGTACGCGGCGCTGGATTGACGCCGTCATTCCGGGGCAGCCCGCGAGGGCTGAACCCGGAATCTCGATCCGCAACTTCTGGATTCCGGGTTCGCGCTTGCGCGCGCCCCAGAATGACGAAGAAGGCCTCAACTGATCGTCGCGCCGCCGTCGATCACGACCGTCTGGCCGGTCATGAAGTCACCGGCCTTCGATCCCATCAGCACCGCGCAGCCGGCGATCTCGTCGGGGATACCGATGCGCTGCAGCGGCGAGCGCGCGGTCGAGGCCTTCAGGTTCTCCGGATTGTCCCACAACGCTTTCGCAAAGTCGGTCTTGATCAGGCCGGGAGCGATGCAGTTCACGCGGATATTGTGCTTGCCGTATTCGCAGGCGAGATTGCGCGCGAGCTGCATGTCGGCCGCCTTCGAGATCGCGTAGGCGCCAAGGATGGTCGAGCCCTTCAGGCCGCCGATCGAGGACACGATGATGATCGAGCCGTCCTTCGCTCGATCATCTGCGGCACCACCATCGAGATCAGCCAGTTGTTGGCGACGATGTTGTTCTCGAGGATCTTGCGGAACTGGTCGTCGGAGATGCCGGCCAGCGGACCGTAATAGGGATTCGACGCCGCGTTGCAGACCAGCACATCGATCTTGCCGAAGGCGCGGTTGCTTTCGTCGACAAGGTTCTGAAGGTTCTCCTTGCTCGAGATGTTCGCCGCGACCGCGACTGCGGTGCCCTTGCCGAACTTGCCGTTGATCTCCTTCGCCACGTCGTCGCAGACATCGGCCTTGCGCGAGGAGATCACCACCTTGGCGCCATGCTCGGCCATGCGCTCGGCAATGGCGCGGCCGATACCGCGCGTCGAGCCGGTGATGACGGCGACTTTTCCCTTCATGTCGAACAAGCTCATGTTTCTCTCCCAGATGTGAAGTCTTGATATTGGTCTCGAGCTAAGCAGCGTTCACCGTCACCGATATCATCGGGTCAGGCGAGCTTGTTCTCCGGCACGACTTCCGGGCCGGCCGGCTGATGCATCGCGGCATGCTTTGCGTCCGCGATCCACGGCTGCTGGTTCACCATCGGCAACCGCCAGAGGCTGGTGTCCGCGCTTGCGATATGATCGAGCCGCGTCACCGAACAATTGTCGATGTCGAAGGCAAGCCCCCTCTCCGGCTGGCCGCCGAGTGCCAGACCGACGGCGGCCTTGATCGTGCCACCATGACCGACCGCGATCACGTCCTTGCCGGCTTCCGCGACATTGATCCGCACGATCGCACGGCAGACACGGGTGTAGAGATCCATGAAACTCTCGCCGTCGGGCGCGGGTTCGTTGATGTCGGCGAACCAATGGCTGCCGACCGGGCGGCTGGCGAGGAACGCGGCGCGGTTCATGCCCTGCCACCGGCCGAGATGCTGTTCGGCGAAGGCGGCTTCCTTCGTCATGCTAACCGGCTTCGGAAAGCCGGCAGCCCAGATCGCCTCCGCGGTCTGATGCGTGCGCATGAGGTTGCTTGCGTACCAGACTGCGGTGCGCGGCAGGATCTTCGCGACCGCATCGAACACTTCGCGATCGCTGGTGTCGCATTCAATGTCCTTCTGACCGTAGATATTGCCGCCGTCGCTGCGCACCGGCGCATGCCGCACCCACCACCACCGTGTCGTGGCCACCTTTGACTTGTCGGCATTGGACATCACAAGACCCCTTGAATAGTGTGCGTGTGTCGTACGTCAGAGTACATAACGTCTCAAGCGACTTGTCTGAAGTGACTCTGGCGTTTGAAATCTTGTTTGAATTCCGCGAAGCGGCAGGCGCCGACACGCAAAGCTATCAGGGAGAAACATATGGGCCGCCTCGAAGGCAAATCCGTCATCATTACTGGCGCCGGAAGCGGCATCGGGCGCGCTGCCTCCCTGTTGTTCACGAAGGAAGGCGCCAAGCTGATCGCCGTCGACCGCACCGAGGGCGTGAACGAGACCGCAAAGCTGGTCCGCGATGCCGGCGGCGCTGTCGAAGCGGTGACAGCGGATGCAGGCTCCGAATCCGACGTGAAGGGTTTCATCGACAAGGCGCTTTCGAAATACGGCAAGCTCGACGCGATCTGGGCCAATGCGGGCATCAGCGGCGGCCTGGTGCCGCTCGCCGACCAGACAGTCGAGCACTGGCAGGAGGTGCTGCGCATCAATCTGATCGGACCGTTCCTCGCGATCAAGCATTCGATCCCGCATATGACCAAGCAGGGTTATGGTTCGATCATCTGCACCGCATCGGTGGCAGGACTGAAGGCCGGTGCCAGCGGCCATCCATACGGCGCGAGCAAGGCCGGCGTCATCAGCCTGGTGCAGACCACCGCCTATTCGCTGTCCGGCACCGGCGTGCGCATCAACGCGGTCTGCCCCGGCCTGATCGAGACCGGCATGACCAAGCCGGTGTTCGACCGCGCCAAGGAGCGCGGCACCTCCGACAAGATCGGCCAGCTCAATCCACTCAAGCGCCCCGGCCAGCCGCACGAGCTCGCCGCGATGGGATTGTTCCTTGCGAGCGATGAGGCATCCTACGTCAACGGCCAGGCGATCCCGGTCGACGGCGGTCTCACGGCATCGATGCCGTATACGGGCAAGCCGATTTAGGTTGCGTGGGTGACGCGCGTTCTTCCCTTCTCCCCTTGTGGGAGAAGGTGTCGCGCATGAAATGCGCGACGGATGAGGGGTCGTCTCCGCGGGCGACGGTGCGCGTGGAGAGAGACCCCTCACCCAAGTGAGTTCGTTGCGGGCGCCGGAGTAGCCCTCTCCCACAAGGGGAGAGGGCGCATCAATCGGCGCCGGAAAAGCGGTGTGTCGCACACTCTCTCCACAGTCGTCATGCGCGCATGGGGATGGGTTCTGATTCAAATTTCAAACAGCGGACCCGTAGGATGGGTAGAGCGAAGCGAAACCCATCGCGATGGAGCAAGCCGCGCGAATGATGGGTTTCGCCTCGCTCTACCCATCCTACGTCCGATTCAAGTAACGGATGTGAGTCCGCGTTCTCGCGGCAGTTCTGTGCGTCAAGTTCAGCAAAATTGATCATGGGGTCCGGCCAAGCCATCCCCTCGGAGCCGCCGTCGCTCGCT
>NZ_JCAMOR010000047.1:0-63822 GCF_059512385.1 Bradyrhizobium sp. Crot121 | reverse complement strand
CCTCCTTGCCGATCAGTTGACCTGTTACCCATGTCGCCGGTCTATTCTGTTACCTATGTAGCCGGTTAGGACCCCGCTCTTCACCTCTCCCGTGGGGAGAGGTCGGCGCGTAGCGCCGGGTGAGGGATTTGCTCTATCGAGGGACCGTAACCCCTCACCCGCGCCTTCGGCGCGACCTCTCCCTACGGGAGAGGTGAACCTGGGCCGATTCAACCAAGTACCATCACGCTCCAGCGCTGCGCGCAGCGCGTCAGAACGAGTTGCGGGTGCAGCCCTTTGGCGGCGGCTCGCCTCCGAAACGCGCCGCGGTCCATGCCATGAGTGGCTCCTCGAGTTTTGAGCCCGGCTGCACCATGCCGTGGTCGAGCCCCACGAAGGTCCAATATTCGAGCCGTTGGCCGGCGGCGCAGCGCTCCTCGACATAGCCTGCGGTCGCCGCCGGCGGCACGACGTCATCCTCCGCTCCTTGCGCGATCACCACAGGCGCCGCGATCGGATGGTCGGCGCCATTCTGCGCAAGCCTTGCGGCAAGCGCCGGGTTGCTGCGTGTCGCCAACGCAGGCCCCTCGAACGTTGCGGTGAGCGCCGCCGCCCGCACCGGCTCCTCCTCCGGCAGGAACCCGCACAGGCCCGCAATCTCGCGCGCGGCCGCAAGCGCCTCCGGCCGAACCGCCTGCTCGAAGCTAATGTCTGGATAGAAGCGGCTATAGGACAGCGCGACATACGGCCCGAGCCGCTTGTCGACCCCCTGGTTCATCGCAAAAATGTTCAGCAGATTGGTGCCCGGCGCGATCGCGGCAACGCCCGCGATCTCGATCTCCGGCGCGTAGCGCGGACCGATGATGCCGGTCCATAACGCGGCGTGTCCGCCCTGCGAATACCCCCACACCACAGTGCGCGGATCGAGCGTCAGTTCGGGCATCTGCCGTGCGGCGCGGACCGAGTCAAGCGCGGCACGCGCCTCGCCCTCGCCGATGAGATAGGGATGCGGGCCGCCCTTCTCGGCAAACGAGTAGTCGGTGGCGACGATCACCCAGCCTGCTCGCACGATCCGATCGAGCACCGGAATCCCCACGGCCGGGGCCGATAGCAGCGACGGCATGCATTTCTGCTGCATTCCGATCGTGCCGTGCTCCCAGGTGATCACGGGGCGCGGGCCCGCGGGCGGATCGATCGGCGCAAACACGGTCGCGACGGCGGTTGCACGCGTGGTGTCGTTTACCGTCGTCGTGTAGAGGATGCGCCAGCCCCGCATGCCGGCCGGCAGCCTGACGTCCCGGAGCAGCTCGCTGCGCAGCAGCGCGCCCGGCGTCTCAGGCACTTGCGCCGGCGGATCATAGAACGCATCGGGCGCCCGCACCGTGACGCCGGCAAACATCTCTTGAGCGGAGGCCTCGAGCGGCGTGCCGACAGCGCGCGCAAGCAGAAGCGGCAGCACGGCGAGCTGGATTACGCGAGCGATGGTCATGGCCCGCGCCCAATATCGCCGCGAGCCGACCAATTTGCGGCGGAGACCGCCGCGCGACAAACGGCGTCAGGCCGCCTTCGATGCGCGCTCCGCGAACCCGGCCAACAGCGTTGCGATTTCGTCCGCCGGCCGCGCCGCGCTGAACAGGAAGCCCTGCACCTCGTTGCAGCCCTCGGCGCGCAGCCAGTCGAGCTGATCAACCGTCTCGACGCCCTCCGCGGTGGTGGTGATGTTCAGGCTGCGGCCGAGGCCGGAGATCGCGCGCACGATCGCTACGCAGTCGCTGCGGCGCGCCAGATCCTTGACGAAGGAACGGTCGATCTTGATTTTGTCGAACGGAAAGCTGCGTAAGTAACTCAGGCTGGAATAGCCGGTACCGAAATCATCCATCGAGATACTGACGCCGAGCTCGCGGAGCTGGTGCAGGATCGCCAGATTAGCCTCGGTCTCGGCAAGGAACACGGACTCGGTGATCTCGAGCTCGAGCCGTCGCGGCGACAGGCCGGAATGCGCCAGTGCCGAGATCACCGCCTGCACCAGATTGCGGCTGCGGAACTGCACCGGCGACAGGTTGACCGCGACCTTGATCTCCTCGGGCCATTTCATCGCTTCCGAACAGGCTTCGCGCAGCACCCATTCGCCAAGCTGGACGATCAGGCCGATGTCTTCGGCGACCGGCACGAACTCGGCCGGCGAGATCATGCCCTTTTCCGGATGGCGCCAGCGCAATAGCGATTCGAACCCGCTGATCTTGTCGGCGGCGATGTCGACCAGCGGCTGGTAATGCAGCTCGAATTCACCGTTGGCGAAGGCGTGGCGCAGGTCGCGCTCGAGATCACGGCGCTTCTGCGCCTGGCGGTCCATCTCGTGCTCGAAGAAGCGATGCACACCGCCGCCGTCCGACTTGGCGCGATAGAGCGCCATGTCCGCATTGCGCATCAATTCCTCCGAGCTGGTGCCGTCGCCCGGCGACAGCGCGATGCCGACGCTCGCGCCGACCACCACTTCGATGCCGTCGATGTCGTAGCACACGCTCAGCGTCCCGATCAGGCGTTCGGCGAAATCGCTCGCCTCGTTCGGCGTGACATCGGAGAGCACGATCGCGAATTCATCGCCGCCGAGCCGCGCGGCCAGATTGTCGCCGGTGATATCGGCCGTGAGCCGCTCCGCGACCTGCTTCAGAAGCCGATCGCCCATCGCGTGGCCGAAGGAATCGTTGACGTTCTTGAACAGGTCGAGATCGACGCACAGCACCGCGACGCGCTTGCTCCCCGACTTGCTCCGCTGCAGCGCCTCGCGCAGGCGGTCCTGGAAGAAATCGCGGTTCGCCAGATTGGTCAGGCCGTCATGATGGGCCATGTAGGCAATGCGGGCCTCGGCCTTGCGCCGCTCGGTGATATCGACCAGGGCTACGAGGTAGCCGTCGCGGCCGTCGAACGAAACGCGGCGACCGAAGGTCAGCACATGGATCTCGCTGCCATCCGCCTTGATGTGCCGCCAGTCGCGGCTGGAATGGTAGACGTCGCCGATCTCCTGCAGCGCCTTGCTGTGGGAGGCCCATTCGTCCTCCGGCCAGATCTCGCGCAACTTCATGCTCAGGAATTTCTCGCGCGGATAGCCATAATGCTGGACCGCGGCGTCATTCACCCCAAGGAATTCCATGGTGGCGGCGTCGAACACCCACATCGGCATCGGGTTGTTCTCGAACAGCAGGCGGAACGAGACCTCGCGCCGCTTCAGCGCCGTGACATCGGACAAGGTCAGCGACAGCATGTCGCCGAACGCCGTGACGGCGAGCCGCAGGCAGCGGTCCTCGCTCTCGATCTCGAACTGGGTGCCGCTGGTCCTGCGGACGGTCTCGCGCAGCCGCTCGGTCACATCGGCCGCGCCGAGCAGGTTTCCGCCCGCGCTGAGTCTCTGCCACAACAGCTCGTGCTCGGGCCGCTTCAAGAGCTTCGCCGCGCCCTGATTGAGATGGATGATCTGGAAATCGAACGGTTCGCCACGCCGATCGCGAATGGCGGCCAGCGACAGCACGCCTTCATCGGTCGCCGCGAAAATCGTATCGAGCAGATTGTACTGGGCGCCGCGCTCGTTGACGTAGGCCCCGATCAGCGTGCCGCCCCAGCGCGAGCAGGTCGGCAGCGCCAGCACGTCATAGGTGCGGACCAGGCCGTCGCGCACGCAATGCGCCGTGGCAAGATAGGGCCGGTCATTGAGGGCAGCGTTGGCGGCGGCTTCGCCGAGCGCGGTCGCGCAATCCGGCGGCAGCTCGTTCAGCGTCATGTCCCAGCGGTCGTCATTCAGCCATTGCTGGATGTAGCGGCCGGGCTGCGAAACGGCGAGCGCGCCACCCCTTTCCTTGAGCAGGACGATGTGGTCGGCGAGCCGGCCGAGGCTGCCGAGCATCACGTCCTCATAGCGGGGCAACCTGTCGCCCGGACGCAATGCGGCTTGCCACTTGCGCTTGAGCACCGGGACGTCGCCGAACATTTCTGTGTTGAATTTTCCCGACGACTTCTTCGCCGCACTCATGACGCGCCCCGAACCACCAGATCATGGTCCGACGAAGATCGGATCACGACCTCACTTCACATTCGAGCATGATCACGGCGCAAACGCTCCGCGTTTGTCGCGAGGGAAAACCGGCTTCCCCTGTCCGATTTCATGCTCCAGTCCCCGCCCGCATCCAAATCAGGCTGGCTTAAAGCAATGTAAAGATTGCGCAGGCGGCGGGGAGTCCGCGCAATTATGACGGTTCTAAGTCAGATCGTGGTTAGTGCGCGTTAGAGACTATGACAGTCGCTAAAAATTTTATTCATATCTAGCGCGCGATGACTTCCACCTCGCCGTCGACGCCGTTCACGACGTTGAAGGGCCGTTCGAACACCTTGCCCTCGTTCTTGGCAATAGCGCGGTACTCGCCTTCTGAGAGCACGACGCGGGGGAAGGCGCCGATCGATTCCTTGATGACGTCGCCGCCCGGCGTGATCACCGACCATGCGGTATTCGCCAGCGCCTCGCCGCCTTTTTCGCCCACGAGCTTCAGCGTGATGACGGCCGCGCGATGCATGACGGTCGCGTCGGTGAGCTTGCCGGCCTGGACGCGGATGTCGGAACGCACCACCGAATTGGCGTCGCCATAGTTGGAGACGATGTGATAGGTCCCCTCCGGCAACAGCGCGACGTCGCCGGCGGCGACATTGGGGATCAGGGCGCCGCGGTCCGCTCCGTCGAACTGGCTGCCCTTGTAGATCGCAAACGAAATCTGGTTCGGCGGAATCTTGCTGGAGCCGACCCGGCCTTCGATCCGCAGGCCGCCGGCCGGCAGGATGAAGGACTCGCGATCGGTCTCCGACTTCAGGCTCACGGCACGCACGGCGCTGACCAGGCCGAGCGCCACATGGACCACGTAATTCCCCGGTGGCAACACGATGTTGGGGGTGGCGGCGCGGTCCTCACGGATCAGCTTGAAGGTGCCGTTGTCATCAGGCTTGTCGGCAAAGACCCGCCATACCAGGCCATTGTTGATGACCGGCAGATCCTTGCCGTAGCGGGCGGTCAGCGACAGCACTGCCTGGTTCGCAGTCTGCGCCCCCGGCTGCGGCCCGGCCGGCGGGACCGTGGCGGTCGAGGGCTGCATGATCGTCGGCTGGGTCAATGGCGCCGGCAGGTTCGGCGCCGACCCCGAGCCGGATGGCGGCGCGAGGTTAATCGCGGGCCCGGCATCGGGAACCGCGGCCGGCGGCACCGGGGGCGGCCGCTCACCAAACCATTGCGCCGAACCGGCCGATGGAACCGCCAAAATCACGATTACGGCAAGCCAAATCACCGAGCGAAGCAGCACGCCCCGCCCGCATCGTCCGATGCGATCGCCCCAAACAGTCATGGAATGATGCTTTTCAACGAAAACGCGGCAAATTCAAGCCTCCGCAGTCCTGCAGGGTTGCTATTGTGGAACCCACGCTTCCACCCTGGCCTGGCGGTCGCGCTCAAGTCACAATCCCTCCCTACGCGCTATGCTCCTAGGGCATAAACCATGCATGCGAACGATTCTGGCGGCGCCTCGTCGCGGAGCCTAATCTCGCGCCGGCAGGAGAAGTCAGAGTGTTGGATAGCTGGATGGGCCGGAGCCACAAGAGCGCCGATGGCTCCGAGAAGCTAGGCCTTGGCGCCCAGCGGCGGCCCGTGATCGGGCTGGCGCTAGGCGGCGGCGCCGCACGCGGCTTTGCCCATATCGGCATCGTCAAGACGCTGATCGCGCACGGCATCATTCCGAATGTCGTGGTCGGCACATCGATCGGTGCCGTGGTCGGCGGCGCCTACGCGGCCGGCCATCTCGATACGCTGGAAGCCTGGGCGCGCAGCCTGCAGCCACGCAACATCTTCGGCTATCTCGATATCCGCCTGAACGGCTCAGGCCTGATCGGCGGCACCAAGCTTGCCGCCGAGCTCGAAGCCTCGATCGGCCAGACCCAGATCGAGGATCTGCTGGTGAAGTTTGCGAGCGTCGCGACCGAGGTGCGGACCGGCCATGAGATCTGGCTGACCCACGGCCGCGTCGTCGATGCGATGCGCGCCTCCTACGCGCTGCCCGGCATCTTCGCTCCGGTCCTGGTCGGCGACCGCTGGCTGGTCGACGGTGCGCTGGTCAATCCGGTGCCGGTCTCGGCGGCGCGGGCCTTTGGCGCGGAGATCGTGATCGCCGCCAATCTTTCCAGCGACGTCTTCAACCATTCCACGACGATCTATTCGCACGGCCAGCCGACCGAGGTCACCGTCGTGCCCGAAGTCGTTCCGGACCCGGTCCCGCCGAAGCGACGCTTTGGCAAGTTCTTCTCGGCCGAGCGCACCATGAAGCGCGAATTCTTCGGCAGCGGCACGCGGCCGGGTATCTCGACCGTGATGGTGGACGCCTTCAACATCATGCAGGACCGCATCACCCGCGCGCGGCTCGCCGGCGATCCGCCGGACCTCTTGATCTCGCCGCGGGTCGGCAAGATCGGCTGGTTCGATTTCCATCGCGCGGATGAGCTGATCGCGCATGGCGTTCGCGCCGCCGAGCGTGCGATCGAGTCGATCCAGGAAGCAATCGACATCCTGGCGCCGCCGGCAGCGACTACGGCTACCGGCGCAGTCCCCGACGAGACCAAGGAATAGATTTCAGGCCGTCTTGATGTAGTCGCGCAGCGCTTCCTGCTCGGCTTCGTATTCCTGGACCCGGCGCTTGACGATGTCGCCGATCGAGATCAAGCCGACCACGCGGCCGTCCTCGAGCACGGGCAGATGGCGGAATTTTCCGAGCGTCATCATTTCCATGATGCCGGCAACGGTGTCGGACGGACGGCAACTGACGACCTTCTGCGTCATCACCGCGCTGACGGGCTCCTCGAGCACGCCGGCGCCGCGCTCGCCGAGCACGCGCACAATGTCGCGCTCCGACAAGATGCCTTCGATGCCGCCTTCCTTCATGACCAGCACGGCGCCGATCTTGCGCTCGCCGAGTGTCTTGATCGCATCGGTCAAGGTCACGTCCGGCGGGACGCTCGTGATCTGATGACCCTTGGAATCGAGAATGGAACGTACCGTCATTGCCGCCTCCTGAATCCCTGCCGCGCCTCGACCAGGAGGCGCGACATCGTTCGCGAGTCTTCAATCAACAGTTCCGCGCAGTTTTCGTTTCCGGCGCGGTGGGCAACAAGCGCGGCCATCATGCAGCGCAAGAGGCGGCAGCTTGCGTCACAACTTTCAATCAATGATGGATGAAATCGCCCTCAGCCGCAAGCGGCTATCAGACGCGGTCCGGTCCGTCAGGCGACAACGCATCTGCAGCATGACGGCGTTCCCGCGGCACCGGATCGAACAACGAGAACAGCACGAGCCCGGCCAGAAACCCGCCGATATGCGCCTGCCAGGCGACGCTGGCGCCGTCGGCTCCGATCGCGATCGAGCCGATCCCGAAGATGAGATTGACGCCGAACCAGACCGCGAGAAAGGCGAGCACGCGACCATCGCGCAGCGCGCGCGACAGCGACAGCGCCGGCACCTTTGCCGCCGCCTCCGCGTCGCCGCGGCTGAAGGAGAGGAAGCTGCCCTTCACGAAGGCAAAGCGGATCGCGGCCGCCATGGTGCCGGAGACGGACGCGGATGCGCCGATCATCGGCGCGATCGCATGCTCATGCGTCAGGAGATGCGCGAGCGCACCGGCAGCCGCCGTGACCGCCATGAACAGATAGAAGCGCAGCGCGCCGAACCGCCGCGCCAGCGCGCTGCCGAACGGCAACAGCCAAAGCACGTTGAAAATGATATGGGTGAGGTTGGCGTGCAGCAGCGAATAGGTAACGAAAGTCCAGACCTTGGCGCCCTCGCCGCCGGGGAAGGTGATGTTGAGCAGCGTGGAATCGTAGCGCTTCGGAATGAAGCCGAAGACGTCGATGGTCCAGTTTTCCCACTCCGGCGGCAGCAGCACGCGCAAGTGGATGACCGCGATCAGCGCGATGTAGGCGGTCAGCGCCGGAGGCAAGGTGAGGATCGGCTCGTGCGGACGATCCGGCGGCGCATCTTGCGGAGGTTCAAACTGCGATCCCAAGGGACTGATGACCTTAGCGCGGCGCGGATGGGCGATCATCCCAGATAGGCGGCTTTGGCCGCATTGTGCAAGTGCACAGGTAAGAAAGAATAAGAGCGGGCCCTGAGAATGCTAGCCTACCCCTGAAATCATTCCACGATTCTAGAAAAACCGGCGGCCTTGGCCCCATCCAGCGCTCATCCCGCACGTGATCGCCAAGGGTTGCGGTGGGGTATGAGCCGATCATAGTTTGGGGTACTCTCTCGAATACCTTGATTTCCTGGAGCTGTGATGGCCAGCACTCGCCTAACCGACACCATTCTCGAAACCCCCGCGGCGGCAATCCCCAATATGGGGGCGTCGAAAGCCGAGATTCAGGCCCACTACGACCGCGAGCCGCGGCTTTACGAGCGGTTTCTCGGGCCCAATCTTGCGTATTCGGCTGGCATTTGGAACGAGCCCGGAAATCGCGACACGCTAGAGGCGGCGCAGCTGCGCAAGCTCGATTGGCACATCGATATGTCTGGAGCGGACAGCGCGCAGCGTGTGCTTGACGTCGGGTTCGGCTGGGGCAGCCTCATCAAGCGGCTGATGGTGCGCAGGCCGGACATCGACTATGTCGGCCTGACGCTTGCCGACAACCAGGCCGAGTACGTGCGAAGCTACGCCCCGCGGAACTTCGTGACCGAGATTTCGGCTTGGCAGGACTATCAGTCGATTCGCCCGTTTGACGCGATCGTGAGCCTCGAGGCGATGGAACACTTTGCCGGCAAGGCGGCGGATCGTCAGCAGCGTATCGAGGCCTACAGTCTGTTCTTCGAGTTCTGCGCTCGCACGCTCAGGGTCGGTGGCCGGGCTTCGATCCAGGTCAACGGTTGGGGTAACATCGAGCTCGGCAGCGAGGCCCGCCACATCAGCCAAAGCGGAATCGACGGTTTCTGGCTCGAGGGCAACTTGCCTCACGCCAGTGAGATGCTGCTCGCCAGCGAACGCTGGTTTGACCTCGTGCATCTCGAAGGAAAGCCGCGCGATTACATCTACACGCTGCGAGCCTGGTTAAGGAATCTGCGGAGCCAGGAGGCCGATCTGGTTGCGCTCGTGGGGCGCGAGATGGTGAGCGATTACATGCACAATCTCAAGACGTGCCTGGATGCCTATCTCGCCGGCGCCGTGACGCTCTATCGCTTGGTGCTCGAGCGCAAGGGATCGGTCGTCGGCTGAGCGGCCCGCGCTGCAACGAGGTGCTGGGCAGGCACACGCACCTTTGTCGCCCAGCCCATGGCCTCGAAACCGCGCAGCGCCCAATAGCCGGGGTCGATCTCGCCCGGGAAGAGCGCGAAGCTTGCTGACCAGGGGAAGGCGTGATGGTTGTTATGCAGCCCCTCGCCGTTCATGGTGAGAGTGTTGACCAGCGCGCTGTTGCGGCTGTCCTCGCGTGTCTCAAAGCGCCGTCGGCCGAAACGATGCGCGATCGAGTTCACCGCCCAGGTGCAATTGAGCTGCCAGAGTGTGCGCAGCGGACCGCCCGCGAAGAAGCCGGCCCAGAATCCATCCATCGTCCCGTACCAGGCGAGACCGATGAAGCCGGGTATGATCCAACTGGCGGCGACCCACAGCCAATACCAACGATCAACCCAGCGAACGACCGGATCGCGGCGTAGATCGCGCACGTAGTCGACGTACACGCAGTAGGCGTCGGACATCACCCATCCAACATGGCCCTGGAAGAAGCCTCGGATGGCGCCGACAATCCCGGCTCCGCGCGGGCGCGGTGAATGCGGGTCGCCGGGCCGGTCGCTGTATCGATGATGCTTGCGATGGATCGAGACCCACCCCAGGATCTGGCCCTGCATGGTCATCGCACCAAGAATTCCGAGCGCCGCCGCGAGCGGCGCACGGGCGACAAAGGCGCGATGGCAGAACAAGCGATGGTAGCCGAGCGTGATGCCGAGGCCGGTGACGAAAGTCACGGACAGCAACAGCAAAGGCTCAAACCAGGTGATGCCGTGGACCGAGAACCACCATACGCCTGCGATGCTGCCCGTCGCCACCAGGACAAGACTGAGGATCGACAGGACCTGCAGCAGCTCGATGCGCAGAACGGGCCCCCTGGGCGTGCGGCCAATCACAATCGTGGGCGGCCACCGGCGCTCAGCGGCAGGATATATCTCCGATGTGTCCATCATTTGAGTGTTCGCATGAAGCGCGCTCGGTGTCACGCTGCTTTGTGTCGCGCTGGCTCTCGACGACTTGTCGCAGGTTCCGGGTGCGCTACAGCTTCTTAGAATAACTTCAACTTGACGCTTGGCACTTCAAGCCACCGAATCGTTCAATTCCCCACCTTGGCTATCGAAGATGGCAGATTTCGTCCAACGGAACACCCGCCACGTTAGCGTGCCCACACCCAGCTCTCCACAATCTGCGGCTCGTAGATTGTCTAGATCGGCATCTGGCCGCACTGCACCGCGTCCTGTTGGTTCTCCAGAACAAACTCGACGGCCTTCGAGATGTCGCTCACAGCTCGTCTTCGTCTCGGAGGTTATAGATCCGCTTGGAACGGCGCTCCAATTCGTCGTACGAACAGACGTGTCGTGGCTGGGTCGTGTGGAGGCACTCACGTTCCCAACCGTGTGTGCGCCTGCCCCCTGAAGCGCCGCACCGACAACGGCGCGGTACCCGCTACATCCGGAACGGGGCGAAGGTCATCTGGCCGTTCCCGAGATCGGTTCCCGCCAAGAAGGCGTTCTGGAAAACGGCGGGCCAAACCGGAAAACGGACCCAGAATCGAAGCCAGAAACTCAGGGAAAAATCAAGCAGATAACGCCTCCTAAAGGCATTGAGGGCGAGCCCTGAGAAGGCCCGCCCTCTGCTGCTGTCGGTCTTGTCGCGCCCAGAGGGAACGGGAGCACATCCCACCCCTCCCCGCCCGATGACCTGATTGTTCGACGCCACCTGTGTACCAACCCGCTGGCCCCTGGAGAACGGCCGGCAAGAACGGGAATGAGCGGACAGTAGAGGGGCATGCGGGCGGCGCCAAGCTCATAGTTAACTTAACGTTAACGCCGCAAAGCTGCCGGAAAGCTTGCGAAAACGTGGCCGCGGCATGGACGCTGCAAAAGTTCCCCTGCACTACTGAGAATGAATGCGCTTGCGCAAAACCGGGACAGATGTGTCCCGGCGCGGCGATCGCGAGGCAAGGTTCTTGAATGAAGCATCCGGGAAGCCGCGAATTCTTCGCTTGTTGGGACAAGACGCGTGGTAACGCGCGCGCGCCCGATCGCTGCGACCTCGATCCCGAGGCCGTTCGCGAGCGGCTCGGCGACATTTTCGTGCTGTCCTACGAGCATGAGGCGGGCTTTCCCTTTCGCGTCGCCGGCACGCGCGTCTGCGCCCTGCTCGGCCGCGACCTCAAGAACAAGAGCTTTTCGGAGCTGTTCACCGGTGAGAGCCGCCGCCAGGTCGAGGATGTCGTCGCCTTTGTCGCCGAGGAGATGCTGCCCGCCGTCGCCGGCGTCACGGCTTCGAGCCAAGCGGGCACGCCGGCGCATCTCGAATTGCTGCTGCTTCCCTTCAACAACCGCGCGCATGTGCCGGTGAGCCTCACCGGACTGCTGGCACCATTCGAGAGCGTTGCGACCACGCTCTCCGATTTCACGCTGACCTCGTGGCGCTATCTGCACCCGCCGGAAAGATTTGTGCCGCGCGCGCTGCGAAAGCTCGCGATCGCGCGCGGATTCACGGTCTATGAGGGACTGCGGTAACCGCTGACGCGGCCGCGCGATCCGGCTATCATCCCTTTGGTTCAACGAAACCGGAGGAACGCCATGGACGCTGCTACGCCGCAGGCGCATCAGACTGCCGACACGCATTCCCATCTCGTGTGCCCGCAGGAAATGGACTGGCAAAAGACCCGTTTCCCTGGCTGCGAGGCCAAGACGCTGCTGTTCGACCGCAAGACCGGCTTGATGACGGCCTTGATGCGCTTTGCGCCGGGTACGGTGCTGCCCGACCACGAGCACGTCAATATCGAGCAGACCTATGTCCTCGAGGGTTCGCTGGTCGACAAGGAAGGCCCGGCGCAGGGCATTGCCGCGAAAGCGGGCGAGTTCATCTGGCGTGAGGCTGGCAGCCGCCACGTCGCCTGGTGCCCCGAAGGCGGATTGATCCTCGCGATCTTCCAGGTGCCGAACAAGTTCTTCGAAGCCGACGGCCGCGTCGTCGACGCGGCTGGTGCGGACTGGGACGAGGCGTGGGGACACACGAAATAACGGGCCGCCGACGTCTTTGCATCCCCGCGCGAGGCAGGTGTGCAAGCCAACTAGCGTGAACGGCGGATCATGCTGCGCTGATCCGCCTCTCGCATTATTGCGAGCTCAGCTCATCACGGCTGCGCAAGATGCCAGGCGCCGTTGAGGAAGCCGTCGCCGGTGATGTCGCCGGGTTTCTGATCCTTGGCGAAGGTGTAAAGCGGCTTGCCCTTGTAGGCCCACTGCTTGGAGCCATCATCACGGGTGATGATGGTGTAGCCCTCGCCCGCCTTGTCGCTCGCCTCAGCCTTCAGCACCGGCCAGTTTGTCGCGCAAGGACCATTGCAGGCAGACTTGCCGTCAGTGTCCTTGTCAAAGGTATAGAGAGTCATGCCCTTCGCATCCGTCAGCACACTTCCCTTCGCGGTGGTTCCGGTCTTGGTCGGCGGTGCGGCAAACGCCACGGAGACCGCCGCCAGGGAAATGGCGGTGGCGAGTGCGAAACCAATCGATGGGTTCTTCATGATAGCTCCTGTAAGGAAATAGCTTGCATGAGTAGGACATACGGAGGCGCGTTCTATTCCGCCGGAGAGCGCGAGGAATTTTTTCGCTACGTCTGCTTGACGAGGGGAATAATTCGGCAAGTGGCTTTCGGCGAAATTCACCGATCCGCCCCTGTCCATCCATTGCCCCCTGTGTCGGTTTTTGCCGGATTTGCGTCATTTCGGAGCGCGGCGTGAGCGAGTAAGTTGCGCGGAGGGGGCGAGGTGACGAATTCGTTGAGCGACGTAAGCAATGAACTGGCGGCTTTTCGCGTGGGGCGGTGTTGCCGCCGCCGCGCTTTTCTTGACCATTGGTGGTGGCTGGCTTCTGACGCTGCCCTCGCGAGCTGCGTCTGGAAACGCGCCGCCGATCGCAAGCCAGGAGGGTGATGCGACCATCGCGGCGTTGAAGCCGCCGAAACGGCAGCGGCCGCTGATCGCGATCGTCGGCATCAATGAGCAGACCGAAACCACCGACTATCTGATGCCCTATGG
The DNA here is from genome assembly GCF_059512385.1 of Bradyrhizobium sp. Crot121. Taxonomy (NCBI): domain Bacteria; kingdom Pseudomonadati; phylum Pseudomonadota; class Alphaproteobacteria; order Hyphomicrobiales; family Nitrobacteraceae; genus Bradyrhizobium; species Bradyrhizobium sp. Crot121. The sequence goes on along the minus strand of NZ_JCAMOR010000047.1, from coordinate 50,502 downwards.
CATCCTCAAGCGCGCCGACGTCGCCGACGTGGTGACGCTTGCGACGAGACCCGGACCGGTGACGCTGTTTCCGGTGCTGAAGGTCGAGCCGGATGCCACCATCGCAGCATTCGATGCCGAGCACCCTGATGGCGCCGACTATGTCATCGTCCCCGCCATGAGACGTGACGACGATCCGGTCGTCGTGCAATGGATCAGGCAACAGGCGCAAAAGGGCGCGATCGTCATCGGTGTCTGCGTCGGCACCATGGTGGTCGCCAGCACTGGACTGCTCGACGGCAAGCGCGCGACGACGCATTGGTACTCCCTGAAAGACCTGCGCGAGAAGCATCCGACGATCCATTACATCAGGGACCGCAGGATCGTGGTCGACCAGGGCGTTGCGACCACAACGGGGATCACAGCTTCGATGCCGATGTCGCTCACGCTGGTCGAAGCGATCGCCGGCCGCGAGAAGGCAGAAGCCGTTGCCCGCGACATCGGCCTGCCCCATTGGGATGCCCGCCACGACAGCGGCGCGTTCCAGTTCACACGACCGTTCGCGCTCACGGCGATCGGGAACACGCTCGCGTTCTGGAACAAGGAGCAGCTCGGCATCGCGCTTGCGCCCGGCATCGACGAAGTCTCGCTCGCGCTCGCAGCGGACGCATGGTCGCGGACCTATCGTTCGCGCACCGTGACCTTTGCCGCGACGGCGGAGGCGCAGCCAAGCCGCAACGGCCTGCGCATCCTGCCTGATCAGGTCGCGGCCCAGTGGCCCGCCGAGCGATTGCTGCAACCGGTCGGATCACTGGCGCCGGCGCAGGCGCTGGACCAGACCTTGCTGCGGATCGAGGCACGCTATGGCGGCCGCACGGCCGATTTCGTCGCCATGCAGCTCGAATATCCGAGGGAACGCGTACCGGATTGAAGCGGCGTCGGCTCGCCACCAACAATTTTCCCCCGCCGGCGCCACCGTCATCTGCCTGTCACGAAATGTGCCGACTTCTCGCTCGGACCATTTCGAGGACACCGATGGACTATTTCCGACGCTTCACCTTCCTGTTCGCGGCGCCCGTATTCGATCCGGAGGATCTCGAGGGCATCCGCTTCAACCAGATCATCGACGAGATCCAGCGCTCCGGCTTCGAGGTCGTGCGCGCCCGCAAGCTCGAGGATGCCGAGATCGCGGTGCAGACCGACGCGGCGATCGGCTGCATGGTGGTGGACTGGGGCAAGAAGGGGCTGGAGGGCAAGACCGCATCGCTGATCAATTTGATGCGGCGGCGCGGCCTCGACTTCCCGATCATCCTCCTGATCCGCCGCAAGCGGTTCGAGGACCTGCCGGTCGAGGTGCTCGACTTCATCGACGGCTATGTGTTCCTATCAGAGGAAACGCCGCCGTTCATTGCCAAGAATTTGATCAGCCGCCTCAAGCAATATGCCGAGACGCTGAAGACGCCGTTCTTCGGCGCGCTGGTCGACTATGCCGAAGAGGGCAACCAGCTCTGGACCTGCCCCGGCCACAATGGCGGCGTGTTCTACAGCCGCAGCCCGATCGGGCGCGTGTTCGTCGAACATCTCGGCGAGGCCGTGTTCCGCGATGACCTCGACAATTCCGTGCTCGACCTCGGCGACCTCCTGACCCATGAGGGCCCGGCACTGCGGGCGCAGAAGGAAGCCGCCAGGATCTTCGGCGCGGAGAAGACCTATTTCGTGCTCAACGGCACCTCCACGTCCAACAAGGTCGCACTCGGCTCGCTGGTCACCGACGGCGACCTCGTGCTGTTCGACCGCAACAATCACAAGGCCGCCCACCATGGCGCGCTGCTGCTCGGCGGCGGCATCCCGGTCTATGTGCCGACCGTTCGCAACGCCTGGGGGCTGATCGGGCCGATGCGCTGGGACATGCTCGACGAGACGTCGCTGCGCGAGCGCATCCGCAACCATCCGCTGGTCAAGGACAAGGAGGCCTGGAAGCGGCCCCGTCCCTTCCGCGTCGCCGTGGTCGAGCAGTGCACCTATGACGGCACCATTCATAGTGCGGAGATGATCCTGAGGCGCATCGGTCATCTCTGCGACTACATCCTGTTCGACGAAGCCTGGGCCGGCTTCATGAAGTTCCATCCGATCTATGCCGGCCGCTTCGCGATGGGACTTGCCGACCTCGGCCCCGAGGCGCCCGGCATCATCGCCACGCAATCGACCCACAAGCAGCTCGCCAGCTTCTCGCAGGCTTCGCAGATCCATGTCCGCGACCGCCACATCAAGGGCCAGAAGCGCCGGGTCGAACACCGGCGTTTCAACGAGAGCTTCATGCAGCACGCCTCGACCTCGCCGTTCTATCCGCTGTTCGCCTCGCTCGACGTCGGCGCGCAGATGATGAAGGGCCGCTCCGGCGAGGTGCTGTGGGACGACACGATCCGGCTCGGCATCGAGCTGCGCAAGAAAATCCGCGCCACCCGCCGCGAGTTCGAGGAGAACGAGGCGCGTCCCGAGCGGCGCTGGTTCTTCGAACCATTCGTGCCGGATCGCGTGATGATCCCGGACGTCGCGCGCGAAGGCGGGGCGCACAATGTCGCCTGGGAAACCATCTCTACCGACCAGCTCGCGACCAACCCTGCGTTCTGGCAGCTCAAGCCTGACGATAGCTGGCATGGCTTCCCGGAGATGACGGCGGGCTTTGCCATGACCGACCCGAACAAGCTGACGCTGCTCACGCCGGGATTCGACCATGCCACGGGCGCGTATGCCGAACACGGCATCCCCGCCCCGGTGGTGGCGCAATATCTGCGGGAGAACCGGATCGTGGCCGAGAAGAACGACCTCAACTCCCTGCTCTTCCTGCTCACCCCCGGCGTCGAGGCGAGCAAGGCGGGGACGCTGATCTCGGGGCTCGTCGCCTTCAAGAAATTGCATGACGACAATGCGCTGCTCGAAGACGTGATCCCCGAATTCTTCCGCCGCCGGCCTGCCCGCTATGCCGGCGTGCGCCTGCGCGACCTCTGCGGCGACATGCACCGCTTCTTCCGCGCGGCCGATGTGAGCGCGCTGCAGCGCAAGCAGTTCCTGCCCGAGCATTTGCCCGAGATCGAGATGTCGCCGCGCGAAGCGTCACGCTACCTCGTGCGCAACGACGTCGATTATCTCCCGATCGGCGAAATTTCGGGCCGCATCGCCGCAACGCCGTTCGTGGTCTATCCGCCCGGCATCGCCACCATCGTGCCCGGTGAACGGCTGTCGGAACAGACGCGGCCGATGATCGATTACCTCAAGATGTTCGAGGCATCGTTCAATGCGTTCCCGGGCTTCGAGGTCGAGATCCAGGGCGTCTACAAGGAAATCGACGATGCGGGCCACGTGCGCCTGTTCACCTACGTGATTTCCGAGTGACGGCCGATGAACGAAGAGCGGATCATCGTCAGGGCCTCGCGCGAGGCCGATGTCGAAGCCATGCTGTCGATCTACCGCCGCCACATAAGGCGCGGCGTCGACGACAGCGTCGAGGACAGCGGGGTGCCGGAGCCGGATGATTTCCGCGACCGGCGCAAGAATTTCCGCAACCATCGCCTGCCCCATCTGGTCGCGACACGCGACGGCGAGGTGGTCGGTTATGCCTATGTGGTGCTGTTCCGGAAGCGGCCGGCCTATCGCTATGCAGTAAAGCATTCGATCTATGTCCGTCACGACCAGGTCGGCCGCGGCATCGGGCGCCTGCTGCTCGGCGAATTGATCGACGCCTGCGCGGCGGCCGGCTTTCGCCAGATGATCGGCTATATCGACAGCGACAACGCCGCATCGCTGGCGCTGCATCAGCGTTTCGGCTTCGTCCGCGCCGGCCTGTTGCCGGGCGTCGCCTATCGCTTCGGCCGCTGGGCCGACACCGTGATGGTGCAGCGCTCGCTCGGCCCCGGCACCACCGAGCCGCCGCCACCAGCCCCGCTGTCGCGACGCTAAGTTGCGACGGCCGGCTATGTCGGCCGCCAGCGCACGGGGAAGCTCCGCGCCACCGCAAGCGCCGAGCGCTCGTTGGCCTCGAGCGCGATCTTCTGCGCCAGCATGACGTCGCCGGCCACCAGCGTATCCCTCGGCACGAAACACCAGCCCGCATGCAGCCGGCCGAGTTCGTCCAATTCATAGATGTTCATGCCGGTGCCGTGCCGGATCCGGTAGCGTTTGCCGGAGTGGCAGCCAACGACGTCGAAATAGCCGCTCGTCTCGTACTGCACGAGCTGCTCGGGCGTCAGCCATTCCTTCAGCAGCGCCAGACCGCGCGACTGGCTGTCATCCAGTACGCAATATTCGACGAACCGCCGCCAAGCCGCGCGCGACAGCCGCGCGGCCTCGGCGAACGCCCGCGACAGCCTGCCGGACATGACGGACCGGCCTAGCCGCCGACAAGTCGCGGATAGAACAGCGTCTCTTCGGCCTTCGGATCGAAGGAACGGACCACGGTCGGCTGTCCCGACACGTCCCGCACCGCAGCGGTGTAACCGCTCTTCATCAATGCGTCGAAGCGCAGTTGCGCTTCGCGCAGGGCCTTCTCGTCGGCGGGATTGAAATTGTGCCGGCTGTCGCCAGTGTGATCCATCACGATTTGCGTCGCCATCCCCGCACTCCCTTGCTGGATGAAACTGCAAAGCTAATGAGAGATTAGGGCGAAAGTTCCGACAGCGCCAGTGCAAAGTCGCGAGAGACCTTTCGATTTCGCACGCCGGCATGATCGCCTCAATTTTAGCCACCGCCGAACCGGCCGCGGCGCACCGCCTCATAACGGTGGCGGGTTTGTGGCTTGATGAACAGTGAGACCACTTCGGGATGCGCCGCGCGGATCCGCTTCTCCAGCGCCTCGACGCAGCGCTCGATGTCCGGAGTGCGCAATTCGTCGGAAAATTCCAGGCTGAGGCTTGCCACAATCTGGTCCGGGGCGAGGTGAACGGTGGTGACGCCGTTGACGCCCTCGACGCACGGCTCCTTCTCGGCGAGCGCCACGATCGATGCGTTGATCGCACTGTGTGCGGGTTCGCCGATCAGGAGCTCCTTGGTTTCGCGAGCCAATAGCCAGGCGGTTGCCGCCAGCACCAGGCCGATCAGGATCGAGCCGACACCGTCGATTTCGGGCCGTTGCAGGCGGACCGACAAATAGATGCCGAGCGCGGCAATCGAGATGCCGACCAGCGCGGCCGTATCCTCCAAGAGCACCATGAAGGACGGCGGATCCTTGCTTTTCCGCACTGCCTCCAAATAGCTGCTGCCGCCCTTGGAAGCGCGAAATCCCTTCAGCGCGAACCACCATGAGGCGCCCTCGAACAGAAATGACAGCGCCAGCACGACATAGCTCGCCATCACATTCTCGATCGGGATCGGGGTCATCACATGCGAGACGCCCTCATAGAGGGAGACGCCGGCGCCCAGCGCGAACAGCAGGATCGCGACCACGAAGCTCCAGAAATACAGCTCGCGGCCATAGCCGAGCGGATGGCTTGCATCCGGCTCCAGGCTGGACCGATGGTAGCCGTAGAGCAACAGCGCTTCATTGCCGGTATCGACCAGCGAATGCACCCCTTCGCTCAGCATCGAGGAGCTGCCGGTGAACAGCGCCGCGGCAAACTTTGTCACGGCCACCAGGAGATTGCCCGCCAGGGCCGCATAGACAATTTTCTTTGATCGCGACGAAACCCGGGCCATGGTTCTCTTTACCGCAATTCCAAACTGCGGATGCCGCAACGCGTTCCGCAGGCTAGAGTGATGTTCCTGGAACCGGCTTCCCCATCGCGGATTTCCAGTGGCGGTGAGCGCGAAGGCGGATCGGAAGCGGCGGTACGATGTCCCTCGAAGATTCCGCCCGGCATGTCGTCGAGTTCGTCAGGGATCACCGCGCCTGGGCGGCGCCGATCGTGTTCGCCCTCGCCTTCGCTGAATCGCTCGCCTTCCTCTCGCTGCTCGTGCCGGCCTGGGCGGTGCTGGTCGCCATCGGCGCGATGATGCGGAGCGGCGGCATCGCCTTCCTGCCGATGCTCCTTGCCGGCGCGCTTGGTGCAGCGCTCGGCGACTGGCTCTCCTACTGGATCGGCGGCAAGTTCGAGCATTCGATCGCCAGGATATGGCCGTTCTCGCGGTATCCTCATCTTCTGGTGCACGGCGAGGCCTTCCTCAAGAAATGGGGCGTGCTCGCGATCTTCATCGGCCGCTTCTCCGGCCCCTTGCGCGCCTCGGTGCCGATCGTCGCCGGCATGCTGCGGATGCCGCAGCAGCCGTTCCAGATCGCGAATTTCGTCTCGGCGTTCATCTGGGTCGCGGTGCTGCTCCAACTCGGCGACATCGGCGGGATCGCGTGGGCGTGGCTGTGGGAGCATGTGCTGCAGCGGTTCTGGCGGTGAGCGGCGCGCCCGCTGACGCCGTCATTGCGAGCGGAGCGAAGCAATCCATCTCGCCACTTGCGGAGGCATGGATTGCTTCGCTCCGCTCGCAATGACGGGTGGTGAGTTCCGATACAAATTTCAAACAGCGAGAGGATGTGCGTTCGCATTCTCGCGGCACGAACTGCCCGAGCTTTGCATCACGTTCCGCCCTCTCGAAACACAGAGGGCGCAGGGAAAGCCGGGTGCTGGTTGCACCCGTGGGTCCCGTGCAAAAAAAGCACGGGGGTAGGACCACAGGTTCAACCGATTCACACCGGCTTTCCCTGCGCGATGGTTTTACAGCTTACTTCGCGCTCTCCCCGGTGACCGGGCTTTCTTGCCACCGTCGCCTCTCGCGCGAACTTGTTCGCGCAAAAGACTTAGCGCCAGCGTCGGGGCGCCAGGACCACACGACTTCGCCGTCCGCGAGAAGCTGCGTTCGTCTGTCGCAGCAATCGCGTCCACCGCATCTCACCGCAACGTTCGTGACGATCGCGACCCGCCCCTCATTCGCGTGAGACGCGGGGAGTTAAATCACTGATTTGCCCGACGACGGAAGCTGAATATTTTTGCCAAGAGGGATGGACAGACTTTCGAGTGATTTGCCCGACGGGCACTTTTTGCATAGCTCGATAAAATTGCTGACGTGGTTGGAACGTCGCCGCTGCAGCCGCAGTTGAAGGCCAGCGCGCAAGGCACGCCTGAAGCGCGATCGGAAGATGATGCGGTTCAACTCTTCAGCCAAGGTGCGCGCAGCTATGTCTCTGCTCCCCCCAGCCATCGATCGCTCGACTCTCGGTCTGCATTCACTCGAGCATTACGCGCCGCTCATCGGCGCCGCGACGGCGGAACGGATCGAACGAAAGGCCGACCGCGTGCGCATGATGCAGGTCGCGCATATCAGCTCGACCTTCTATGGCGGCGGCGTCACGGAAATCCTTACGCCGCTGACGCTGATGATGAATGCGATGGGGATCGAGACCGACTGGCATCTGGTGCAGGGCACGCCGGGTTTCTTCGCCTGCACCAAGAAGCTGCACAATGCATTGCAAGGACAGGAGCTGGAGTTTTCCGAACAGGAAAAGGCGATCTACGAAGAGGTGGTGTTCGAGAATGCCACCAGGCTGCATCTGGAAAAATGCGATGCGGTCATCGTGCATGATCCGCAGCCGCTGCCGCTGGTGCGACACTTTGCCGAGCGGGAGATGCCATGGTTGTGGCAGTGCCACGTGGATCTCTCCTCGCCTCACCCGCCGGTGTGGGATTATCTGCGTGGGTTCGTCGAACCGTACGACGCCGCCATCTTCTCGCTGCCGGAATACGGGCAAGGCCTCGGCACCGATCAGCGGTTCATGACGCCGGCGATCGATCCGTTTTCCCCCAAGAATGCCGAACTGTCCGAGCAGGAGATCGGGGAGACGCTGAAGTATCATCGCATTCCGACCGATCGCCCGCTGGTGACGCAGATTTCGCGCTTCGACCGGTGGAAGGACCCGATCGGCGTGATCGAGGCGCGCCGGAAAGCGCGCCGGCAGGTGGACTGCACGCTTGTGCTGGTCGGCAACAATGCGAGCGACGATCCCGAAGGCCACGTCATTCTCGAAACCATCAAGCGTTCGATCGACGATCGCGTCATTGTGCTCGCTGTCGATGATCCGATCCTGGTGAATGCGCTGCAACGCCACTCCGCCGTGGTGCTGCAGAAATCGACACGCGAAGGGTTCGGCCTCACCGTGACCGAGGCGATGTGGAAAGGCGCCGCCGTGATCGGCGGCGATGTCGGCGGCATCCGCCACCAGATCACGGATGGCAAGAACGGCTTCCTGGTCAGCACGGTGGACCAGGCCGCCGATCGCATGGTGCAACTCCTGAACGATCCGCAGTTGCGCCGGCGGTTAGGGGCGCGCGCCAAGGAATCCGTGCGCGAGAAATTTCTGATGAGCCGCCTGCTGGAGGACTGGCTCGATCTGCTCGTACGCTACGAGCGGCCGGTCTGCCAATAATTCCCGAAAATATTCGTCAGCGCTGGAACGGCATCTGCGTCGTGCAGTTGACGCTTCGGAATTTTGACGGCGGCCCCGGGGATTGCTGGATTCGGACGCAACATGCGGATTGCGCAGATCGCGCCTTTGGCTGAGAGCATTCCCCCGAAACTTTACGGCGGCACGGAGCGCGTCGTTGCATGGCTGGTCGACGAACTGGTCAAGCTCGGACATCAGGTGACGCTGTTTGCCAGCGGCGATTCAAAAACGCTGGCCGAGCTAGTGCCTGCCTGCCCGCGCGCCTTGCGGCTTGGCCGGCCGCGCGTCGACCCTGTGGCGGCCCAGACGGTGCTTCTGGAATCCGTCGCGCGGCGCGCAAGCGAGTTCGACGTGATCCACGCTCACATCGACTGGCTGCCGCTGCCGCTCCTGAAGCGCCTCGGCGTGCCCTTCCTCACGACCACGCATGGACGGCTGGATCTTCCGGGACTTGCCGATGTCGCGCGCCTGTTTCCCGAAGCGCCCTACGTTTCGATCTCGAACAACCAGAACACGGCGCTGCGCGAGGCCAACTGGATCGGCACCGTCTATCACGGGCTGCCTGCCGACCTGTTCCGCCCCTCCTTCGACGAAGGCCGATATCTCGCCTTTCTCGGCCGGCTCACCGCGAAGAAAGGGCCTGAGGTCGCGATCCGCATTGCGCGCGCCGCGAACATGCCGCTTCGTATCGCGGCGAAAGTGCCGCGCGGCGAACGCGCGTATTTCAAGGAGCGGCTCGAACCCCAGATCGATGGCAACAAGGTGCGGCTGACCGGCGAGGTCAATGACGAGACCAAGCAGAAATTTTTGGCCAGCGCCTCGGCGCTGCTGTTTCCGATCGATTGGCCCGAGCCGTTCGGCCTCGTCATGATCGAAGCGATGGCCTGCGGCACCCCGGTCATCGCTTTCCGCTCCGGCTCGGTGCCGGAGGTGATCGACGACGGAATCACCGGCTTCGTCGTGGACGGCGAAGCTGAAGCCATCGAAGCAATCGGCCGGCTCGGCGAACTCGACCGCCGCAAAGTGCGCGCGCGGTTCGAGGAGCGGTTCACCTCCGAGCGGATGGCGAAGGAATATCTCCGTCATTACGAAGCGCTCGCGCGAATGAAGCCCGCCTACGGCCTTGCAGCCCAGTGAGCACAGGGCGGGTGTCTTGCGCCGGACGCCCGGCTCGTCGTTCAACCTTCGCCGCCGCGCCGACTTCACATGGAGCAGCGAACATACGGCATTTCCACCGGCACCGGCTGCTTGGAGCTGAGGGTGATCTTGTTCTCTCCGGAGATTTTCACGTCGAACTCTACGTCCGAAATCGCGACGCCGTCCGAGCACGCCGCAATCATTCGCACATTCGATCCATCATCGTGCAACGACTTGATCGTGCATTTTTCAAATGTGCCGGTGATCTGCCTTCCCTGGACGATGATGCCGCCCGCGTGGAGATCGGCATCTGGCTTGAAAGCAAGCCTGTTATTCTCTTTGGTAAACACGTCACCGCAGGCCGAGGCGTCGATCGTCCAGGCTCCGTTCAAATCCGCAGCCTGGGTCGCGGCCGGTAGCGTGACGAGAAGGACTGACAGCACCAATCGATTGAAGGTTCTCATGAGACTCTCCGATTAAATGGTTACAAGCGTGATGACTTTTCTTCGAACCGTCATCCCGCTCTCGCTCTTTGTTTGAGCATGATCTTTCGGAAAACCGGTCTCCACTTTTCCGGATCATGCTGTAGGTTACCGGGAGCCCGTTCGATCGGACGTGGAATTGTCGCCAAATCGTCTCTTCGTCGCGGACGGGCGTAGCACCCCGACGTGGCCTTTCGAATCGCTTTTGCGCAGTATCCGAGTGCGACGAGTTGGCGGACCTTTTGTTGATCTAAGTCAATAGTTCTGCCGAGCGCCTGGTCCGGCCGTACCGCGCGACATCTTTCACTTTTGTGCGGCAGCGCAAAACGTGTAGAGATGCACGACCAACGAAGAACAAGCTCAAAGGGAGGCACGACTTGAAACGACTGGCCATGATTGCCGCTGTGCTCGCGATGGCAAGCTCAGCGGCCTCCGCGCAGACCTATCCGGCCCGGCCCATCACCCTGCTGGTGCCGTTTGCGGCCGGCGGGCCGACCGACACGGTGGCGCGGATGACGGCGCAATCGATGTCGAAACTCCTGGGCCAGACCATCATCGTCGAGAACGCCACCGGCGCCGGCGGCACGATTGCGACCGCGCGCGCCGCCCGCGCCGAGCCCGACGGCTATACGCTGCTGGTCCACCACATCGGCATCTCGACGGCGGCAACGCTATACCGCAAGCTGCCCTACGACACCAAGACGGCGTTCGCGCCGATCGGCCTCGTCACCAACGCGCCGATGACCATCATCGCCCGCCCCGACCTGCCGCCGAACAATCTCGCCGAGCTGATCACCTATATCAAGGCGAACGGCGACAAGATGACCTTCGGCAATGCAGGCCTGGGCGCCGCCTCGCATCTCTGCGGCATGCTGTTCATGACCGCCATCGACAAGCAGGTGCTCACCGTGCCCTACAAGGGCAACGCGCCCGTGATGAACGACCTGATCGCAAAACAGATCGACCTCACCTGCGACCAGACCACCAACACCACAGGCCCGATCGCCTCTAAGCTCGTGAAGAGCTACGCCATCACCACCAAATCCCGCCTCGCCTCCATGCCCGATTTGCCCACCGCCGATGAAGCCGGCCTGAAGGGTTTTGAAGTCGGCGCGTGGCACGGCCTCTATGCGCCCAAGGGCACGCCCGACGAGATCGTGCGAAAACTATCCAAGACGCTGCAGGAAGCCCTCCGCGACCCGGACTTGGTGAAGCGCTTCAACGAGATCAACACCGAGCCGGTGGCCCAGGACGAAGCCACGCCCGAAGCGCTGAAGGTGAAGCTGGTGAGCGAAGTGGACCGGTGGAAGCCGATCATCGAGGCGGCGGGGCAGTTCGCGGATTGAGGTAATGTAGGGTGGGTTAGCGAAGCGTAACCCACCGCTTTGATGCGAAACAGCGGCGGATTGCGGTTGGCTGATCCGCCTTATCGCCTACTCACGATTCCAGGATTGGAAATTAGATCGAGAAATGACCCCTCAACGATATATTGAGCAAATATGCCAACCGAATTTCGATGAGTTCGCTGCGGAGCCAACGTCGATACGTAGGGCGTGGTCTACTGCAACAGCACTCTTCCACTTTATCGATTGTCTAGCCGTACAGCGCGGACAAAGAACGTCGATAATCAGAGATGAAGTTGAAGCTGGCTTTCCACAATTTCAAGCCTTAGCGGACATAGCAAACTCGAGCAAACATTTTGAACTGGATCGCGGCTCAAGAAAGGGGCTCTCCGTGGAGGATTTCAAGATCGGCCGCGGCGCAGCGTTTTCAGATGGCTCATATTTTAGCGATGGCACAAGTTTTTCGGATGCGCCCGACGTTATCAGAATAGAATTCAAGGGTGAGCAGATCGACGTCCTAACTCTTTGTCGGCAAGCGCTTGCGCACTTGAAGACCAAATATGGATAACCTGCAAGCCTTCTCCCTTGGCTTCAAGAGAACGCACTAGCTTCTTTCTCGATTGTCGAGGTGCCGAGGGCGTGTCCAGTCTATCGCCCTGCGTACTTTGGAAGGGGAGCTTGTACCAACGGCACAACTCGTAGCCACGTTGCGGCACGTGAACGGCGGATTACGCTGCGCCAATCCGCCCTACGTGCTAACGTACTCCCCGAGTCGAGTTTGGGACCGCCGATGTCGCATCCAGTTGACGACGATCCAATTATGGCCTCTGCAATTGGCCGATGCTCCAACAACTGGACGCATGCCGAGTCGGTTCTTGCTTGGATCTTTGGACATCTAACCGATACAACGCCTACCATTGCCGTTACTGTTTTCAGCTTCTTTAAGGCGACTCGCACGCAACGAGAGGTGTTGACTAAACTTGCCAAGATCAGCCCGTTCATAGCGGATGATCTTGGCGTTCGTCTGCGGGATGCGCTGAAAATCTATCTCGCGCTCGCCGAGGAGCGAAATGAGCTATTGCACAATCCAATTGGACGCAGCGTAGAGAACCAAGTCTACATCATGCTGCGAACAAGGCTTCCCGAGGCCGGAACATTGCCATATCACACGAGACCAATAACACCGGCGGAAATCGACGACCTCTCCGGTAGGATCAAGCACTTCACTTTGGAGCTCAGAGAGATCGAAAGCGCTATCCGGCAGGCGAAATTCCCGTCTGGCAACGCGAATTGGCGGAATCGCGGATAGAACCGTCAGCCGCGTATTTGCGCCCCTGTTCGTGCCACTTCAGCGCTTAGGGCGGATTAGCCGAAGGCGTAATCCGCCACTTTGCGGCACGTGGACGGCAGATGACGCTGCGCTAACTCTACAGACGACGCCGGTTTTCGCTGCGGCAATTTACAGGCAGACTCCGCCGCCGGAGTTGGATGGTACTTGGTATCTGGATCGCAAATAGCGGCTGCCTCCGCCTTCCCATAGCCGCGCAGATCTTACCTCCAACAGTCGCCCCCACCGACAGAGCTACCCCCGACACGGCCGACATTCGGCACGAATGCTTGACAAGGCCGGCATGCTCTCGCACTCATCAACCTCCGCTTGTTGCAGGAAATTGCAAACCGATTCGTGTTTTTCAGCGGGTTGCTGGAGTGGCCGACATGCCTGAGATCGCTTTCTCAACGCGACTGACAGAAGACGATTGGGATCCTTCGAAGAAGGCATGGCATTGTCCCGCGCTCGGCATCCCGTCAGCCGATGTGAAGAACGTCTACGTCAATGGGAATCGGGTAGATTCCAAGAACTGGGAAAAACTTCTTGGCCCTCCCATGATACGTTGGGTGATCCAACGTCCTCCAACCGAGATAGTTGCGGATATCGTCATTCCGGAAACGCTCATACCGGAAAATGAAAAAACGAAGGTTGAGGTGGAGGCCGACCGTTGGAAGAAATTAGCCATCTTGCTCCCGTTCCTGGCTACCATCATCTCTGCCCTGATAACGGGCTTCACCACCTATTGGAGCAAGGCCGAGGGACATATTTCCGGCTTTGATCCCGCATCAAGAGAAACCGCCTCTTTCAACACCTGGGCAGCAATCAAGACCGCTGAGGCGGCTTCCTTTAGCCTGTCCCGCGACGACATCGACGTCGAGAGATATACGCAGAAAGCAGATCGCGCGAAGTATCGCCTCATTGTGGGCATTCGCCCCAGGGAGGCTGGGCCCACTGAGGATGGTAGCTATAAATACGCGTTTGGTCCTTATCCGTTTGACGCGGTCTCGTACCGAAATGCTGAACTGGATGACGAGATGAAGTCGTTCATCGGTAATGGCGGTTGCGCAAGTTTCGTTCTATTCCGCGTGACTGCCACTAAACTCGCTGCCGTGCCTATTAAGCGACCGTTCTTGCCGAGCGATTACGGGAGCGACATCAAGGTCGTGGATAGCAGGTTGGATGGCGGCTGCTCATAGGGTCCGCTTTTCGGATGTGACCGGCGGATTACGCTGCGCTAATCCGCCCTACGGACTGCCTCTCCTCCCCCCCCCGCCAATCCGCTGACTACGCGGAGGCTAGCTTCACTCACCCCCTATCTACTCCACCTTGGTCTAAATATGTCCGCTCAATCTGAGAACAATCGGCCGAAGTCGAACTGGGCGCAAATCGCATCCGCGGTCATTGCTGGCTTCGCCTTCGTCATCGTCGTTGCTCAAGTCTACTTCATCAGCAAGAACTTCAAAGAAGTGGCTGCCCGCCAAGTCTACATGTCATACAGCGAATCTGCGTTGCGGCACCCGGAATACGCTGAGCCTGATCTGTTGGAGATCAAGGCAGACCGAAAGAAACTCGCCCAATACAAAAATTACGTCGCGCATCTGCTGTTTGCGTACGACGAGATGCTGGAAGCATTCGACAAGCCGGAATGGCGAAAAAGCTTCGATGAAGAGATCAAGTACCATCACCAATACATCTGCGAAGACATGCCCCCGGCTCTCGACGAAATTTACTTTGAGAATATGCGAAAGCTTCTCGGAGAGATTCGGGCCAAGTGCCCCGCCAAGAACTAAGACCTTCCTGCGAAGCTGCGTCGCAGCTCACAGGGCGGATCAGCCGAAGACGTGATCCGCCGTTTTGTGGTACGTGAACGGCGGACTACGCGGAGCCTGTCATCGGGCCGCGCGAAGCGCGGACCCGGTGGCTGATCCGCCCTACGCGTTGAGGTGTGGCTGTGACACGCGAGATCGCATTCCGCGAAGCCTTGCACTCCGTAACGCCTGACTTGATTGCGGACCTCTATCTTTATCCGGTCGAGGCAGGTGGAAGGACTGGGCCGGTTCGTCTTGGCTGGGGCTGCCCGTGCACCAAGGACAGAAGTGTTGATGAGGGCTGGGATGGTTATCCGCTGCTCGAACGCGCCATGATGCCGGGCGAGCGGAGGCGGCTGGGTTTCGTGTTCTTGTGTCGCGAAGAGGCGGCGCAAGCGCTCGGAGCGACGGATCGCTTTTATCTCTGGGAGGGTCGGTGGATCGGCGAGGCGGCTGTCGTTCGATAGCCGTGCGCGGGCCTTTCAGGATTTGCCAAACGCTGCCGATCGGCGACGCGGAACATCGTCGCCGACTTGCGGGCGGACGGCGCCGCCCGGCAGTTCGTCAAGCTTTGTCGTTTAGCGGTGAGGTCGTGAACCTAGCACCAGCGGCAGCGGCCCCAGCGGGCGCAGCAGCCGCCGCAACCTCCACAGCCACCGCAGCCACGCCAGCCTACTCCGCAGCCACGGCAGGCGCGGCAGCCGCGGCAACCACCGCAACCTCGGCAGCCGCGAACGACAACGGCGGCCAGTTGCACGCCGGGGTCGGCGTTTTCCTTATCGAACAGATAGAACGTGGCGAGACTGACGTCGGCCATTTCCTCTTCACCAAGGACCAGGCGCTGATTGGGCGAGAAGTCGTCGGACTGCGGGATGTCAGCGGTGGGTATCGCGGACGCAGACGCGCTCCCCGCCAGCGAAAGACCGAGGCCCGCTGTACCGAACGCCGTTACGGCGGCGGCTTTGGTTGTACGCGCCTGCTTTGTAGCTTGGTTCACCCGTGGCATTTTCGCACCCTTTGTAAGTTGTTGTGCAAGGGTCAACTTGCCGCAGCTATGTGCCTGCAGGCCTAGAATTGCGATCTTGCGCATCCGGTTCCCTTCGCGCTGGGCTTTTCTTGAGGCGCCACCGGCGGGAGGGGAGCGGGAGGGATATTGAGGCAGCAGTGCTGTCCAAACGTGGCGCGCCGAGACCGCGTCTTCTGAAAGCAGGACGCGCTCGCTCCTGACTGACGACATCGCGCGCTTTCGGATCGGCAAGCCTTGCGGAGAGCGCGCGGGTTGGCGTTAGCGTCATCCGCTGTCTTCGCGCCCGCGGATCGCGCCTTTCGCCTTTGCTTGTGCGGCGAAAGCAGAAGGTTATTCCGCCCGGCGGACGTCTCGATTGCGCCGCCCGGCACCCGTCCCGGACTTCCATCCCCGCCCAACCTTCTGCTAGGAACATCTTCTGCGAAGCGGCGTCGCAGCGGAATGAACGTCGCGCAACGGGAGGGACAGGTAGAATGTTCTCGCATGTGATGATCGGAACCAACGACCTCGACAAGTCCAAGGCGTTTTATGACGCGCTGCTCGGCACGCTCGGCGTGAGGCCGGGATTTGTCGACCGGCATCGGGTGTTCTGGCGCACGAAGACGGGGACGTTCTCGGTGTCGAAGCCGATCGACGGCAAGGCGGCGACCTTTGCCAATGGCGGGACGATCGGCTTCAATGCGGAGTCGCCCGCGGCGGTCGATGCATTCCATGCAGCGGGACTTGCCAATGGCGGCACGACCTGTGAGGACCCGCCCGGCATCCGCGAAGGCAACGGGATGAAGATGTATATCGCCTATCTGCGCGATCATGACGGCAACAAGCTGTGTGCCGTGCATCGGATGCCGTAAGGTTGATGGGTTTCGCTTCCGCTCTACCCATCCTACGCGCATGATAGCCGCAGCGTCATTGCGAGGAGCGTAAGCGACGAAGCAATCCATCTCTCCACTAGCGGTGAAATGGATTGCTTCGCGGAGCCTGTCATCGGGCGGCGCTATGCGCCGACCCGGTGGCCGCAATGACGGTGCGAGCGGATTGACCGCCCTCCCCAGCTACTCTGCCGCCTGCTGCACCGGCTCGTCCAAACCCGCGAGCACCTTCGGCGGGGACATCGGCAGGGCGTAAAAGCGCTTGCCCACCGCGCGGTAGATCGCATTCGCGACCGCCGCCATCACGGGCACCAGCGGCACTTCGCCGACGCCCTTGACGCCTTGCGGGTGTTTTGGGTTCGGGACTTCGACCAGGATGGTGTCGAGCATCGGCAGGTCGGAGCAGACCGGCATGCGGTAGTCGAGGAAGCCGGGGTTATCGACCTTGCCGTCGCTGCGGTAGATGTATTCCTCGTTCAGTGCCCAGCCGATGCCTTGCGCGACGCCGCCCTGGAGCTGGCCTTCGACATAGCCGGGATGGACGGCGCGGCCGACGTCCTGCACCGCCGTGTATCTGATGACACGGGCGATGCCGAGCTCGATGTCGACCTCGACGTCGCAGATATGGGTGCCGAAGCCGCCGTCGGCGCCTTGGGTGTTGAGTTGCACGCCGGCGCCGATCGGACCGCCCTGCTGAGGGGCTTTCTCGGCGAGCTGTTCGAGCGTGAGCGGCTCGAACTGGCCGGCGTTCGGGCTGGCAGGATGCGCGGCGCCGTTCTCCCATTTCACGGCTTCGGGATCGATCTCCCAGATCTTTGCGGCGCGCTCGCGCAGAGTGTTGATCACCTTCTCGGTCGCCTGCGTCACCACCATCGAGGAAGCAAACAACACGCGGCTGCCGCCGGTGAGATTGGAGAAGCCGACGGTCTGGGTGTCTCCGATGATGACGGAGACGCGGCGATAGTCGATGCCGAGCAGTTCGGCGCAGACATTGGCGATGCCGGCGCGCGAGCCGCCGATGTCAGGATGGCCGGTGGTGACGACGACGTTGCCGTCCTCGGTGATGTTCACCTGCGCGGAGGATTCACCGCCGGCGTTGAACCAGAAACCGGAGGCGACGCCCCTGCCCTGCAACTTGCCTGTTGGCGTGCTGTAATGCGGCGAGTTCTTGGCGGCTTCCAGCGTCTCGATATAGCCGATGCGGGGGAAGACCGGGCCGTGCGCGGCCTTGGTGCCCTCCTTCGCCGCGTTCTTCAGACGGAAGTCGAGCGGGTCCATGTTCAGGCTTTCGGCGACCTCATCGAGCACGCATTCCACCGCATAGGCGCCGATCGGCGCGCCCGGCGCGCGATAGGCCGCGACCTTGGAGCGGTTGGAGCAGACATCAAAGCCGACCGAGAGCACGTTCGCGATGTCGTAGGGCGCGAAGCTGCAGCCGGCGGCGCCGCGGATCGGCGAGCCCGGGAAGGCGCCGGCCTGCAGATAGAATGTGCCTTGCGCGGCGACGATGGTGCCGTCCTTCTTCGCGCCGATCTTCACTGTGCTCTTCGAGCCTGACGTTGGGCCGGTGGCGCGCATCACCTCCTCGCGCGTCATCACCATCTTGACCGGGCGGCCGGATTTTTTCGCCAAGAGCGTCGCCAGCGGCTCGAGATAGACGATGGTCTTGCCGCCGAAGCCGCCGCCGATCTCGGCGGGGATGGCGCGGATGTCGCTCTGCGGGATGCCAGATAGCATCGACGTCATCGCGCGGACCATGAACTGGCCCTGGCTCGAGCTCCAGATCGTGGTCTTGCCATCGGCGGCGACCGAGATCAGGCAGGCGTGCGGCTCGATATAGCCCTGGTGCACCGGGCGGGTGGTGAAGCTGCGCTCGATGATGATATCGGCCTGTTTGAAGCCCTCTTCGATGTCGCCCTTCTTGTGCTCGAGGGTGCCCACGATGTTCGACGGCTTGCCTTCGAACTTGTTGAACTCGTGCAGGATCGGGGCGTCAGGCTTGATCGCATCCTCGATCTCGATCGAGAACGGCAGCACCTCGTAATCGACCTCAATCAGTTCGCAGGCCTTGGCGGCGATCGCTTCCGTGGTGGCGGCCACCGCAGCGACGGGGTGGCCGGGGAACAGGGCCTTATCGCGGGCCATCACGTTGCGGCACATCCAGCGCATGTCCTGGATGCCGAGCATGACGGATTTATCCAGCGGGAAATCGACGACGTCGCGCGAGGTGACGACGGCTTTCACGCCGGGCAAGGCTTCCGCCTTGGAGGTGTCGATCGAGCGGATGCGCGCATGCGGGTGCGGGCTGCGCAGGACCTTGCCCCAGATCATGCCGGGCATGGTGGTGTCGGCGGCGAACGCGGCGCGTCCCGTGACCTTGTCGACGCCATCGGGACGGATGGTGCGCTGGCCGATCCACTTGTTGTTGACGACAATGTTCATTGCGCGGCCTCCCGGATTTCAGCGGCGGTCTCAAGCACCGCGCGAACAATCTTGTCGTAGCCGGTGCAGCGGCAGAGATTTCCGGCGAGCCAGAAGCGGACTTCCTCCTCGCTCGGGTCCGGGTTCTTGGCCAGCAGCGCCTCGGAGGCGACCAGCATGCCGGAGGTGCAGATGCCGCATTGCAGCGCGGCCTGCTCCAGGAATTTCTCCTGCAGCGGATGCAGGCGGCCGCCGCGCGCCATGCCCTCGATGGTCCTGATCTCGCGCCCCTCCGCTTCGGCGGCGAGCATCAGGCACGAACAGACCAATCGATCATCCAGCGTGATCGAGCAGGCGCCGCAATCGCCGGAGGCGCAGCCTTCCTTGGAGCCGGTGAGCGCGAGCTGGTTGCGCAGCGCGTCCAGCATGGTTTCAAAGGGCTCGCAGAGGAATTCCAAGGGCTCGCCGTTGACGGTGGTGGAGACGTGCAGCTTTGCCATTTGTCATTTCCCTTGCGCGCGTTCTGCGGCGATCTTCACGGTGCGCTTGAGCAATACGCCCGCGATTTGGGTGCGGTAGGCGATGGTGCCGCGCTTGTCGTCGATTGGACGGCAGGCGGCACGGCAGGCATTGGCGGCGGCGTTCAGCGCGGCGTCATCGAGGCGGGAGCCGATCAGCGCCTGCGCCGCCGGCGCGACCAGCAGCGCGGTCGGCGCCACGGCGCCTAAGCCGACGCGGGCGTGAGTGCAGACGCCGTCCTTCAGTGTCAGGCTGACGCCGCAACCGACGACTGCGATATCCATCTCGGTACGCGGGATCATGCGGAGGTAGGCGTCGCCGGAGCGAGGGGGGCGCGGCGGCAGCGTGAAGGAGACCAGGATCTCACCCGGCTTGAGACTGGTGCGGCCGGGGCCGGCGGGAACATCCTCCACCTTCAATTCGCGGCGGCCGCTTGGGCCCTGCACGGTGACGACGGCGCCGGCAGCGATCATCGCCGGGACGCTGTCGCCGGCCGGCGAGGCGTTGCAGAGATTGCCGCCGGCGGAGGCGCGGCCCTGCACCTGGGTGGAACCGATCAGGTTCACCGCCTCCAACACGCCGGGCCAAATCTTGCCAAAGCGCGGATGCTCGGCCAGCACGGCGCCCGGCACCGCAGCGCCGAAGCGGAAACCACCATCGGAAAGTTCTTCGATGGCAGTGAGTTCTTTGATTTTCTTGATGTCGACGATCAGACCCGGTTGCACCGCGCCCGAGCGCATCTGCACCAGGAGATCCGTGCCGCCGGCCAGGATGCGCGCGGCGCTGCCCGCCGCGGCATAAGCGCCGACCGCTTCATCAAGCGTCTGCGGCGCGACGTATCGGATATCGGTCATGCTCGTGTCCGATGCCTCCCTCGTTCTTCGTTGCCTGCCCTCTACGGGGCCTCGCGAGCAGACTACACGCCGGCTTGCCATCGGAACAGCCTCCGAGCCCGGACGAAGTGGCGGGCCCCCATGCGCAAAGAGAATTTGTATATGAGTAAGCCGCCGCCTTCACACAAAACGGTCACGATCCGCGCGGTCGCGAGCGCTCGCCGGCGGCGCGGATTGCGCCCATCGGTCGCGTGCGTGCCCATACTTGATGCAACCGCGGCTAACCGCTCATTAACCCTGTCAGCCGTAGGGTCGTGCCGCGCCGGAAGGCCGGTTGTCGGGTGGCGGTGATGTCGTTTGCACAAAAGAAACCTACGGTCTTCCCGGCACAGGAGGAACGGCGGCGCTTCCAGCGCGTCAAGGTGCACCTGCTCGGCCGCTACATGCTGCCTGACCGCCGCGAATTTCCTTGCCAGATTATTAACATGTCGCCCGGCGGGCTCGCGCTGCTGGCGCCCGGCATCGGCAATGTCGGCGACCGCGTGATCGCCTATCTCGACCATATCGGCCGCGTCGAAGGCAAGATCACCCGCATCATCGACAACGGCTTTGCGATGACCATCGTCTCGACGCCGCGCAAGCGCGACAAGCTCGCCGCGCAGCTCACCTGGCTCGCCAACCGCGACATCCTCAATCTGCCGGAAGACCGCCGCCACGACCGTATCGTGCCGCGCAATCCGATCGCGCTGCTCACGCTGGAGGACGGCAGCAAGATGACCTGCCGCATCATCGACCTCTCGCTGTCGGGTGCTGCGATCGCCGCCGAGAACCGGCCGCCGGTGAAATCGCTGGTGATGCTCGGCCGCGTGCAGTCGCGCGTGGTGCGAAACCTCGACGACGGCTTCGCGCTGGAGTTCGTCCACGAGCAGGCCGCCGAGACGCTCGAAGACGCAGTTACCGCGCGGTAAAGCGCGCGAGGCTCAAATCCCCTGATTTTCAGCTCGAACGAGGCGGCATCCGCGATGGCGGACGCCGCCTTTGCCTCGTCTGGCGCCCACTGCACGCGGTTAACGCGGGCGGATTTGGAGACGCAAAAGACCTTCTGGCATAGCGTCAGGATGTTAATGCGTAAAATTTGAATCAATTGCAGTTGTCTCGAATTTTAGTCGAGTTTGCTTCAAGTATAGATCGAATTCGCTGCTAGCTTTACTTGCATTCACGTCAAATCACCTTTGCTGACTTAGCCGCACCGCAAAACCTTTGTGCGAAACGTGGTCCCAACGAGAAAAACGGGGGCCACAATGGTTTTCAGGGGACAGGGGAAAGGATGGGCGGTTGCCGCCATCCTGTTCGGACTAAGCGTCACTACCAGCGTCGCGGCGAAAGCGGGCGACGTGGTCTATGCCAGCCTCGGCGACACCACGCGTTCGCCGATCGGCTGGGTCGAATTCTGCGCCGACAATCCGGTCGATTGCCGCGGCGGCGCGACACAACCGCGCGACATCGTGCTGTCGCAGACGGCGTGGCGCGATCTGCTCCGGGTCAACAAATGGGTCAACGAGACCATCAAGCCGATGACCGACATGGATCATTGGGGCGTGATCGAGAAATGGTCGTTGCCGACTGACGGCTACGGCGATTGCGAGGACTACGTGCTCCTGAAGCGCAAGATGCTGATCGATGCCGGCTGGCCGCGCGAGGCGCTGTTGATCACTGTCGTGCGCGACAAGAAAGGCGAAGGCCACGCTGTGCTGACCGTGAAGACCGACAAGGGCGAGTTCATCCTCGACAACCAGAACGAGGACGTCGTCGCCTGGACTGCAACCGGCTACCGCTTCGTCAAGCGGCAGTCGCAGAGCGACCCTAACGTCTGGGTCTCGCTCGGCGACAACCGTCCGGCGGTCGCCACCGCCAGCTCGCGGCAATAAGGGACCATCGAACACGCGACCCGGTCACATCCCCACCCCTCCCCGTCCCAGACCGGTTCGCGCGCGGCCAGGCTTCCCCCAAAGCCTGGCCGCACCTTTTTGGCCCGCACGTGTGTAACGATCACGAAACAATCGGTACGGGTGACGAAACCGTTTTCCGGTTGATCGAAATTCTGCGGAAACGGGCGCGGACTATGTTGGTGTTGGGTGCTGGAGAACGACGATCAGAAGGTATTGCGGGGACTGCTTTTTGAGGTGCGCTATGCGTGAAGAATTTGCCTCTTACAGCTTTCTCGCCGTCACCATTGCGGGGATCGTCCTGTTGTGCTCCGGCCTTGTTGCGCTTGCGCTGACATGATTGGCGCTGGCCGCCTTGGCTCGGGGGTCGATGGCGCCAGCTAGATGCGTCTGCCCCGCCGTGCCAACCATCGCCGTGCGAACCCGTGCTTTGATGCTGCCGGACTCAACCAGGCGGCTTGGCGGGCTTGCGCACGATAGCGCCTAGCTGAGGCGCCATTGATTGCAGGAAATGACCGCTTGTCCCGCGAAGGCTGGCGGTCGCAATCCCTGATACTGCCAGCCCAATAAAAGCAACCTTCGGGGTGGCAATATTTATTACCTCTTTCTTTTCATTAAACAATTAAATGCCATTTTTATAATAATAAACGCCAACCGATGGAACTTTGGTTTCACGGCAATATATCTGGCGGCGCACCTTTCCGTTGGAATTCCAAGGCTCAGTCAGCGGCCTGAAGCCGCCAAGCCGGCGTCCGGACGCACAGCTCAGCAGCCCGCGCCGAGATCTGCGTGATTTAATTTGACTTTAAATTATATTTAAATGATGTTTTTCTCCTTGCGACATTAGGGGTGCCGCGACCGCTCGAATTGCTGCGGCGACAGTCCGATTGCACGTGGTCTGATTGAATACGAAGACATGCGAAGGCGTCATACATGCGCCGGCCAATTGATACTGCACCAAGGGACGGACAGGATATCTGGGTCGAGAGTGCGACCGGGGCCTTTGATGTCGCTCATTGGTCACGTGAAGCGAGCGAATGGGTTTGGAAAAATGGGCATCCCATCAGAATCGCGCCAGCGCATTGGTACCCGATAACCGAGGATGTGTTTCAAGACGATCGATCGAGCGGTCGGCTCCAGATCGGTCGTGCGAGCCAATGGTTAGCGGGTTCTTTGATCGCCGCAATCCTCGTTGCTGCTGCGCTGATCGGTGTGTTCGACCAATTCAGCGGAACCGAAATTTCGAAGACGGTCGAAGCCGGGCGCGCCGTCGGGCTGAAGCCTGAGGTCGCCGGGTGGCAAACGCTCGTTCAGCGCGGAACGACGGCAGTCCTCATGCAGGAGACCGATCTTTCACGACAGGAGTCGTTGGCGGGCACAGTGCAGCGTCGCCAAGCACTCGACGATGAGACTTCGTACAGGGACGCACCGGCGGGCGGGCCTGCGGCGGCCACGTCCGCGGAATTGCAGCGGTCGCTTGACCAAGAACGCGACAGATCCGCCGCACTGACAGTCGAACTCACAAAAGTCCGCGGCGACTTGGAGACGATGCTGGCGCTGTCGAGCAAGTTTCAGCACGATGCGATACAGCGCTGGGAGGCTGCGGAAATTGCAGCAGAGGAGCTGCGCCAGTCGCTTCAACAGGAACAGGCCCACGCCGCGGCGCTTGCGAACGAACTTGCCGGAACGCACCGCGAGACCGAGACCCGGGACATACAGTCGCCCAACCCTGACGATGCGACCGCGCAACAGACACAGACGACGGAGCGCGAGATCGCGGAACTGCGACAGTCGCTGCAGCAGGAGCAGGAAAAGACCGCCGCCCTCACCCAGGAGGTCGGCGCGGCGCGGCAGGCGATGACGGCGAGCGCCGAGCAGCAACGCCGCGCGCTCGACGAGGCGCAGATGCGTGCCGCGGCACTCGCGAGTGAGCTTGCCGGAACGAGCAGCGAGATCGAGACCAAGGCCACGCAGTCGCAGAAGGCAGTTGATGAAGCCGTCCAGCAGAAGCAGACGGCGGAGGCCACCATCGCGGAACTGCGGCAATCGCTGCAGCAGGAGCGGGAAAAGACGGCCAGTATCGTGGAGGAGGCCAAGACCGCGCACGCGGCAACGGCAAGCGCCGAGCAACAACGTCGCGCGCTCGAAGAGGCGCAGGCCCGCGCCGCGGCGCTCACAAACGAACTTACCGGAACGCGCCGCGAGATCGAGGCTAGGGACGTACAGTCGCGCAAGGCGAACGATGCAGCCGCGCAGCAGAGACAGGCAGCGGAGCGAGAGATTGCGGAACTGCGGCAGTCTCTGCAGCAGGAGCGGAGCAGAACCGAAGCCATGGCACGGGATCTTGCATCGGCGCGGCGCCCCGTCGATGAGAGCGTGACCGTCGGCCGCGCAATTGAAGGCCCGATAGTGCCGGTGACACAAACCGTGGCAGCCGCCGTATCGGAGCCCCCAACAGCCGCAGACCAGGACAAGACGGAGGCGGCCCGATTGATCGCGCGCGCCAGTGCGTTGCTCGGCCAGGGCAATATCGGCGCAGCAAGGATAGTGCTCGAGCGTGCCGCCGAGAACGACAATGCGCGGGCAAGTTTTATGCTCGCGGAGACATATGATCCCGCGGTTTTATCCGCCTGGGGCACCTATGGAACACGCGGCGAAGCGGCCAAGGCGCGAGAGTTCTACGCGAAGGCACACAGCGGCGGTATTCGCGAAGCCAAGGACCGGCTCGACGCGTTGCCCCGGTGAGCGGATGAGATTGTTGCGTTCCACATGATGACGCTGGCTGCTGCAGTTGGTGATCAAGAGGGGGACTGACATGAACACACTGTCAACGCCACGCTCGTTGCTCCTGCTCGCCGCGCTGGTGCTGGCCGCCATGATGCTTCAACCGGCTGACTTGGACGCACAGACCGCGCAACCCTCGAAGGGCAATGCACAAGTGGTTCGACGGTCCTTGCCGCCGGGGACCGAAAAAGACCGCATGAACGCTTGGACCGTCGGGCTCGCTGGCGGCTTGCTGGAGGGAGCACCAATTCGCCTGGCTGCGGAAATGGCCCGCGTCGTCGATGACGGAGCAAACATGCATCTGCTACCGATCGTCACCCGGGGCGCCACCGAGAATCTGAACTCGCTGCTCTATCTGCGCGGCGTCGATACCGCGATCATCAACTCCGACGCGCTCGAAGAGTACAAGATTCAAGTGCCGCAGATCCGAAAGCGCATCACTTACCTGCTCAATCTCTTCCCGTCGGAGCTGCATATTTTCGTCCGACCGGAAATCACAGGCCTGCAAGATCTCGCCGGCAGGAAAGTGAACTTCAACACCAAGGGCACCGCAGCCGCCTATTCGGGACCACTGATCTTCAGCCGTCTCGGCATCGAGGTCGAGAAGACGTTCATTCCCCATCAGCTCGCCCTGGAACAGATGCGCAAAGGTGAGATGGCGGCGGTGGTGTTCATCACGTCGAAACCGGTCGACGCCTTCGTGCGCGGCCGCTGGGACGCGGGATTCAAGTTTCTCCCGGTCCAATACGACAGCAAGTTCGAGGACTATTACCTGCCCGCGACACTGGAGACAAATGAGTATCCCAATCTGATCAAGCAGGGCGAGCGGGTGTCGACGATCGCGGTGCCGACCGCGCTTGTCGCGTTCAATTGGCCGCCGCGGTCGAACCATTATCAACGCGTCGCGCGCTTCGTCGACTACCTGTTCTCGCGAATAGACCGCCTGCAGGCGCCAGGCTTTGACCCGAAATGGCAGTCGATCAATCTCGCAGCGACCGTCCCCGGACTAACCCGCTTCCCGGCCGCGCAGGAATGGCTGAATCACAAGGCGCGCAGCGCACAGGCGCCTCCATGAAGGCCGCTGCTTTTCCCCTCGCCGTCACGTTCAAAATGGCTTGCAAAATGGCTTGCGGCATCGCCTACGCTCAAAGCACGAACGATCCGATGATAAATCTTCGGGCGTGCTCGGTGATGGAGGGGCCGGCCCGGCTACAATGTCTGGACGATCTATCACGTAAGATAGCGCCGCCTGGTCGCCCGGCGCCGTACGACAACTGGCTGCTCAGCGAGACCACATCGCCGGTGGACTATTCGCCAATCGTCACCGCCACCACATCCGCTCGCGGTGAGTCGGATAGCACCGCGATGCAACTCGCGATCCACTGCCGCAAAGGCCGCACCGAGCTCGTGCTCGCTGGACCGGCGGTATCAGGCCGTGCCGAGGAATACACCATCTCCTACCGCGTCAATGCGAATCCGCCGGTGCAGCTTGCGGCCGCCTCGCCATCATTCGGGCCCGGTGCCGCTTTCCGGGGTGACGTCGTGCACCTGCTGCAATCGTTGCCCGAAGAGGGCGACATCGCCGTCCGTCTTTCCACCCGCACCGGCGCGGCTCAGGAGGCGCATTTCCTGCTCGGCGGATTGAAGACTGTGCGCGAAAAACTCGCGGCGGCGTGCAGATGGCCACATGCCGTCGCCAGACCAGGCGACTGATGGTCATGGGACAGGGAGAAGCAAGATGATCAGAATTGGAAATCTGGCGGTAGCAGCCATTGCCAGCTTGGCGATGTCGCTCCTGATCGCGCCGACCACGCAAGCGCAGCCAGACGATCACGTGAGGCCGCAAGCAAGTAAGCAGTACCGGCTGAGCACGCAGAAGCAGGCGAGCAAGCAGAAACTGGTGCTGATGACAAAACCCACCGAGATCCCCAAGAAGCCGCATCAGCTCCTGCTGCAGGTCAATTCTAACGACCCTGCGATGATGAATCTCGCACTGAACAATGCGACCAACGTCGCGCAATACTACCGCAATCTCGGTGAAGACGTGTCGATTGAGGTTGTCACGTTTGGCCCTGGCCTTCACATGCTGCGCGATGACACCTCTCCGGTGAAGGCGCGCATCGAGGGGCTCGCAATGAGCAACCCGGAAATCTCCTTTAAAGCCTGCGGCAATACCCGGGAAAACATGCGTAAGGCGGAGAACAAGGATATCAATCTCGTTCCACAGGCGACGATTGTGAAATCCGGCGTCGTCCGCGTCCTGGAGCTGCAGGAACAAGGCTGGAGCTACGTCAAACTGTGAGACACCGTCTTGCGTTGACGTGATCGCCGCCCCGGGGCCACCGCTCACACACTCCATGGTCATGCCCCGCGAAGGCGGGGCATCCAGTATCCGGCGGCCTCTCGGCTCAAGCTCAGTCGCGTCTGGCGTTAGCGGACGATGATCCACCTCGCGCGCTTGTTAGGTCCCTCGCGTGCCGCCAGTAGTGGCGGGCAGCACTTGCGGATGCTTGCTCGGGACTCTTTCCTTTTTAGGTGGCGCGGCAATGAGCCCCTCGCGAATGGCCTGTTTCCGAGCAAGCTTGCGGGCACGACGCACGGCGTCAGATTTCTCCCTGGCCTTCTTTTCCGAGGGCTTTTCGTAAGAACGACGACGTTTCATTTCCCTGAACACGCCCTCGCGCTGCATCTTCCTCTTCAGAACTCGAAGCGCCTGGTCGACGTTGTTGTCGCGAACGATTACTTGCACGGTTATTGCTCCATCAGAGTTGCTGCGCCAAGTTGGCCGAAGTCGCGGCAGCCGAAGCGTTACGACGACTCCGTCGAGGTAAATCCCGACCATCTAGCACGCGCAAAAGCCCGCTCAATCCCGAGATCGAGCGGGCTGCACAGTCATCCCAGTACGTCCGTGGAATGACGAAAGCTACTTACGCCAGCGAGAGATTCTCGGCGCTGACCTTGCCACGCTTCGGGTCGGTCTTGACTTCGTAGTTCACTCGCTGCCCCTCAGCGAGTCCAGAAAGCCCGGCCCGCTCGACCGCACTGATGTGAACGAACACATCGTTTCCGCCGTCATTGGGCTGAATAAATCCAAAACCCTTTTGCCCGTTGAACCACTTCACCGTACCTGTAGCCATAACATTTCTCCAAAGCGCAAACGCGCGTCTCGCGTGCATTCGCACGAATCCCGAATTCAATCCGACGATGTCTCTGGAAAAGGGCCGCCTGGACCATTCAACAAGGCACAACGGCTAATCGAACAACAACAACGTATACAGTTTCTCCGAGAACACAAGGGTCCCTTCAAGGGTTCCTTTTCGACTGCGCGAGGTTGTACGGTTGATGCCATGCATCGCGGCGAGCCCATGCGCTCGCCACGCCGGGCAACGTGCGAAGCGCACGCCAAGGCGGATGTCCGCCGTCACTCAGCGTTTATGGATTCAAGCCCTACGTCAACCGCTGCAGCAGCTCATCCGCCTGTCGCAGATCGGCCGATGTCTCGGCAGACGGGAACTTTGCTCGCGCTGATGAAAGCACCCCGCGTGCCTCGGCCAGGCTGCGCCGCCTGTCTTTTCGGTCCATCAGGAGGCGCGCAAGGTCAATTGCGGTCCGCAATTCCCAGCCGACGGCTTCGAGCTTCTTCGCATAGGCGAGCGAGCGCCTGAACAGGCGGAGGGCGGCAGCGTCGTCGCGATGTGGTTCGGCGTGCAGCAGCGAACCGTGGATCCGGTAGATCTCCGGGGCGAGCCAGCGTTCGCCGGTCTGCTTGATCAGGGACTCGGCCGAAGTCACCAATGCAAGCGCCCTGTCCTTCTGCCCGATCCGGCCGAACTCGGTGGCGAGCAGAGCTTTATAGAGCGGCATCTGAATACATCGATTCTCCGCCGGCAGTCTGCCGATCAGGCCGGAGAGCTTCTCGAGCACGACCGGCGCAGGGCCGCGCGCCGCCAGCGCCGAGGTCGCCCATAGCGGACCGATGACCTGGTACATCGGATAGCCGTAGTCGGCGGCGACCTTCATCCCGTGCTCGACGCAGGCCAGATTGGCGGCGAGGTCTCCGTCATACCAGTGATCGCCGACGCCAAGGATGTGGGCGAGCGCGATCATGAAGGGATGACCGATCTCGTTCGCCAGCCGCCTTGCCGATTCACAGCACTCCCTGGCCCGGTTGGGCCGGCCGAGCAGCCATTCGATATGTCCGGAATAGACGAGCGCAACGACCAGAGGATCGTGCTGATAAGTTTGAACCAGCTTGCCGTGCTCACGCGGATTGTAGCGCGCTTCAATCGCGACAGCCAATTCGTGTGCTTCCTTCAAACGGCCGGTGAAGAAATTGACGATCAGCGCCGCGGTGGACGCCATGAGGATGGCCTCACTGTCCCGCCACTCCTCGGCTCGCCGGAGGAAGTCCTGCGAATGCTCGAGCACTTTGGTGAGTTCGCAATTGACCAGCTCGGCCACCGCGACACCCCAGAGGACAGCGGTCTTCTCGCGGATCGTGCCATGGCTGCCGGAGAGCTTCAGCGCCCGATGATAGGGCTCGTAGACGTTCGGATCGGACCAGCCCGCAATCGCGGTGTAGGCCATCGCAAGGTTGGATTGCAGCGCGATCTCGGCCTCGTAGCGGCGCGACGAAGCTGATAGCTTCGACAGCAAAGAGAGGCCCTCGCGCAGATGCGCCACCGCCTCCTTGGTGGCCGATCGGCTCAGCGCAGACTTGCCCGCCTGCAGCCAGGCGTCGATGGCTTCCGGAATGTTTTCTGCCTGCGCGTAGTGATAGCCCAACACGGCGGGATCGCTGCTCTCCCCGATGTCGGCCTGCTGACGCAGCCAGGACGCTGCGCGCGCGTGCAGCTTGCGCCGATCCTCCTTCAGCAGCGAGGAATACGCCGCTTCCTGAATCATCGCGTGCCTGAAAGCGTATAGCGTGCCTTCGTCTTCGTTGATGCGGTACACGATCCCGGCCCGCTCCAGAGCCTCAAGCGCTGATATCAGCGACTCGTCCTGATCCGGAAGCAGGCTGAAAATGCCGCGATAATCGAACTGCCGCCCGAATACGGAGGCGATCTGGGCCACGCGCTTGGCGGTACCCAGCCGGTCAAGACGCTCCATCAGGGAATCGTGGACGCTCGCCGGCACCAGCGGCCCTGGCAATTTGCCATGGTCGGTGGCGCTCTCGATCGCCCCGGAATCCACCACCGCCCGCGTGAACTCCTCGATGAAGAGAGGTACGCCGTCGGTCCTCTCGACGATCTGGCTCGTGATCCGGGGAAGAAACGCGACGCCGGCAACGGCGGCAACCATCCGCTCGCATTCGTCTGCTGCAAGTTTTTGCAGAGCGATGCGCTTGATGGATGGACCCGACAGCCAGCCAGCCTCGTAGTCGTCGCGATGCGTGACCAGGTACAGCACTCGCTCGCGCGCGCAGCGAGCGATCACCCGCGAGAGAAGGTCGACGCTCGTCGGATCAATCCACTGGACATCCTCGACGATGAACAGGACGGGCTTCCTTCGTGACGCCGCAACGAGAACTTCTGTTATCACCTGGAAGGCACGCGCACGCTCGGAAGGAGAACGGAGATCGGCAGGCTCGTATCCTTCGCACGCCGGGATCGACAGCAGTGACCCGTAATAGGGAAGCGCCTGCCCGACATCGAAACCGGCTCTTCCCAGCAGGTGACGCAATTTCGCCAGCGACAGCCGCGGGTCGTCGGTTTCGTGGATGCCCGTTGCGCGCTTCAACCGCTCGATTTCCGGCGCAAGCGGCGTATTGACGTGGAACGGCGAACACTGAACGGAGAGAACATCAACCGCAGACCGGTCGAGCGAGCTTCTGAACTCGCGGATCAGGCGCGACTTGCCGATGCCGGGCTCGCCGGAGATGACGCCGACGCGTCCTGCTCCGCCGAGGCTCTGCTCCCACAGCTCGGCCAGCAGCGCGCGTTCATCGTATCGGTTGATCATCGGCGGCAGCGGCAAGGTTCGCGCGCGGTCGAACCTGCTTTCGCCCGGCGAAACGCCGTTCACGCGCCAAGCCTCGGCCGGCTCCTCGACGCCCTTCAGCCGGCGCTTGCCCAGCGGCTCGCAATCGAACATGCCGCGGATCAACTCATGGGTGCCTGAACCGATGACCACCGCGTTCTCGCCGGCAAGACCTTGAAGCCGGGCCGCGACGTGCACCGAGCTGCCGAACACTTCCCGCCGCTCGGAGGGCTCGCCCGGCACGCTGCCGACGACCACCGGCCCGGTGTTGACCCCGATCCTCACCCGTAGCCGGAGGAAGCTGCCATCCGACATCTGGAATTCCCGCTCCTTGATGGCGGCGGTGATGGCGAGCGAAGCGCGCACGGCGCGCTCGGGATCGTTTTCGTGCGCCTGGGGGACGCCGAAATAGGCGAGCAACCCGTCGCCGATCATTCTGGCAATGTGACCGCCATAGCGGCAAATCTGCTCGTTGCAGAGATCGCGATAGGTTCGGATGACCGCGAAGAACTCCTCGGGATCGATCCGCTCGCTCAGCGGCGTCGAGCCGATGAGATCGACAAACACGACGGTAAGCTGTCGGCGCTCAGCGTGGAGCCCTGCCATTTCGTTGTTTGGCAGCGCCGCAACCAGCCGAGGTCCATCAAATTGGTCCGGTTTCGCCTGCCCGCTCAAGGTCCAACCATGTTGAGCTTCCGCCGTACCTGCAGGGACGCAAGGTACACGGCAAGCCGCATCCGGTTGATGCTACCGAGAGGTCGGTGCTGCTGCAAGCAGTTCCACGGGCTGAACATCATGCGTTCGCCATCGAAAACCCGATCCGGCGTTAGGAAATTCTGCCTTGGAATCCTGATCTCTCCGATCGACACGGTCCGATCCTGGGGACGGGTCCACTGCAGGAGAGCGTTCTCGACCTCTTCCGGTTTGGCCGAATGGCGCACGTGCACCGAGAAATCGAACACGATATCATCTCCAGGTGGCGTCGGACTGAGATCGCGAAGCATCGCCTCCTGGAGAAACTTCTCCGATAGCGATCCGAAAAGGAGACGCCACCACGACGGGACGTCATCCTGACGCTGCACCGGACCGACGACATAGCGCACGACATGCTGCTCACCTAACAAATAAGGTGACATGCTGTGATAGGTCGCAGTCAGCGGATTGCCGATCCTGACGAGAGCGGTGCGAATAAACGTGGCGAACTGGCGACGATTGCGAATGGCAAACGCAATCCATTTGAGGAGCCGCTTAAACTTTTCGCGCGAGGTCCCGCTCGGCGCCGCAACGGCTTCCATCAACTCGGAATAATCGACCACATTCTTGCAGAAGAACACCGGGAAGCTGCTCAGCAAGAAATCGTGCTCGCCGGCCCGCGTTCTGCCGGGCTCGAGACCGCGCAGAATGGACTCGCCCGCGACATCGAAGAGTTTGATGGACATGCCGCGACCGTCAGGCTTGCGGTCGCTCTGTGGCTGGCCCTGTCCGTTGGAGAACCGGACAATCGTCGGGTACCGGGCGCCCGGTCGAAACAGCGGTGTCGAGAACTCTGCCGGAAGATCGTCGCGGACGATAAACTCCGCATCGACGCAACCATGGGCCTTTGCATGCTGGTCGCGCATCGCACAGGCGGAAGCGTCCGATGCCTTCATCTCACAGTAGTTCTTGATGACAAGGTTTGCGGCAATACGCGCCATGTTGGCGATCAGGGTTGCCTCGCCCGGCACGGCGCGCTCGAATTTCGTGAGCGGCATCGGTCGATCCTGCAGCTCCAGCGCGTTCGCGAGCTCTTCATATCTTGTCGGCGTCGCCTCCGAGCTCCGCGCCGGCGCCGGAGCGGATTGCGCTGATCCGCGGAGCATTTGCCAGAATCGCTGGAAATCGCGCACCACCCGGAACGACTGAACAATCGGATCTTCGCGCGGCGCTTGCGCGAAAAAAACCTCACCGTCTCGGCGGCGGCCGCGCAGCCAGTGTTGGATCGTGTCCCGGTTCATGCGACGACTCGGCCAGACGCCAATAGGCCGAGCGCGGCCAGACTCGGAACGAAGAAATAGTCGCCGCCCTTGGTCGTGACGAAGCGCGGGATGTCAAAGCAGATGAAGGGGCGTCGTCCCGTGGCTTCGTCGCCCGGGATCATCATTTGCGCGCTTTGACGACCGCCGACGGTTGGACGGTTGCCGGCGATCGGGTCGGTATCGTTGCCCTGCTCGAAATCGTCGCCAAAATTCATCCATTTCTGCTGCACGAACTCGAACTGGTCGAATCCGGAATTGAGCGCAATGAAAATGATGCCGCGCTTTTCCTGGCTCTGCGGACTCTGCTCCTCGCCCGTTGGCAGGAATTTGCCATAGGCGATTCCGCGCCGGATCAAGCGGTGTCGGCTCATCGTCTTGCCGCCGAAGCCAAACGCATCGCGCGGGTTGGCACGCCGCACATGTGCACCAAGCGGACAGCGTGCGCCTGCGGGATCTCCAGCGTAGCCGAATGCATTGCGCCTGTCCTCGCGAGGGGCGTCGGGGTGTTCGATCAACGAAGAGCCATCCTGCCATCGCCCCATCATCTTGGCGGCAAGAAACTTCTGCGGGCTGACGCCATCCGGCAGAGGACCGGGAATGGTTCGGGCAAATGCGTCCGCCTGATCATCAAGGTAGCGACGGAAACGAACGACGTCCTGCTCCAGCTTGCGGTACACGAGATAGGTGCCATCGTGCGCGAGAAGGTGCGGCAGCGGCATGGGAGCCATCTCGCCGCCCTCACCCGGGTGGCCGAGAAGAAACTCCCCAAGCGGGATCTTGCGAAATCGCCCCTTCTCATCCGGATTGCCAACGTCCTGACGGTCCCTGCCACCGTCGTCAGGCACTCCCTCGATCGCGGGGTTGCTCAAACCGTCGAGAAAACCGAAGTGCTCCTTTCGAGTCTGTTCGCCGTTGATGTGCAGCAGCCCCGCCGGCTGACTCTCCTTCAATTCCTGCACGCCGTTCGGCAGCGAATCCCTGAGCTGTTGACAGTGCGCCGCGAGCGCCGGCTCTGTCCGGCCGTAGATCGAGATCAGCATATGAACGCGATGCGTCTTCCAAGGATCGTCCCAGTGCTCCGGTGAACTTTCGTCGATGTCACCGAGTTCGTTCGCACGAGGTTTCATGCCCTCCTGAAACTCGCAAGGAAACGTCGCGAGACTTTCCGTAGGCAGGCCAAGGGCGCGGAGGCCTTCAAAGGTGAAGGCGATGTTGAGGGTGGCGTCCGGCTTTGCGCGCCACAGTGCCGGCGTGACGGCGTTGGTCTCGAGCAGCCGCTGGATGAACGCCCTGGCATCATCAGCGTTTTGGATCTCGAAGAACAAGAACTGCGCGTGCGGAAACGAGGCGTAACCGCGAAGAATGTTGCCTTGAATATTGGTAAGGTTGAGCATCGCCAGACCCCTGCTCTGATCGTTGCGTACTCACAAATCTCCCGGGGACGGCCTCTCGTTTTGGAGACCCTCCCACATTTGCCTGAACTCTCGTTGGAGCACTTCGGGAGGCCGTGGATTGGTTTGAACAAGCCTGACGAACTCGCCGAGGCGACGTCGGCACAGCAGCGCCATGAGAATCTCGCTTACGCTCGCCTCAGGCTGGTCCGCCAGAAACAGAGTGGTCTTGAGCTGGCACCGCTCGAAATATCCGGAGAGCAGATCGCGCCGATCGATACCCGGGAAACCAAGGCAGCGCCCCCAAATGGTCGCGACTTCGTTCGGGATATTGCCGGCCAGGGCCTGGACCAAAGGATCGACGCTCTCGCCATCGAATTCGCACATGAACACCAGATAGTCCGACTTGAGCGCATCGAACTTCGCCGGCGTGCCTTGATAGGCGAGACGGTCGACAATGAACATTCGCGCCATGTGGATGATCGGCACATGGCTCAAAGGCGAGCCGCGCGGATAGGCTCGCGGGTCATCCAGCGTGCGCAGAAACGCTCTCAGATCGTCCGATTGATTGGTTGCAATCGGAAACAGGCCTGTGAAGCCGTACTTCTCACCGTTTTGATTAGCCACGTCGCGAACTCCGTTCGACCGGCCTGCTACACTGGTCCAAATGTACCGAGCTTGTTCTGCACGCTGATCAGCAAGCGATCGAACTCGACCGCAAACCGTTCGGGAGACAGTCCGCTCGAATTTTGAAAAAGCTTCTCGACTTCGTTGCGCAGTTCGAGTGCTGCGCGCACATCGCGCACGGATGCGCCCGGATAGGCGCTATAGGAATGATCCGACTCGATCTGATTGCGCTGGATATAGGCCTTGAGCGGCCCGACCGGACGGGCGAACGGATATCCGACGCCCCAGAACCAGACCAGGTCGAGCGGTTTGTAGAGCACGTCGGCGAAGGCTTCGATGTAAGGTCCCCAGGGACCGTTGAAGGTGCTCAGAAAGAACAAATAATCGTAGTGCAAATCTTCCGCCGGCTGGCTGTCGCTCACCCGCGGAAAGCTGTCGCGCTTGACGACAACCCAGTGAACAAAGGGCAGAAACGCCAGCTCCTTGGCCGTGACTTGGGTCGATTTGAAGCGATCGAAGATCGACAGCAACACTCCGACGACAAGGGTGCCGAAGCGCGTCATCGGCGTTATCACGTTGAAAGTTACGGCTTTGCCCAATCCATACTGATTACGTGCGCGATCAGCCATGCAACGTCTCGCCATGAATCATTGTGGACTTGGCGAGACACGACGCCCGGGTCCACCTGTATAACAATACCTTAGGGAATAGTACAACGTCAGGTAATAACGTTATTACTATTATCGAAAGTCACTGCTCCGTCCAGTGCAATGAATGGTGTCGTGCACAACTGACTCTCGCACATTCGTCATGGCTTGCTAATGCCGGCAAGCATCAAAGGTCTGTCATACAGCGTGACCATCCATGTGATCGCGCAGTTCATCCAGAGCGTACCGACAGCTTCGATTACGTGAGCAATCCCGTCTGCGACTGCGCGATGCCGCTCCGGTGAGCAACCTTTCCGGCGCTGGCGTGACCAACCATAGACGTGGTCGGCGCAATCAGCACGAAACAAGCCGTGGCAACCAATGAAATCGACGCCATTCGCGCGCTGCTTTCGTCAAAACCGCGGCCGGTCGGATGGACCGAGCGGCGCGAACGTCTCGATGAGGTCGGTTCGGTCTGGCCGGTGGCCGATGACGTGAAGCTTGAAACAGTCGATTGCGACGGCGTGGCAAGCGAATGGTCGCTGACGCCAGGCAGCGAGCCATCGCGCGTGCTGCTCTATTTCCATGGCGGCGGCTACTGCTCCGGATCGATCCTGAGCCACCGCAGATTGGTCAGCGAAGCCGGGCGCGCCGCGCGCGTTCGAACGCTCGCCATCGATTATCGCCGCGCGCCCGAGCACCCCTATCCCGCCGCGCATGAGGATGCGATGAAGGCCTGGCACTTCCTGCGCAGGCAGGGCATTCCGGCGCACCGCATCGCCGTCGGGGGCGACAGTGCCGGCGGCAATCTTACGCTCGGACTGATCGGCCACTTGCTGAGAGACCGCGAGGACTTGCCCGGCTGCGCCTGGCTGCTCTCGCCATGGACCGATCTCACGATGTCCGGCGCAACCCTTGGCACCAAGGACGCTGTCGATCCGCTCATCCACAAGACCTATCTGGAAGAGCTTGCGGACGCCTGTGTGCCTGCCGCCATCCATCGCAGTTCACCGCTGATCTCGCCCTTGTTTGGCGATTTCACCGGCTATCCCCCGATGCTGATCCAGGTCGGATCGGCGGAGACGTTGCTGGCGGATGCCACGCGGCTCGCTGAGGCGGCCGGCGCTGCCGAGGTCGAGGTGACGCTGGAGATCTGGCCCCACATGATCCACGCGTGGCCGCTATGGAATGCGAAGCTTAGCTCCGGCCGCCACGCCCTTTCCAGGGCGGGGCAATTCATCCGTGCCCGTTTGGCATAGCGCGTCTGGTGGTCGCTTGAGCCAAAAAAACCTCGATTTCGCAGGTTTTTAGCGCCAATGCGTACCAATACGGGACAAATCACGGGGTTTTAGGCGCGCTGAGGTTGTGGTATTCGGAACCTTTAGAATTAGTCCGGTTTGGTGTCGAATGATGGACCTCACCCCCGGGAATTCCACCAGTGCCTTGCGCATTGGTGTGCAGCCGATTGCGGTCACCGCCGTCGGGCTCTTTCTGGTCCTGTTCGGGATCGGCGCGATCGCGCTGTACCGGGTCACTACCGGCACATCGCCAGAGTCCGATCGGGTCATCGCCAGCCGGCAATTGCAGGCCCGCACCGCGCAGGTGTCCGAGCAGCTCGTCGAGAAAACCAAGGGGTTGGAAGCGACCCAGCAGGAATCCATCGACCAGCTCCAGATGGTGCAGGACCAATTGCAGGCCATGCGCCGGATGCTCGCCTCCCAGCAGGCCGATACGAAGAAGCTGTCCGAGCAGGTCACGGCACTGACCGAAGCGGTCGAGGGCTTAAGGCAATCCTTCGCCAGCGCCCAGGCGAATGAGCCGGCGGCCGAACCCGTCCGCAAACGATCGCGGTCGCACGCGGTTCGCAGCGGGCGCAAGCGCCGCGGCTGAGTCGGTCGAAATCACCGCCAAACCCCTGACCCGCGGGACATATCCACCGTCGCTGCCGAATCTCGATACGGTTTTTTCGTCGACTTTGTGAACTAGTTCACATTCGGGAACCCGATTCCGGGGCAAGGTGCCGCCTACCGGATGGCGTGAGCCGATTTCAATATCCGGGGCTGGCAAGGTCGTTGGCGGTATACTGCGTCAACGGCCTTGTTCTTTTAGAGGCCCCCGCTTCCGCCACGGGTGGCCCTTTTCACCGATCGCTTTGGCCGCCTCTCACGCTGGTGACTTGCCATCGGCGGGCTTTGCTTGCTGAATGCCGCCGCTTTTGAACCCGGTCTCGCCCACCCCTCGATCGGGTCGATGGTCTGCAAAACATTTTGAAATGAGGCCCCGCATGCGCGCTGAATCCCTGCCCTCGGATGTCATCGGACTGACAAAAACCGCCCCCTTCTCGCGCCGCGGCTTCATGACGGCTTCGGCCGCCGTTGCAGCCGGCTACACCCTCGCCGCCGGTCCCGTGCGGGCCGACGTGATCAAGACCGATACCGCCGGCCTCACTGCGGGCGAGGCCAAGATCAAGGTGGCCGATGGCGAGATGCCCGCCTATTTCGCGCGGCCAGCCGGCGTCAGCAATCCGCCGGTCATCCTGGTCGCGATGGAGATTTTCGGTCTGCACGAATACATCAAGGACGTGACGCGCCGGCTCGCCAAGCTAGGCGCGTTTGCGGTGGCGCCCGACTACTATTTCCGCAAGGGCGATCTCACCAAGATCACCGACATTCAGCAGCTCCTGCCGCTCGTGAACGCCAAGCCGGACGCCGAGCTCCTGTCCGACCTCGACGCCACCGTGGCCTGGGCGAAATCGCAAGGCGGCGACACCTCCCGCCTCGGCATTGTCGGCTTCTGCCGCGGCGGACGCACGGTCTGGGAATATGCCGCTCACAACCCCGCGCTGAAGGCGGGCGCCTCGTTCTATGGTCCGCCGGTCGATCCGCAGAACCCGGTTTGGCCGAAGAGCCCGATGCAGCTTGCACCCGAGATGAAGGCGCCGGTGATCGGCTTCTATGGCGAAGCCGACACCGGCATCCCGGTCTCGCAGGTCGAAGCCTTCAAGGGGGCGCTCGCCGCGGACAAGAAGACCGCGGAGTTCAAGATCTATCCGGGGGCACCGCACGGCTTCCATGCCGATTATCGTACGAGCTATCGCAAGGAAGCCGCCGAAGACGCGTGGGCGCAGATGCAGGCCTGGTTCAAGAAATACGGCGTGCTGAGCTGAGGCCGCCATCTGCAAAGCGGTGCGCCAAGAGGCGCAGCGCGTTGGCGGTGACGAGCACGGTGGCGCCGGTATCGGCGAGGATGGCCATCCACAAGGTGGTCACGCCGAACAGAGTGGTAGCAAGGAACACCGCCTTCAGGCCGAGCGCGATCGTGATGTTCTGCCAGATGTTGCCGAGCGTCGCTCGCGACAGGGCGATCAGCTCGGCAACACCGACAACACGGTTCTTGAGCAGGGCCGCGTCCGCGGTCTCCAGCGCCACGTCCGTTCCGCCGCCCATGGCAATGCCGACGGAAGCCGCAGCGAGTGCCGGCGCATCGTTGATGCCGTCGCCGACCATCGCAACCGGGCCGGCCTCCTTGAGCCGCCCGATCTCCGCGAGCTTGGCGTCGGGCAGAAGCCCGGCACGCGCCTCAAGCCCGAGATGACCGGCGATGGCATCGGCGGTGCGGGCATTGTCGCCAGTCAGCATGATCGTGCGGAGACCGCTATCGGTCAGCCGTTTGACGCCTTCATGCGCATCCTCTCGCGGCTCGTCGCGGAGCGCGATCAGCCCCTCGACCACCTTGCCGGACCGCAGGACGACCACCGTCTTGCCCTCGCCTTCGAGCGCGCTGATCCTTTCGACGACGCCAGGATCGACGCTCGCCTGCTCGCTCGCGAACCGGGGCGAACCGACCGAGGCGAAGCCGCTTCTCAGACGTGCCGTCACCGCTTTGCCAGGCGTCACGACACCGCCGCCGAAGGTGGCGGGAAGCTCCAGCCCGCGTCTCTCGGCTTCCTCGATGATGGCGCGCCCGAGAGGATGATTGGTGCTGCGTTCGATCGCCGCCGCCCTGGCCACAACTGTGTGCTCGTCCGCAACCGTCGCGACGACATCCGTCACCTGCGGACGACCACGCGTGAGTGTGCCCGTCTTGTCGAAGGCGATCGTTCTGACCTTGCCCAGCGTCTCGAGCGCGGCTCCGCCCTTGATCAACAATCCCTGCCGGGCACCGGAGGCGAGGCCGGACGCGATGGCGGCCGGGGTGGAGATCACCAATGCGCAGGGACAGGCGATCAGCAGCGTGGCAAGGCCACGGTAGATCCAGGTCATCCAGTCACCACCGAAGCCGAACGGCGGGATCAGGACGACAAGCAGCGCGACGAGCATGGCGGCGGGCGTATACCACCGGCTGAAACGGTCGATCATGCGCGCCGTCGGCGCCTTCGACTCCTGCGCTTCTTCGACCATGTGGATGATGCGGGCAATGGTGTTGTCGGTGGCGACACGCGCGATCTCGACACGCAGCTCGCCATTGGCATTGATGCTGCCGGCATACACGTTCGCGCCGATTTCCTTGAGAACGGGGACGGACTCGCCGGTCACCGGCGACTCATCGACCTCCGAGGAGCCGTCGATCACGGTGCCGTCCGAGGGCACGCGATCACCGGGACGAACCACCACGACATCGCCGACCGCGAGATCATCGACCGGAACCTCCTCGACATCGAGAGAAGCCGCGCGCTGACGTCTGGCATTGCGCGGCACGAGATCGATCAACGCTTCGATCCCGGCCCGCGCGCGGCGGGCGGCGACCGTCTCGAGCAATTCGCCCACCGCGAACAGGAAGACGACAACAGCCGCCTCCTCGGCTTCGCCGATGGCAACCGCGCCGAGCGCCGCTGTCGTCATGAGGGTCTCGATGGTAAAGGGCGAGCCGGACAAGGCGCCGGCAAGCGCACGCCGCGCAAAAGGCAGGACACTGACAACCGCCGCCGCCGAATAGAGCCAACGCTCCAGCTCCGGGAACAGGCTGGCAAGCACGAATGCCAAAGCAAACAGGACGCCAGTCCCGAGGACGAGCCTGCCCTTGGCTCCCCGCCACAGGGGTTGCCGTTCCTGCTTCCGCGGCGCCTTCCCTCCCAGTGACGACGGCATGCCGGCCGGCGTATAGCCCAGCGCCCTGACCTTATCCTCTATGAGACGCGGCGCAGTGCGGTCCTCGTCGAGCCGGAAGGCGAGCGTTCCGGTCGTAAAGCTGACCTCTATGTCGGTGACTCCAGGCAGCCGACGCATCGCGTTCTCGATCTTGAGCGCACACGCGGCACAATCCATGCCCTCGATACGCAGTCTGTAGGGATTGGCGGTCGGCACAACGTCACCTCGACGAGTTCTAGCCGAGACGATCGCGGTTGCGCGGCTTAGTCAATTGCCGTTCGACTTCCCAGAACATCAGGACAAAAGCGGCGCCCAGGCCGATGACGATGCCCAGGAAGACGAAGGTGAAGGCGGCGGTGGTGAGCGTGTTCAGCATTTCGAAATCGCTGCAATCGACGTTCCAGCCCCTATGCAGAAACGATGCAGCCTCGATGTGGAAAACACCGAGGCTGCAATCATCATCCCGATAAATTCGCTACAGCGCGCCAGGTTCAGTCACAGACATCAACCGACCTGATGCGCCAGCCATATGACGTCAAGACGCGCTGCTGGGCGACGTAGCAGCCGCCGTAGCCGGAATTGTCGTAATAGCCGTAGTAGGGATCGCCGTAGTCGTAAGAGTTATAAGGCCAGTCGCCATAGAGCCCGTAGCCGAGGCCAACACCAACCGCTGCGGCGGCGAACGGAAATCCACGACGATACCCCCAGCCAGAACGATATCCGAAGCCCGGCCGGTAGAAGCCGCCACGAAATCCGGCCGCACGGAAGCCGCCGGCGCCGATCGCGGCCGAACGGAAGCCGCTTCCGCCGAAGGCGGCGCCGCGGAAGCCTCCACCACCAAAACTGCCGCCGCGGAAACCACCGCCGCCAAAACCGCCACCACGAAAGCCACCGCCGCCAAAGCCACCTCCGTGAAAGCCACCACCGCCGCCAAACCCACCGCGCGCGGACGCCGTATCTATCGTCAAAATTCCAAGCGAGGCTACCGCCAGCAAGGCAACCATCGTTTTACGCAACATCACTGCACCTCCATCACGGCCTGCCAATACCGGCGCGGCCTGCGCCAGCCATCGCAAGCGCCCGCCACAATCTAGAGCGAGTTCCGGGAGTGCGGTTGAACAATGCGCTCACTTCTGCGCGACCGAAAGGCCGGGCAGAAGTGATCTAGCAGCCTTTGCAGATGCCCTTGATCTTGCGATCGAGCGGCGCGTCCTCAGCATCGATCGCTGAATCTTCCCCGGTCCTCTGCCGGCCGGCTGCAGAGCCGGTCGTGGTCCCCGGACCGGAGGAGGATTGTGCAGTGCCAGCCCTGTTGGTCCCTGGCGGCGGGTTCGCAGTGGTATTGGTGTTGCCGGGGTGGATGGCTTGGTTGCTCTGGCCGCCGACCGAACCGGACGGCGAGCCACCGGTGCCGGTGGTCCCTGTGGCGCTGCCGGTGCCTCCGGAAGCTCCACCCGCAGCGCTTCCCGCGCTTGCGCCACCGGCGCCACCACCACCTGCTCCGCCCCCACCGCCCCCGCCCCCGCCGCCTCCTCCGCCTTGGGCAAGCGACATCGCGGGCGCCCCGAGAACCGCGAGAGCGGTGATGAAGATCGCAAGCGATTTCCTGGTCATGAGCGTCTCCCTTATCCTGTCGTGCTAACGATG
The DNA here is from genome assembly GCF_059512385.1 of Bradyrhizobium sp. Crot121. Classification (NCBI taxonomy): domain Bacteria; kingdom Pseudomonadati; phylum Pseudomonadota; class Alphaproteobacteria; order Hyphomicrobiales; family Nitrobacteraceae; genus Bradyrhizobium; species Bradyrhizobium sp. Crot121. The sequence continues at coordinate 8,206 of NZ_JCAMOR010000047.1, read as the reverse complement.
GGACAAGCCGGCCGTTCCTTACCGGAACCAAACGCTCCGGGAGCCATTGGGCCGGACGCAGTGCAAGGTGCGAGGATGCGCAAACTGATCGCTTTCGACGAGGATACGTTCGACAAGCTCAAGCAGCTCGGGCGCGACAGGATGGCGACATTTCAGGAATTGGCCGATGAAGCGTTCGCAGACCTGCTCAAGAAGCACGGCATTCCGATCGATCTGCGCGACGCGTTACGTAAAAGCGCCGCGAAGCCGAAGACAGATACCGCCAAGTCGGCAGCGCCGAAGTCAAGGAAAGGACGTTCCGAAGCGCGACGCCGCTCGGATCGTTAACCGATCTTGCGGAGGCCCTTTTTGAAGCGCGGCCCGTTCAGCTGATAGAACTTCACCGCGCTTCCCATCTTCGCAACCTGCGCAGGGTCCAGCGCCCGGATCACCCGCGCGGGCGAACCGATGATCAGCGAGTGCGGCGGAAATTCCTTGCCCTCGGTGATCACAGAGCCCGCGCCGACGATGCTCTCGCGGCCGATGCGTGCGCCGTTCATCACGATCGATCCCATGCCGACCAGGGCGCCCTCTTCCAGAGTGCAGCCGTGCAGGATCACATTGTGGCCGACGGTGACGTTCTTGCCGATCACGAGCGGAAAGCCGAGGTCGGTGTGGCAGGTGGAATTGTCCTGGACGTTGGCGCCTTCGCCGACTTCGATCCACTCATTGTCGCCGCGCAGCACCGCGCCGAACCACACGCTGGCCCCGCTGAGCAGGCGCACCTTGCCGATTACGGTTGCGGTGTCCGCGATGAAATAGTTGCCGTCGGCCGGCAGATCGGGCCCCTGCCCGTCCAGTTCATAGATCGCCATGGATGTCTCCTCTTTCGAGGCGACATTGGCACAGCGGTCAAAGGCTTTTCAAGCGAGCGACCAAGGCGTTTTCGAGCGAAGTGGATACCGGTTCGCGTGAAGAAAACGCGTCAAAACAAAAATCTAGAGCTTCGGTTCTGATTCCATCAGAGCCGAAGCTCTAGGGAACAACGGTAAAGCAGCGCTCAGACGAGAACGCCGGCGGCGCGCAATGTCATCAGGAAGAAGGTGCCGGACATCAGGCTCCAGAAGCCGGCGATGATGGTCGCCATCATCACGAATTCGAAGCGGCGACTTTCGATCTTGGCGCCACGCAGCGTGTTGCGCATGATGATGAAGGGCGCGGCGAACACCAGGAACGGCACCGCGGCGAAAGTCCTTGGCGCCGCGCCTTCCTGCAACAGGCCGAAGCCGGCCGGCCGCTGCGCCATCGCCTGATAGCCGCTGGTAAGTGCGCCGGCGAGCGCGAAGCCGAGGCAAAGGGCGAAGAACGAGTTCAGCGCATCGGGCGACATGGCAAACTTCCGCTACTCAACAGACCGCGCGCTTCCTTTGGCAAAATTGCCGCTCCGCCGCCACATCATCCTTAAGAAAGGGTTAACATGGAAGCTACATTGCTACCTTTACGCATGGCTCACCGCTTGCCGGATTCCCTGAAATCATACGGAAATTGGCCGCCGCGTGGCATATTCGCCGGATGATTCGGCATCACGCGAACCCATCCATTCTCGTTCGATGACATTGCTCTCGACGGCCCAGCACCTTGCGCGCGACACGCGCAGGAATCCGCGCGCGCACATCCTGCCGATCCTGATCGCAGCGGCCCTCGCCTGCGGCGCGATCGCGCTGGTCACCTACCTGTTGTGGCCGACCTGGACCACCGTACCCTTGAGCGATCCGTCGAGGCTGCCGGTCAGTGTCGGCGGCACGCTGTTCAACGTGCCGACGGCGGCGGTGCGCATGAAGATCCAGCGCCACTCGGGCGCGCAGGAGCGCGTCGATCTCAGCTTTGCCTATCCCTCGCTCGAACCGCCGGCGCGCAAGCATGTCACCGCCGAGACGGTGGAGGACAAGGTGCAGCCGATCGACAGGATCTTTCTTTCGATCGCGGCACATCACGATTCACTTGCGCCCGACACCCGCCTGCGCACAATCTATCCGCGCTATCTCGATCAAGCGGCAAGCACGGACGACGACCTGACGATGCGCGCGTTCCGCGACGGTTCGCCCTATGGCGGCGAGGATTTATTCACGTCGACCTCGCCCACCTTCAGCGCCCGCTGCACGCGGGACGCGCCGACGCCCGGCATGTGCCTGAGCGAACGCCGCGTCGACGGCGCCGACTTCACTTATCGCTTTCCGCGAAGCTGGCTCTCACAATGGCGCGACGTCGCCGCCGCCATGGACCGCCTGACGACGCAACTGCGCGGCCCGAGAGGGTAATGGTGATTTCGTAGAATCTTGTAGGGTGGGCAAAGCGAAGCGTGCCCACCTTTCTTGCGTGGCCCGTGGATGGTGGGCACGCTGCGCTTTGCCCGCCCTACGGACTACAGGCCGGCGCAGGCCTACTCAGCCAGATCCTCTTCGAGGATCGCCATCTGGAATTGGAACGAGCGATCGTCGTCTTCATCGTCGACGAAGAGGACGCCGACGAACTCCTCGCCGATATAGACTTCGGCGGAGTCGTCTTTCTTGGGCCGCGGCACGACGCGGATCTTCGGATTACCGAAGACGCGTTTGAGATATGCGTCAAGTTTCCTGACTTCCTGAACGTCCACGGGCGGTCTCCAATCGGATCGATGATTTGGGACGGAGTTTTAGGACGGGACGGCGGCAATCGCCAGAGCCTTTTCGGCTCTGGCACAATCTAATATTTGCAATCGAAACGATCGCGAAACACGAGTGAAATCAAAGCCCGATCGCGTTGAGCATCTGGTCCATGGTGCGCGACGGCTCGGCGCAGCCGGCCTCCCCCACGATCTTCGCCGGTACGCCCGCGACCGTGACGTTGTGCGGTACCGGCTTGACGACGACAGAGCCCGCGGCGATGCGCGCGCAATGACCAACCTCGATATTGCCGAGGATCTTGGCGCCGGCGCCGATCATCACGCCATGGCGAATCTTCGGATGGCGATCCTCGTTCTCCTTGCCGGTGCCGCCGAGGGTGACGCCATGCAGGATCGAAACGTCATCGTCGATCACGGCGGTCTCGCCGCAGACAAAACCGGTAGCGTGGTCGAGGAAGATACCGCGGCCAATCTTGGCGGCTGGATTGATGTCGGTCTGGAAGACTTCCGACGAGCGGCTCTGCAGATAAGAAGCAAAATCCTTGCGGCCCTTCAGATGGAGCCAGTGTGCGAGCCGATGCGTCTGCAGCGCATGGAAGCCCTTGAAGTAGAGCAAGGGGTCGATGAAGCGCGAGGTCGCGGGATCGCGGTCGTAGACGGCGACGAGATCGGCGCGGAAGGCGTTGCCGATATCGGGCTCATCACGCAACGCCTCGTCATAGGTCTGGCGGATCAGATCGCCCGACAGCGCCGAATGGTCGAGCCGCTCGGCCAGCCGATGCACGATCGAATCTTCCAGGCGCTCGTGATGCAGCACCGCGGAATAGATGAAGGTGGCAAGCTCCGGCTCGCGGCGAACGATCTCCTCGGCCTCGCTCCTGATCCGGTCCCAGATCGGATCGAGCGCGGCGAGCTTGCCGCCTTGCGGATTGACCTGATGCACTGCCATGGCTGGCCTCGCGTGATCTTTGCAGAGCATGATCTTCTTGGAGAACCGGTCCCCACTTTTCCGGATCATGCCCCAGTTTCGGTGTGCGCTATAGCACGGTTGAGCGACGCTTGTCCCGGTGCGGTTCGGCAAAGGATAAGCCTCGCTTAACCGCTATGCGGAGACGTCACATCCAATTGGTCGGCATTTGCCGGAAATCAAGCAGGCTTAAGTTCGATTTCCGTAGAAGAACATTCTCCTGGCGTAGAAGATCATTCTCTTTGCGACAGGAAGTCGATCACGCCGGTCTTGTAGACCTTGTCGCCCACCGCCCGCATGTGATCGCGGTTCGGGATCGCAAGCACTTGCGACCGCGGGATAACGCGGCCGAGCGCTTCGGCCGAGCCCGCGATCTCGTCATTGCTGCCGACCGCGATCAGGACGGGCACGTCGATGTCGGCGGCCTCCTGCCGTGTCATCAGCCGCCTCGAGCCGCGCAGGCAGGCGGCGAGCGCAGAGCGGTCGGAGCGGGTCTGATCGGCGAAGGCACGGAAGGTGCGACCGACCGGATCGGTGACATCCTCCAGCGAGGGCGCCTCCAGCGCGACAGCGACATTCTCCCCGGGACCGCCGCCCTCGATCAGGCCGATGCCGATGCCGCCGAGAATTGCCGAGCGCAACCGCTGCGGCTCGTTGTGCGCCAGCACCGCCGTCATCCGCGAGCCCAGCGAATAACCCATGATATCCGCGCGCGGGATGCCGAGATGATCCATCAGCGCGATCACGTCGCTTGCCATGACGGCGATGTCGTACTCTGCGGGATCGTAGAGCTTGGCGGACTCGCCGTGGCCGCGATTGTCGAGCGCGATCACGCGGCGGCCATCCTTGCGCAGTTCCGAGACCCAGCCGGGATAGACCCAGTTCACGTTCTTGCTCGAGGCAAAGCCGTGCACGAGGAAAATCGGATCGCCCTCGCCTTCGTCAAGATAGGCGATCTCAACAGCGCCGTGATGAAAACTCGGCATCGCGTCTTCCGTTGTTTGAGGGATTTTCTTGGATTGACGACCGGCGAACGATCGCAGAGCTTAGCGGCAGCCGGTAGCGCCCGCCACCGCAGCCTCGGATGGCGCTTGTGCCATCGCGAGTTGTTTCCGCAAGCGCCGCGCCTTGCTGCGGCGCAGCCATGCCAGCGTCAGGCGTTCGGTGGTTGCCTTGATTGAGGACAGGAAGCCGAACAGCGTCAGCAGCGCGCCGAACAGCCACATAGTGAGGTTGAAGGCGCCGGCAGCAAGCAGCAGCGCGCCGCGGCCGAACAGTTTCAGGATCGCGCGAGTCTGGCTGCCCTTCGCTTCCGCCAGCCGCGCGGCGCGCGCGACATCCTTCGGTCCCTCCGCGATCTTGAGCGTCTCCAGCGCGCCGCGGGTGCCGGCTTTTTCGCCGATGCGCCCGACATCCTTGGCAAGGCGAACCAGAGCCCCGGCCTTTTCCATGCGGAACGCCGCCTTGATCGCGGTCATGGTCTGGCCCGGACGGAGCGCGGAAGCCGAGGCCACCGCCTCCTGCAGCATCGGCGCATCCACGACCTGGCGCGCGGAGCGGCCGGCCCAGGCCGAGAGCCCCTCGCTGATCCGGCCGACCTTGCGCGCATCCTTCACCAGCGACAGCCCGGCGCGCGCCGGCGCGACACCGCCGACGGAAACATAGGTCGCAGCCGTCACTGCAAGGCCGGCGGCGGCGAGGCCAAGAATGAGATGATCGGTCTCCTCGCCCATTGCCAGATGCTTGCCTTCGCGCACGACATCCCTGACATCGCCGAAAACAAAAAGATCACCCGCGACCGTGCCGGACAGGCTGGCGAGATCGTCCGCGGTGCCGGTGACGAGGCCCGTGGCAAAGCGCTTGGCGACATGCGAGGTCGAGCTCGCTTCCGCAACCGCATCGTTCACGCGCGTGGTCAGTCCATCGCTGATTGCGACATTCTTCTCACGCGCGAGTTCGAGAAAGCTGTTGGCGAGATCGGCGTCATCAGCAGCCAGCGCCTGTTCGATATTCTGCTCGATTAGGCGCTCGTCATTCCGTAAAGCAGAACTGATCTGCAGGTCGGCCAATTGCGCCGGCTCGTCCTGTGCGGCCAGCATGGCATACGCGTCGCTGGCATACGGCCACAGCGCGACGCCGGCGGCGATGCTCACCAGCATCCCTGCCACCCCTATACTGACCCGCGCTCGCTTCATTCGATAAAACCCAGGGTTTTGCTCAACTTGGAAATAGTGTGCCGTTTTTAAGACACAACAGCCCCGACGAAAGAAGGGCTTCTCTCCGACGACAAGATTGTGTCGAATTTGCATGAGCAAATGGATGGTCGGGGCTCTAGGAATCAACTCCACCCGCCAGTATGGTGCCGGGCATTTCGCAGTGCCGCATCGCGTTAATTGCGTCCGTCCGTTATTGCCATCCCAAGGTGAAGATATGTCCGACCACGTCGTCCCGCACTTCCATAACGATGCCGGAGTCTCGGTGATCGAGATCGGCTCGCAGGAGTTCATGTGCGTGGGCGCGAACCCGCCGTTCGACCATCCGCATGTGTTCCTCGATCTCGGCAATGACAACGAGATCATCTGCCCCTACTGCTCGACGCTGTATCGCTTCGCGCCCGATCTCGCGGCCGGCGAAGCGCGCCCGCCCGAATGCGTGCTGAAGGACAAAGTCGCCTGACTGCTCATGGCTGATTGATCCGTGGCGATCACGCGCACCGTTGTCGTCGCTGGTGCCGGGATCGGAGGACTGACAGCTTCGCTGGCCCTCGCGGCGAAGGGCTTTCGTGTCGTCATCCTGGAAAAGGCGCCGCGGCTGGAGGAAGTCGGCGCGGGCCTGCAGCTTTCACCCAATGCCAGCAGCGTCCTGGTCGGTCTCGGCCTCGAACCGCGGCTTGCGCCGCGCGCGGTGACGCCGGAAGCGATCAGCGTCGTCAGTGCGCGCGCGGGCGGCGAGATCGCCCGCCTGCCGCTCGGCGAGGCCGCGAGCACGCGCGCCGGCTCACCCTATTGGGTGGTGCATCGCGCCGATTTGCAAGGAGCGCTGCAGGCAGAGGTTGAGGATCATCCCGACATCGAACTCCGCCTGGGCTGGCAGTTCGAGGATGTCGCCGACCACGCCAGAGGACTGACGGTGGCCGCGCGCTGCGGCGACGCGCGGCAGCATGAGCCGGCGGCGGCGCTGATCGGCGCCGACGGCATCTGGTCGTCCGTGCGCAGCCGCCTGTTCCCGGAACTGCATCCACGGTTTTCTGGGCTGATCGCCTGGCGCGGCACGCTCGATGCGAAGGCGCTGCCGCGCGAATCCGCCTCGCCGCGGGTGCAGCTCTGGATGGGACCGAACGCGCATCTGGTCGCCTATCCGATCGCCGCAGCACGACGGATCAATGTGGTCGCGATCGTGCCGGGAACCTGGAACCGGCCGGGCTGGAGCGAGGCCGGCGATGCGGGCGAGATCAAGAACGCGTTCTCCGCCGATTGGCCCGACAGCGCGCGGACGCTGATCGGCGCGGTCGAGGAATGGCGGCGCTGGGCGCTGTTCACGATGCCCGAGGTCAGCGAATGGAGCGCGGGCGCGGTCGCCCTGCTCGGCGACGCCGTGCACGGGATGCTGCCCTTTGCTGCGCAAGGCGCGGGCATGGCGATCGAGGATGCCGCCGTGCTTGCCAATTGCCTCTCTGGCTGCACCGGCGAGGACATCTCCGGCATTCCCGCTGCGCTGAAGCGCTACACCAGGCTGCGCCGCGGGCGCGTCGATCGGGTGCGGCGCACAGCTCAGCGACAGGGACGCATCTATCACCTCACCGGGCCGATGGCGCTGACGCGCGATCTCGTCATCCGGGCGATGGGTCCGCAGCGAATGCTGGCGCGGCAGGACTGGATCTATGATTGGCGGGAGTGAAGGCGCGATTCAGCGCGAACGCGCGCCTCGGGCGGGCGCCGGTGGCACGATCGGCGCCGGCGCCGCCACGATCGTCTCATGGCATCTGTTGCGTCGCCAGTTTTCCTCGGCGAGCTTCTGCTGCGCGCGCACCGCGACGTAATCGTTGCGGTAGGCCACCTCCGCCACCACGGCGCCGCCGACCCCGGTCTCCGCCTTCGACATCAGCCCCTGCAACTCCGCCGCGCGCGACGTCAGCGCCGCGCGCTCCGTCTCGAGTTGCTTGCAGTCGTAAAGATCGTATTTCGCGGGATCGACGAAGGCCGGGCTGAGCGTCTCGCCCATCTGGGCGCAGCCGCAAAGCAGGCCGCCAAGCGCAAGCAGCGCGGCGGTCACGGCCGTGCGCGGCGGCAGGTGGAGGAAGGTGCGGACGGACATGGCGCCTTGATAAACGGTTAAGTGTTGAGATTGGCTAAAGCAGCGGGAAATGTCCGGATTGAGGCTGGGCGGCCACCGCGCAGCGCGATACGCAAGACGTCGCGTCGTCGCGTTACGCGTTAAACTGTTGAAATAACATGTATTCGGCAACAATTATCCTGTTTCCACTTCGTCACCAAACGCGCTAGATATCCTTCTCCCGACGAACGCGGACGTGGCGGAATTGGTAGACGCAAGGGACTTAAAATCCCTTATATATCCCAATAAGCCATTGAAATCATTAC